>JBAXAD010000198.1:0-7043 GCA_037142715.1 Paludibacter sp. | reverse complement strand
GTTACTTTTCCAGCAGGTTTTGTTACTTTTCCAGCAGGTTTAGTTACTTTTCCAGCAGGTTTAGTTACTTTTCCAACAGGTTTAGTTACTTTTCCAGCAGGTTTAGTTACTTTTCCAACTAGTTTAGTCATTTTTCCAACTGCAAATGAAAAATCAGCAAAAAAAGCTGCCCTTTTCAAGGCAGCTTTTAGTTTTCAAAGTTAAGGTTTGGCAAAACTAACAAGAAAGCTTATTATATTGTTGCAAAGATATTTGAAGTTTCGTATTCAATTCTGGTTAATTCGTACATAAAAAGTGATTCGGCAGTACGTGTCCAGTATTGAAATTCTCTTGTTTTTTTGTAAGTGGGTACATATTCAAGGAGCATGTCAAGGTCAAACTCGCTGGCAGCAACTCCTGCACCTGAGCGGATGGCATCCATCACGTTACATTCCTGCTCAATGTGCGTTGGCACCATCATCACTGGTTTTTGCATGTACATGGCTTCGCAAACCGACTCGAAACCGCCAGTGGTGGCATATGCTTTACAACCCGACATATAATCCAGAAAAAGCGTGTCGCTCAGTTTATGCAAAGTGAGACTTGGAGTCAATTGTTCGGTTTGATTGGCTGATTTTTTATCCCAAAAGAAATGAATTTGTTCAGCAATATTCTTATTGCTCCACTGCGTCAATTCCGCTGCATAACCACTATTGAGCATATATCCATGAATATAATTGCCTGCTTTTGTTTTTTTATTCATCACTTCTGGTCTCAAAAGCGGCGGCACAATGGCAATTTTACCGTAATACGAATTTTCGTCAATTCGAAACGAAAGTGCCAACATTTTATAGCTATTCATTGCTGTTAACCCTGAGTAAAAGTTCAGTAACTTGAACTGTTTAGGATTATTTCCGGTATATCGAAAATCGGGCGTAAGGAAATAATACTGATGCGCCACATTTATCATCGGCACATTCGGTTTAAAAATCCCATAAGTTACGCCACACATCAATTCGTAAAAATTGATTACCACATCGGGCTGCGTTTCCATTATTGTACTACGAATGCTAAGTATACTTTTAATGTAAACCGGTAATAACAGCAGATTATAGAGAATACTGATAATCAATGACGAATGTTTTCCTTTGGGAGTGGGCAGAAAATTAGGACTTTGAAACTGAACTATTTCGCTGTCTATCTTTTCGGTAAAGAATGCGGGCAATACACGTTTGGCACTGCCGCCCACCATTACTCCCACCACTTCGTGTCCATTCTTTTCGAGCAAACTTTTTAAACTTAGGGCTTGCGTAAAATGACCTCTGCCCTCGCCTTGTACTACAAATAGGTATTTCATTTTTATTAATGGGTTAATTGGGTTATGTGATAATTTGGTAATTAGATAATGGGGTAATGTGGTAATGGGTTAATTGGGTTATTTGTTTTACTTCGACCCCCAACCCCCCTACTGGGGGCTTAAGACGCAGTATTTTAAAGATAACATAGAAACTTGGTCTTTAGGCCCCCAGTAGGGGGTTTGGGGGTCAAAAGCAACAGAATCTTGAATCTTGAATCTTGCCTCTTGAATCTTGCCTCTTGGCTCTTAAATCTTGTTTCTTGAATCTTAAATCTTGGCTCTTGCCTCTATCAATAATAATGCGAAAAAGCCACTTTCATCCCTTCACCTGCTGGTGTAGAAAGTGTAAATACACCTTTCGACATCTCTTCTGCTTGAGGTTTAATAGCATTATTGCGGTGCATATATACTTCCCAGGTTCCATCTTCGTGTTCCAATAATGCCGACATGGTTTCAACCCAATCGCCAGAATTCAAGTAATGAATACCATCAATCATCCTGTTGTCGGGTTGATGAATATGTCCGCAAATGATACCATCAGCATTACGAGCACGCGCCAATGCCACCAATTCCTTTTCGTAATCTGAAATATATGATACAGCCGATTTTACTTTTTGTTTTATTTTTTGGGATAAAGAAAAATACTCCAATCCTTTTTTGGCACGATATATATTGTATAAACGGTTAATCCAAAGCAATAAAGTGTAACCAATATCACCCAATTTTGCGAGCCAAACCATTTTGGAAGTTACACTATCGAACACATCGCCATGTACCACATAATATCGTTTTCCATTCTTTTCATGCACATAATCATTTACAATAGATAGGCTACCAAATGAAAGGGGTGCCAAATGGTCAATAAAATCATCGTGATTGCCACGTATATAAATGATTTGAGTATTGTAGTTTTCCATCATTTTCATGATGACTTTGAAAAAATCGGTATGTTCTTTCTTCCATTTCCCTTTACCGCCTTTTTGCAAATGCCAACCATCAATGATGTCGCCATTCATAATAAGCGTATTACAATTTACTGTACGCAGGAAATCGGTTAGCTGGGTAGTTTTAGAATGTTCTGTTCCGAGGTGAACATCCGATATTACTATTGTTGGATAAAACTTTTGTGTATTCATCTTTTGTTTTTATTTGCAAAGTAAGGGCTATAGTATTGCAACGTTAAGACAGTGAAATGAAAATGATATGACAAGAACAGTCAGCAGTTAGCAGTTGTTGATGCCTGATAACTGTTGACTGATAACTGTTGACTGAAATAGAATTGTAAGACAAATGAAATAACCTTATCACACATCCACTCTACTTTTGCAAAAAAACATATTACTTATGTCAAATGAAATTATTCTCAGCATTTCCCAACATGGATATTTAGCCATATTGCTGCTTGTTTTTCTGCAAGAAGTTGGTTTTCCTAACCCAATTCCCAATGAATTTGTAATGATCGCTGCGGGCTACCTTGCCTATCTAGGCGTATTAAATTTTCCATTGATAGTCATCTCAGCCTTGGTTGGCGATTTGGCTGGCAGTGGCTTACTTTATGCTGCTTTCTATTTCTTTGGACAAATCATACTTCGCCGAAAACCAAGTTGGATTAAATTGCCTGAAAAGAAAATCAATAATATTAAGATGAAAATCGAAACCTCGGGTCAATCGGGGATTTTTGTGGGTAGACTTACACCGTTTATACGTGGTTATGTTTCGGTTTTGTGTGGTTTACTTCAGATTCCACCGAAGAAATACAGTCTTATACTTATTGGAACAGCTTCAATTTGGTCTTTTTTTTATGTAAGTATTGGGTATCTAATTGGACCTTACTGGAACCTAGTCACTGAAGGCAACTCTAATTTACATCTTTATCTAGGATTAACCACTTTGGCAATGCTTGTTGTTGCGATATTATTTTTTGTTGTCAAACGAATGATAGTAAGAACCCCTAGTCCGCCAGTTGGCGGAGAACTAAGCAAGTATTGATAATGATAAACTTTTACAAATAAAGAATCCTGTAGGGATTACCTATGCATAACCCCCAGATTTATCTGGGAGAAAGTATGAAAAGTTTGAATAGAACTCCAGAGGAGTTCACCAAGTTTAGTAGAATTACAATAATCAATAGGGAAACTCCTCCGGAGTGCTAGTCAAGTGCATGCTTTATCCCCCGAATAAATTCGGGGGTTATGCACAGTTAACTCCTCTGGAGTTTCAGAAGACGTTATTTACAATTTACTATTCATTTATTCTTCAACAATTGAAATCTTTATAAAACAAACAATTATGAAAGTACATGTAGTTTCAGAAACACAATACATGGTCAAGGGCAATGGCGTTCATACCGCTTTTATTGACCATGTGGAATTATTAAAATCAAAAAACGATATAGAAATAGTAGTCAATAACGAAGGTTCTGGCGACGTGTATCATAGCCACACTTATGGCCCTTTGTATTTTTTAAAAGGATTATTGTACAAAAACCGACGCGTACAAACGGTACATGTAATTCCAGATTCAATCATAGGTTCACTTCCCTTTTGGCCAGTGTTTATGCCCTATGTGAAGTGGTATTTCAAGAAAGTATATTCTTATGCCGATGTGTGTATTGCCATTTCGCCCATGGTGGAAAGAGCGATAAAAGAGTTGGGTGCCAAAACCGAAATAGTTCGCATAGCCAATCCTATCAACATCGACAAATGGATAAGAACTCCCGAAAACAGAAAAAAAGGACGGGAACTTTTGGGGCTTAGAGACGATGAATTTGTGGTATTGGGTGTTGGACAACTGCAAGCACGCAAAGGAGTGGAAGATTTCATGGATGTAGCTGCTGCCATACCTCAAGGACGGTTTGTGTGGGCGGGAGGCCGACCATTCAAAGCCATGACTGAAGGCATTTCGCGGATAGATGCTCGTATAGCATCTGCTACCGGCAACATACAGTTTACGGGCATGTTGGAGTTAGACCAAATGCCATTGATTTATGCTGCTGCCGATGCAATGCTCTTCACTTCGTATCAGGAAAACTGTCCGCTAGCACCCATTGAGGCTGCTGCTTGTGGAATGCCAGTTATATTTAGGGACATTGCAGAGTACAAATCGCTGTATGATTATACTTATTTGAAAGCTGCAACAACCAAAGATTTCATTAAAATGACCACACAACTTATGACCAATAAATCGGCATATTCAAACGGATTATTGGTTTCAAAGCAACTCATTACCCAGTTCGATAAAGATAAAATCAGAGAAAAACTAGTGAATCTTTATGCAAGATTGAACGAACGTGTTCCAAATTTGCTTCCTTCATGGAGATGATAAGAAATTGAAAATTGAAAATTGATAATTACTTAGACGTTGTAAATGATAGTTTATGAGCTAATAAATTACTTCAACTAGCTATATCTGATTATACAATTAAAAAATATCCAATTACAAGGTTAAGGAATAACTTTGTAATTGGATATTTTTATTGTAGATATGGGGCATGTACCGTATTACCACTAAAAAAAATAATGGCTGACTATCATGTCAAAATTATTTCATAAATATTTAATGGATAATATTAGTTTGATTAATTTAGAGTTTCTATCTTTAGTGCTATACTAAGATGAAATTTTACTGAAATGAATATCATTTCCCACTGTTTATTGAGTATATCGCTTGTCTGCCTACCTAAAGTAGGTATTCTTTCGTTTCCAATTAGACTTCGATTGCAATCCAAAATGAAAATTCTTACCCGAATAAAAAGTGTCAATGTTACAATTTCATTAAGTTATCTTGCCTTTACAATTTAAAAATACATTATGAGTGACTTGTTGAAAACGAATGAGGCTTTAATAAAAGAGAACCAAGAACTACAATTGGTAAATAACGCATTGTTGTCATTACACAATAAAAACAACTTTGAGTACTCGATTTTTTTTAACGACCCCCAAAAGCCTGATTCAAGATTGACATCGATAAATAAAAGTAAATTGGTGGCTTGGTTAGAAGTAGCTGGTGGAGGACAAGCCATAATTAAAGATTCTATCACTGGCAAACAAATGTTTGAAACTATTATGAGTGACAAATCGTGGACGGGCGAGTCAAATTTAATAAAGAAAAATGGAATGGTATTTCCAGCTTTCGAGCGAGCAGATGCGATAAAAGATAATTTTGGAAATATAATTGGATTGATTGGTCTCATCACTAATTTTACAGAACGTAAAAAAGCCGAAGAAGAATTAAATGGAACCAACCAGATGCTGACAACGGTTTTAGACAATTTTCCAGGTGTGGTATTTTGGAAAGACAAACAATCAAGATATTTAGGTTGCAATATAACTTTTGCCAATGGAGCTGGATTGAATAGTTCCAGTGACATCGTTGGCAAAACAGATTTTGAATTTCCTACATTTGAAAAAAATGCTGACAAATATCGTGCTGACGATTTTGAAGTAATGGAAAGTGGAAAAGCAAAACTTCATATGATAGATATGCGGCATCAATCAGACGGTAAAACAATTTGGTTAGACACCAGTAAGTTTCCATTGCTAGATTCACAAGGCCAAATAATTGGTGTGATTGGGATATCGAATGATATTACTAAACTGAAGGTTATAGAACAGGAATTAATAAGGACTAACGAAAAGCTGAATGCACAAAACGAAGAGATAGAAAAACGGTCCGAAGAGTTGATAATTGCAAATAGAGAACTTGCGATTAGGAATGAAGAGATAGAAAAACGGTCGCAAGAATTGACCAGAAGTAAAAAGCTCCTTGAAAATACAGAAAGAGTAGCAAAACTTGGTGGTTGGGAATTTGATGTGGACAGCAATCAGTTGACTTGGTCTGATATGATATATTCCATGCATGAAGTTGAACCTGATTATAAACCAACTATCGAATCAGCAATGAGTTTTTATGCACCAGAATCATTTTCTAAGATAACTAAAGTTGTAAACGAAATTTTGTCAAAAGGCATTCCTTATGATTTAGACCTTGAATTGATAACCGCAAAACAAAATAGAATTTGGGTTAGAAGTATAGCGAATGCTTCCTGGAAAAACGGTAAAATAATAAAAGTAGGTGGTATGCTACACGACATTACCCAAAGAAAACAGTCTGAAATAGCATTGTGTAATTCTAAGCAAGAATTAAGAAACTTTGCAGCACATTTACAATCTGTTCGTGAAGAAGATAAAATAGCTATTTCCAGAGAAATTCATGACGATTTGGGTCAAATTTTAGTAGCCTTAAAGATTGATTTGGGTTTATATAAAATGAGAGAAATAAAAGGCGACGAAAATGTGACTGCTAAATTAGCAAAGTTAGACCAAGTAACTCAACTGGTTGATAGAACAATTAAAACTACCAGAAGAATTATGACGGGTTTAAGACCCGAAATAATTGATTCGATGGGATTTATAAACGCCAGCAAAGCATATATACTTGAATTTGAAGAAAGACATAACATTAACTGTCATTTCAATAGCAAAATTTCAGAACTAAAAACAAACCCAGCGCAATCGCTAACATTATTCCGAATTCTACAGGAAAGTCTTACAAACGTAGTAAAACATGCCAAAGCAACAGAAGTAATCATTCAACTATTCATCTGTAAAAATAAATTGATTATTGAAATCAAAGACAATGGAATAGGGATTGACAAAAATCACAAGGTCAAACAAGATTCTTATGGAATGATTGGAATGAAAGAAAG
>JBAXAD010000197.1:0-7052 GCA_037142715.1 Paludibacter sp. | reverse complement strand
ATATTATCATTTCTAAAATCTACTCGCTGAACAACTTTTTCAGCTAAATCACGGAAGGCTGATGCAACAATACTGTTTTCATCAAAGGCAATTGGCCGTCCAGCATCTCCGCATTCTCGAATGCTTTGCACCAAAGGAATTTGCGCTAAAAGTGGCACATCAAGTTCTTCAGCCAATCTTTTTCCGCCATCTTTACCAAATATATAATACTTGTTTTCAGGCAATTCAGCGGGTGTAAACCAAGCCATATTTTCTACCAATCCAAGTACAGGCACATTTACTTTTTCACCAGTAAACATATTCACGCCCTTTCGTGCATCTGCCAATGCCACTTCTTGAGGTGTAGTTACAATTACAACACCTGTTATCCCCATGGTTTGCACCAAGGTTAGTTGTATATCACCCGTTCCTGGTGGTAAATCCATAACGAAATAATCGAGTTCGCCCCAATGTCCATCCGTAATGAGTTGTTTCAGAGCATTACTAGCCACAGTTCCACGCCAAACCAAAGCTTGATCTGGGTCTACGAAGAAACCAATAGACAACATTTTCACTCCATATTTTTCAATTGGAATAAGCATTTGCTTACCGTCAACCTCTTCCATAATTGGTTTAGCATCTTCCACACCAAACATTTTTGGAAGTGAAGGGCCATGAATATCTGCATCGAGTAATCCAACTTTATAACCTAATGAAGCCAATGCAATCGCTAAATTAGAGGAAACTGTTGACTTTCCGACACCACCTTTACCTGAAGTTACGGCAATAATATTTTTTACATTCGTTAAAATTGAAGCTGGCTTTGGTTTCGGAGCTTCCTTAAAAACTATTCCTATATTACCCTTAATATCAGCAGATTCAGAAACATAAGTAAGAATCGCCTGTTCGGCTGCTTTCACTACCGATTTGGCAAATGGGTCATTTGGTTTCTCGAAGTATAATGAAAATGTAATTTTATTTCCTTCAATTCGAATATTATCATGTACCATATTGGATGATACAATATCTTTTCCTGTACCAGGATAACGAACGTGTACTAAAGCTTCTAGTACTATATCTTGTGTTATTGACATTTTAAAAAATTGATTGAATGTTTAAAGAAATTGATTTTTGAAAGTGTGTTGGTTCTAGGATATTTGTTTCGTTTTCTAATCCTTTTAAGATTTTAGTCGAATTTTTCAACTACAAATTAAAACGAAACTAATCACTAATAACTAATTAGTTAGCACTGTATTCCTATTTCTACCGAAACTCCGATAAGAATCATTCTCAATTTCAATATCGGGCTCAATAAAATCTGATCGTTTTTCGAGCAGAAACTGTATATATTTAATTGTCAGGCCACGACCCAACCATTGTTGTTCATAATATGTTTTGATGCTTAAAATAGGGTCTTGCAAATCGGAAGCATACAGATTGTCGGTAGAGAAAACAACTGGATATCGATTTTGTTTTACCATTTCGCAAGTATAGGTAAACATAAAGTTACTATCGGTCTTCAAATGTATCAATCCACTGGGTTTTACAAACTGTTGATATGATTTCATAAAGTTGGTAGCAGTAAGTCTTTTGGTCACCTTTTTCATTTGTGGATCAGGGAAAGTAAGCCATATTTCACTCACTTCATTTTCGGCAAAAAAATGATGAATCATTTCTATATCTGTACGTAAAAAGGCTACATTTTTCATGCCTTTTTCATGCGATGCTTTTGCACCAGTCCACAATCGAGCACCTTTAATATCGACACCCACAAAGTTTTTATCGGGATAAAGCTCGCCCAATCCTACCGTATATTCACCTTTTCCACAACCCAATTCTAAAACAATTGGATTATTATTTTTAAAAAATACTTCATTCCACTTTCCTTTCATTTCAAAAAAACCACCTTCTCGCAAAGTGTGAGAAGGAACTTGAAACACATGTGGAAAGACTTCCATATCGGCAAACTTGGACAATTTATTTTTACCCACCTTATTATCTTTACTACTATCTTATTACTACTAACTACTTACTATTTACTTTTTCCACTCGCATACCAATATCATTGATTCCAACTAAAATGGTATCGCGCATGCCTTGCACAATTTTGTAATGATAAATACCTGAATTTTTAAAATGTACATTTTGTTGATATAACACCGGCATTTCAAATATTGAACCTACTCCTTTTCCAAGCCATTTGCCTCTATTATCAGCCAAATAGCATTCTATGGAATCGTTAACTTGCACACTGTCGGGAGTTAATTTATTTAGAAATAACCACAAATTCTGATAAGGATAATCACCAATATTCCGAACATTGACATATATATTGTATGTGGCCAATGTATCTGAAATTGGCACATCAAACGTATATAAACTATCTTTATTCCAACCCTTTGCATCAATGGCTTTGTATTTAAAATAAATCTCGTTTTTATTGCAGGCAACCACCACAACAGAAACCAAAATTATCAAAAACCATCTATTATTCATCTTATTTTTCGCCAACATCATTTTTCTTTATTGGTTTTTCAAATCTTGGTTTATTATCTTTTTTGTCAACAGGTTCAGTTTTTGCTGCTTGCGGTTGATTTGGACGCCTATTGTTGTTATTCGGCTTATTAGCAGGACGTTTTTTTTGAGTATCGAAGCGTGTTAAACTATCCTGGCCAACTCCATTTTCATAATCTATTACTACTGGTTTCACTTCATCTTCGGAGTGATCATCGAGCAAATCGGGCTTATTACCTTTTTTGTTTAAAGCAATTATTTCTTTTGCACGTTTTGGTGAAATAGTGACAACATTTGCGCCAAAATTGGGTGATGTAGAATAGGAAATAAGTGCCTTAAATACATCTGTCTTGAAATGATAATAGGTGTTGTCGGCAGTTTCTAACTGAATTTCCTTAGAAGGGAAACCTTTCAAAGCATCTACATAAGTATCAACTTCAAAGTTCATACAGCATTTAAGTTTGCCACATTGCCCAGCCAATTTTTGCGGATTGAGTGATATATCCTGTATGCGGGCAGCACTTGTTGAAACCGAATTGAAGTTAGTCATCCAACCCGAACAGCACAACTCGCGACCACAGGGACCAATTCCGCCAATCCGGCCAGCTTCCTGACGAGCTCCAATTTGTTTCATTTCAATGCGGACACGGAAGGTTTCGGCGAAAACTTTTATCAATTGTCGAAAGTCAACACGTTCATCAGCAATATAATAGAAAATGGCTTTATTGCCATCACCCTGAAATTCCACATCGCCAATTTTCATATTCAACTTCAAGCTTTCAGCAATTTGCCGAGCCCTAATCATTGTTGGTTGTTCCTTAGCTTTTGCCTCTTGGTATTTTTCTAAATCTATTTCCTTGGCTTTTCGATAAACTCTTTTGACCTCAATTTTATCAGGATGGAGATTGTTCTTTTTCATTTGAAGCAATACCAACCGACCTACCAATGTAACATCGCCAATATCGTGACCTGGCGACGATTCAACTGCAACTACATCGCCTTTTTCAAGTGGAATTTTTGTACTATTCAAAAAATAGCCTTTTCGAGTATTTTTAAATTGAACTTCCACAAAATCAGTATCTTTTTGTGTTTCAGGTAAATCACTCATCCAATCATACACACTTAATTTCTGAGCAGAATTACCTTGTGTACCTTTTTTTGTTATGCAACATCCGCCGCTATTTTGATTACAACATCCCATTGTTTCATTTTTTTTAGTGACAGGAGTTAGTGCCTGTCGGTATATATTTATTTTTATTTCGTGTTCTGTGTTTCGAGTTCCGTGTTTCGTAATCTCGCAATTAAAAAACTGCGTCTTATTCCCCTTTAGGGGCTAGGGGTTCTTACTTTTTCAACAACATAATCAATTTCAATGTCAAATCAAAGAAAACCATTTTTGCGTTTACGTTTTGTTCAATATGTCTTTCTGCCAATGCAAATTCAGTCATTAGAAGCTCAACGTTACGTTCATTAATAAAGGGTGAAAAACGTTGTGAAAAATTAGTTTCAGATGACGTTAAATTATTTAATTCGGGCTGTTGAATATTCCAAATAAAATTTTCGCGGGTCATTCGCTGAGCATAACTCATGAAATTTTTCTGTCTTTCACGTCCCACAGAAGCCGCAGCCATATCGTCGGCCCATTTTCGCAATGTTTTGAGCGAGGCGTGGTCTTTTTTATTTCCAACTTGCCATGCTAAACGCATAATTAAAACAAATCGTTCAAAATTTTCTTTATTTTCATCGCCATCATTCAGAACCGCCATTGCAGCCAGATAGCTGCCATTGGCAATGTGTGCAGCATAATTTGCTTCATCCTGTTCAATCTCCAAGTCTTGATTTTTCAATAAAGCAGTCTTAATTTCTTCTTCACCCAATCGTGGTATATGAACATGTTGTGTTCGCGACAATATAGTAGTAATAATCTGGTCTGGTGAATTTGAAACCAACAAAAAGAGTGTTTTCTCTGGTGGTTCTTCCAGGATTTTAAGCAATTTATTGGCACATGTATTGTGCATTTTTTCAGGCAACCAAATAATCATGATTTTGTATTCCGACTCATAAGTTTTCAAACTCAATTTGCGGAGAATTTCTTCACTTTCACTTGAATAAATAAGACCTTGCTTAGCATCACCGGAAATTTTCGAGTACCAATCGTTAACCCCAAAATAGGGATTCTGAAGAATCATTGAACGGAAGTCAACCACAAAATCATCGCATACTACGGTTTTGCTTGGTGGTTTGATGATGGGAAAAACGAAATGTAAATCGGGATGAGCCAGTTTGCGATACTTAACACATGATGGACAGACACCACACGAATCTGTATTTGATCGATTTTCACAGCAAATATATTGTGCATAAGCTATTGCCAATCCTAATTTCCCTACACCTTCTGGGCCACGCAAAAGTTGAGCATGAGGTATTCTGTTTTCGACGACCGTGCGCACAAAACGAGATTTAAGTTCTTGTTGACCAATGATTTCCGAAAATAGCATATCAGCAAATAATGCGTAATTAATAATTTACAAAGCAATATTGAATATAACACATCATTGTAATATCCTCTTTTGAGAATCATTTCAGCAATAGTTTAATTCAATTTGGTTGAAAGTGCAAATATACAAAAAAGTAAGGAGAATTGAAAATGACGATTTTCATCATCATTTCGCATTTAATGCAAAGGCAGAATTTGCTATAATTGCTCTCAAAATTGACTGGTTTTTACAGTTTGATTTGACAGCCGTACAGAAAATTAAAAAAAGGCATTTAATTGTCAATTTAAATTCCATACGCAATTAACAAAACAAGAATGAAAATGTATTATAAAACAGAGTTCGAGACATGCAAATCAAAAGGGAGCAAAAAGTTACAATTATTCTAAAAACAAGTCAATTAATATATGTATATGAAGTTTTTGGTCTATTTTTGTGTGATATTTATACAAACTCAAAAATTTCAACCCATTGGAATTATCAAAATCACCTTCCGAATGTACCAACAAAGAGGAAATTCGGAATCAAATAGATATATTGGACAAAGAAATCATTCGACTTTTTGGAATTCGATTTCAGTACGTAAGTGAAATTGTGAAGTTCAAAACAGATGCCGAGAGTGTTGTTGCTCAAGACCGTAAAAATGAAGTGATTGAGCAACGTGGATTATGGGCCACAGAACATGGATTGGACAAAGAAACGTTTCAGCAGATATATCGTTTTTTGGTGGATCATAACATCGAAAAAGAATTGGAAATATTGAGTGAGAAGAATTTAGATATTTAAGAAACATAGATACAGAAATTATTAATCAATACTAACTTAAGGCCCACTTTTAGAATAGGGTTAAATTTATTAGCATGTACAAAGACGATATTAAAGTAATGGATTGCACCGTTCGTGATGGTGGATTGATGAATAAATGGCAATTTAGCGATGAATTTGTCAAAGGAGTATATAATGCTTGCGTTGAAGCGGGCATCGACTACATGGAAATTGGTTATCTAAGCAGCGAAAAAGCCTTCGATAGAAATGAAATGGGACCATGGAAATTTTGTCATCAAAAAGATTTAGAGCGGATTGTTGGCAAAAATGAAACCAATCTGAAATTGTCTGCAATGGCTGACATTGGTCGAATTGACCATGACGATATTCCTATGGCTGCCGATAGTGCATTGGATATGATTCGTGTTGCATGTTATGTGCATCAAGTTGACAAAGCAATTGCGCTAGCACATCACTGCATGGATAAAGGTTATGAAGTGTGTATCAACATGATGGCCGTTTCTACTGTTGGTGAATTGGAATTGGACGAAGCATTGAAAGACATTGCCAAATCACGCGTTCCAGTTTTTTATGCTGTAGACAGCTTTGGTAGCATGTACGTAGAATCCATACAGCATTTAGTACGTAAATATACAGCCGCTTTGCCTGGCAAAGAGATTGGAATTCATGCACATAACAATATGCAAATGGCTATGTCCAACACTTATACTGCCATGATGGAAGGCTGTACAATGCTGGATGCTACATTATTAGGATTGGGTCGTGGAGCAGGAAACTGTCCAATTGAAATATTAATCGCTTTCCTCAAAAATCCAAAATATCGTTTATTACCACTTTTGCAAGTCATTCAGGACCACATACATCCAATGCAAAAACAAATTGATTGGGGATACCATATTCCCTATTTAATATCTGGCGCCTTAAATGCTCACCCTCGTAAAAGCATGGAATGGATGGAATCGGATCGCAAAAACGACTTCGTCACTTTCATGAAAGAAATGCACGATAACGAGATTTTGGAATAGAAAAATATACTGTTTTTATTAATAAAAACTCCCGTACTTCTTTATTGAAGTGCGGGAGTTTTTTTGTATTAGCCGTAAACAATTCAACATAGCATAATCTTACACCATAAAGTGGACAAGCAAACAAAGTTATTTAGGCAATATCATTCCAAACCTTCATTATGTATCTGATTTCTAAGATTAAATTTGTTATAAGATTATGATACTCCCCAAATCTTGGACATGAGGTTAAGATGAAAAATAGTATTATCTT
>JBAXAD010000196.1:0-7222 GCA_037142715.1 Paludibacter sp. | reverse complement strand
AGGCGTCCGTCATACGATTTATGGTAATTTCCGTCAGCGGAAGGCGTCCGTCAATTGATTTATGGTAATTTCTGCCAGCGGAAGGCGTACTTCCAATGATTTATGGTAATTTCTGCTAGCGGAAGGCGTCCATCAAATGAAGGATGGCAATTTCTGCCAGCGGAAGGTATCCATCAAATGATTTATGGTTATTTCCATCTTTTCTACTGGGGGCGCGACTTGAAGTCGCACTCCCAGTAGAAAAGAAAATAAATAAGTTTTAGCTGTGCAGCGTTTTGGCATATCATGCTTTTACCTTTGCCAAAAAATCAGAAACAACTTTATTTATTACAGAAATTCAGAATCAAATTTAGAGAAACATAAATCCGTATTTACCGTTGAAATTTCCACGATATTATCAATTATTGTGTATCTTGGTCTACTAGGCTTCGACTATCAACCAGTAAAAATGAAACGGTAGGTTTATGTGAATTTACTATTTGTTAGATAGATGGGTAATATAAGTCTTTAATTGTGCAGTGGTAGTAGGCAGTTTTTCTTTTATATATAATCGTGGGATTTTTGTTTTGTGGAGCTGAAAAGTTCCATGTTTAATCCAACTCTGTAGTGTTATGTCATTGTGAACCTTTATTTCTAATTTATTTCAAAATACAATTATGGAGACAACTTCTACCAACAGCACAATAACTATTTTTCGCACTTTAAATTCCATTGGTAAGAAATTTAAGAGTAAAAAATACAGCGACAAATTAATAAATGAACTTCAAGTTGAACTTCAAGAAGTGTCAGATTATTTGGGTGTTACCATAAGAGAAGCAATAATATTCTCGATAATATTTTGGCTAAACAGTAATGAACTTGGACATTTTGACGCATTAGATATTTCTCGTTTCTTGCAATGTGATATGATTGAATTTTTGTCGTATAAACTAGAAATTGAGCAATTAATACAGAAAAAGATACTTACAAAAGGAAGAATTCATAGAAAAAATAAGTACAAGTTCCTGAATTATTATTATGGAGTGAATTCAATAATTACTGACTCTATATTGAGTAATGAGTCAATTCCCAACACTATGATTAGTGAGAACATAGATATATACCAGTTCGTGGAAACAGTTTCCGATTTGATACAAAAACGAAATGGAGATTTTTTAACTACGCATGAATTGTTTGAAGAAGTCAAAGTTTTAGAAGAAGAAAATCAGCATTTAGCTATGGTAATGCAAGTAAATAAATCCGTCAAAGAAATTGAAGATCGCACTTTGTGGTATGAAATCTGTTTCGATTTGATTCGTTCTGAAAAATCAAATGTAAATATAATTCTGTCTGAAATATACCAAAGAGTTCAATTTCGTTTAAAAAAGTCGAAAGAGTTAATAGACGGAAAACACAAATTAATTGAACTTGGTTGGATTGAACTTGAAAATGGAGGTTTTTTTTCGGATGCTGAGATTACGATGACAGAGAAAGGTCGTGATTTGTTTCTGTCAGAAGATGCTTCATTATATTTAAAAATGGGGAAAGACAAGAAACTGATTACTCCCAATAATATAGTGCCAAAGTCGCTCTACTTTGATCAGAATCTTGAAAGTCATTTAAGTTTTATTCGACAGAGTTTGGACGAAAGTTCATTCGTAAATCTGCAAAATCGTTTGGAATCAAAAGGTCTTCCCAGAGGGATGTCGGTGATATTTTATGGCAGTCCAGGCACTGGTAAAACTGAGTCTGTTTATCAGTTGGCACGTCAGACAGGGCGTTCAATTATGCATGTGGATATCAGCCAGAGTAAATCCATGTGGTTTGGGGAAAGTGAAAAGCGTATCAAGGAGATATTCATGAATTACAAAACGCTCTGTAAAAGTGAAGGATTGAAACCTATTTTGCTGTTCAATGAGGCCGATGCTATATTCGGAAAAAGAAAACAAGGAAATGCATCTAATGTGGATCAGACCGAGAATACCATTCAGAATATTATTCTGGAGGAAATGGAAAAGCTGGAAGGAATACTCATAGCCACAACCAACCTGAATCAAAATCTTGATGCGGCATTTGAACGTAGATTTCTGTTTAAAGTGAAATTTGAGAATCCAAGTTTAGAGGCAAAGCAAAAAATATGGATGAGCAAATTGGAAACACTTACAGATATAGACGCAATGAAATTGGCAACTGATTATTCTTTTTCTGGTGGCGAAATTGAAAATATTGTTCGTAAAGTTACTATAGACGAAGTCTTGAATGGTGAGATACCTGATATGCAGCAACTAATTGGGCATTGCAATAATGAGAAATTTGCTTCAAGTTCGACAAATAAGCGATTAGGATTCTAAAAATAACTGTATTGTGCATTGTTTTGGTCTAGATACATTCTAATTTGAAGTCGAAATACATAGCAGTTTAACCGAAATCCTAAATAGTAGGTGGACAATTAAAACTCTGCGCATTTTTATTACAAACAATTTGATATGAAAAATCACACATTAATAGATAGAGTCATAGATGTTATGCATAGGGCTATTTCACGACAAGCGTTTTGCAATACTGTTAGGATAGATTCAGCTACACTTCATCGAATTTTTAAGGAAAAAGAATTTCTTCCAGTTCAAGCTATTCAATTGATTTGCAGGGCTTATCCTGAAATAAATACTCGTTGGCTTTTATTGGGTGAAGGTGCTTTTTTGCTTCCTCAAGTAGCTATTTCGTCTGATGAATTTAGGATAACCATTCGTGTTGCCGATGAAAGTTTTAAATTGCTAATCAACAGGTACGATGAGGAGTTTTATCGCGCAGCAACGCAAGTATTAAAGGGCAAATTGAGTGTATTGAGCATTAAGTTTCCCACATTAACCACTGAAAGAATGCTAAAAATAATTGCACTGAAATTAGCGGTGGATATTGAGAAAAAGAATGCAATAGCAAAACAGATGGCAGAAACTAATATACCTGAAATGAATATTGACGATAAACAACTTTATCGTGCAGCAGCGTTTGTTTTGAGAAAGAAATATGATGTGTATTACCAAAAATACCCGACCTATTCACACCGAAAAATATTAGCAATTGTAACCTATCATTTCGTATGTAAAACCATCAATTAATCCGAAAAAAAATATGAAACCCAAAAGTATTATCCTGCTGTACTGTTGTATGTTTTCGATGCATGCAACATCTCAAAAAGTTACCAAAACCATTCTCCGCAAAGGCAATGTTTATGTCCAATCTGGAAAGAATTCTTTTTCTCAGATTAGCAAATTAGGGTGCGACACATTACCGATATTATCCAACGACAAAAAGTTTGTGATATTTCTGCGACATCTCCCAGAAAAGTATGATTATGTTACACAAATAGTTCGGGTTGATATTGCCACCACCACCGAAACGGTTTTGGTTAGGGCTTGTACGGACAATCCGCGCGTGAGTACGCCCATTTCTTATGCCAATTCCTTCAATTATCCATTTTCTTGTTTGGGAAGTATTGAGAAAATCTTTCTTTCGCCCAATAACCAACGTATTTATTTTCAAGCGGAGGCATGGACGGTTTCTGCCGCCATTCATTATTATGACATGGCAACAACCAAAATTCATTTCTTTTCCAGTGGTAGTATTTCCTGTGTTTTTAGCAACGGAATGTTGGACATAGAAATAACAGGAAACGAAGGAAATGGAAGGTATTGGCAGCATTTCCTTTTTGATACCAATGGCAAAAAGATAACTCCTGCGCTTGGGGAAAAGACGTATTGAGATGTGAGGGGGAAAGAGTATATTTGATACAGATAATTACAAACTTAAAAAACAAAAGAATTTATGGACAAAAGAGCAGAAAGAATCGAACTGATAATGAAGCATTATTCATTGAACCAAAAGGAGTTTGCCGAAAAAATCGGAGTTTTACAATCTACTTTAGGTTATATCCTTGAAGGAAGAGATACTCCATCGCTCAGTGTAATAGACAGAATTTGTATGACATATCCCGAAATAAATGTTGGTTGGTTATTGTTTGATAGAGGAGAAATGATTGAGAATTCTCGAGATTAAATCCTTACAGAATTGTTGAATTTATATGGATAAAAAGATTATATTTGCATAAATTTCAATCATAAATTATAAACTAAAACATGGAAACAAACATCTTCAAAATTTTAAAATTAGAAACTAAGGAAAATTATCATTCAAAATTCATTGTGGAAGTTATTAATGCTAATACTGCAAATAAAGATTTATTTGTAAAAATGCTAGAAGAAGTCATTAAATCACAAAATGGTGGTTCTGACTTTAAATTCGATAGTGATGTATCAAAACTGAAATTTGAAACTGAAAAAACATTGCCGCGCGACCCAAATAGTCGCGTAGATATTTATGCCTCTGATTATAAGAAAGATAAAGGGAAAACAAGAATAATAATTGAAAACAAAATTTATGCAGGTGATCAGAAAGAGCAGCTATTAAGATATTATGATTACTTAAACCCAGAAAAGAATGATTTTCATAGAGTATTATTTTACCTTACTATTGAAAAAAGGAAAGCAAGTAATCACAGCATATTTGATAGTGAGAATAAATACAAGTCTCTAAATGCGCAAGATCGTAACATTCTCGAAAAAGGTAAAGATTATTTTTTATTAAGCTTCAAAGAAGATATAATACCTTGGCTATTTAGCGTTAAAAAAAACAAAGATACCACAGATAAACTAAATGTTTATATTAATGATTATTTATTTGTAATTGACGAACTGACAAAATACGAAGAGATGTTAGAAACCGGTTTCAGAGGATCAGATAATTATAGATATAAATATAATGCTTTGCTTGAATTAAGGTTTTGGCAAGAAATTGAGTCGAAATTAGAGGGAAAATTTTCTATTGATTACCAACACAGGTATTACAATTACAATAAAATTTTAAAAGTTCATAAACCAAATCCTCGAGGGAAAATGCCTCAGGAATATGGCCTAATATTGAATCCCAATAGCGAGTCTAATGAGAACGCAAGTATTAGAATAGGAGTACATGTTGATAAAAATAAAAGACATTGCTTGTTTGTAAGCAACGGAAGTTTTGACAATAACAAATGGGAAGGAAAAAAAACACCTCTGAATATTAAAACCAACGAATTAATCAAATTATCCCAAATGAAAAAAATTGTTCAGGTATTAATAAATGAGCATATTAATCATGGCAAATAACCTTTTCAACCGTTACATTTGGCTAGTAGATACCATTTACCGTTCGGAACGAATTACTTTGGAAGCCATCAATCAGAAATGGTTGAGGAATTCCATGTCGGACGGAAATCCCATTCCCAAACGGACTTTTCATAACCACCGTGCAGCCATAGAAGAAATGTTTGACATCAACATCGAATGTAATACAAGCACTTACGAGTATTTTATTGACAATGCCGAAGATATGGAAAAGGGTGGGGTGCGCCGCTGGTTACTAAATACCTTTGCGGTGAATAACCTCATAAACGAAAGTCACAAACTCAAGCAGCGCATTCAGTTTGAGAATATTCCTTCAGGTCAGCAATATCTCACCACCATTATTGAAGCCATGCGTGATGGTGTAAAGTTGAACATGAGTTATCAAAGTTACTGGTCATCCGCGGTTGGTGTTTTTGAAATTGCACCTTATTTTGTGAAAGTATTCAAACAGCGCTGGTATGTTATTGCCAAGAGTGACAAAACTCGTATTTATGCACTTGATAGGATTAAAAACCTGGAGGTTACATCCAATATTTTTACAATGCCTACCGATGTAAATCCCGAAACCTATTTCGATAATTGTTACGGTATTATCAATGATAAACACGTTGTGGCGCAAACTGTAAAACTCAAATTCGATGCTGGACAAGCAAATTACATTCGCGCATTGCCACTTCATAATTCACAAAAAGAAATCGAAACTACAAATGAATCTGTTGTATTTGAGTATTTTATCAAACCGACCTTCGATTTTCGGCAGGAAATTCTGTTACACGGCGAAGATGTGGAGGTACTTGAGCCACAAAGTTTCAGAGATGAGATGAAAAATGTTGTGAGAAAAATGAATGAACGCTATCAATAAAGTAGGGGGGAAGGAACTTTCTGGATGATAATCAAATTTCTTGCCTCACATAGAATAAAAGTTCATTTTTGAAACAATCACTTGCCCTCAATTCTATATTCATTGAACCTTGTTTGCAGGTTGATTGTTAGTTTATTATTATGTCTGAAATTGACGCAAAAAAACAAAAGTCGAAAATGAAATAATAAAAATGCAAATCTTTTAAAATCAATCAAGATGGAAAATGAATATGTTGTTATCGCTATTGTTTTGGTTTGTGTATTTATTTTGCTTCTATACCTTGTGAAGCGCAATCAGAAGGACAAAGATGAAGTGATTAGGTTCTTGAATGAAACTGAAATTCATGACGAACCAAAATCCAAAGAAAACGAAAACTAGCGTTTAACTCCAACTAGAATCTATAATGCGAGTCTATTGCAGCACCTATGAGAGGTTACAGACTAAAAGTGTGGTAGTTAAGTGTCGTTTTACTTCAGGTCTTACAATTTTTCAAGCCAAGCTTTCCCCTCAATACGAAATAATCTTAAACAGCACCGTGTGTTGGTGAATCAAGGGTTTTTGGTGTGCAAAGAAAATAGTGCCTGCAATGGGTGAAACGATTTCGCTCAGCACTTTGCCCGTAAATGGGTCAAGTATTTTGGCCAGTGTATCACCCTTTTTTACTTCATCCCACGCATCTTTCTGGCTGTAAAGAATCCCTGGTTGGTCCGAAATAACTGACTGCAAATCACCGTCTGATATGATACTGGAATTATATCCATCGTGCATATTGTGCTTGATGATATTCGTTTTGTGCAGAAACCGAAGTATGGAAGTCCATGCAATTTTGGCCGATTCTTTATTGATAATGTTGGTGTCACCAGCGTAAATTGAAAAAGCCTGCGTGTCGAAAACTTGCCAGTTGTAGTTTAGCAAAGTGGTGTCGTAGGGTTTTGGCTCGCGTACAAACACATAAGGCAAGCCAAACTTCTGAGCCAATACATGGTCTTGAAAACCAGTATTCAGCATTCGCACGTGAGGAATGAACTCACCGGGAACATAAAAACTTGCCAACTGAATGCCATATTTGTAGCCTTTTACACTATCAAAAACTGCCGACGCAATCCGCTGCGTTGTCTCACCTTTCTCGTATCCAGGAAACATACGGTTAATATCCATG
>JBAXAD010000195.1:0-7252 GCA_037142715.1 Paludibacter sp. | reverse complement strand
AGACAAGGTGGCATCAATTAAGCAAGAAAATAAAGTTTTGGCAACCGATAGTGTCAAAAAAATAGTTACCGATTCAACAAAAATTCCATTGCCTGTAAAACAAAAATCGAACCAAATAGATGCAGAAATTGTGTACAAAGCGCAAGACTCCATCGTGTTTTTGGGAAATGGTACTGGGTTTTTGCATGGAAAAAGCGATATTACTTACAAAAATATAAATCTGAAAGCTGATTTCATTCGGATTAAAATGGATAGCAGCTTGATTTTTGCTCACGGAACACTGGATAGTATTGGTCAAAAAGTGGGCGAACCGGTCTTTAAAGAAGGCGAATCGGAATATGCTTCCAGAGAATTAACTTATAATTTAAAAAGCAAAAAAGGGTACATCCGACAAGCTGTAACACAACAAGGTGAAGGTTATGTTATTAGCGACAGAACAAAAAAGACGAGTGGTGATATTTTGTGTCTAGCTGGTGGAAAATACACCACATGCGACAACCACGACCATCCCGATTTCTACCTCAGTTTATCTAAAGCAAAATTAAAACCTGGCGGTTATATTGTAACAGGACCAGCGCATTTGGTAATTGCGGATGTGCCTCTGCCCATTGCCATTCCGTTTGGATTTTTCCCTTTTACGGATAAATATTCTTCGGGTGTAATAATGCCAACTTATGTGGATGAACTTACCCGTGGCTTTGGTCTGACTAATGGCGGTTATTATTTTGCACTAAGTGATTTTGGTGATTTGGAACTGAAAGGTGATATTTACACAAAGGGAACTTGGGCATTGGCCGCTAATACAAATTACCTGAAACGCTATAAATACCGTGGCAGTTTAAGTGTGAGTTATCGTGAAGATGTAACTGGAGAAAAAGACATGGCCGATTACAGCAAAGCCAATAACATGAGTATTAGATGGTCGCATTCTCAAGATCAAAAGGCAAATCCATATTTTACTTTTTCATCAAGTGTCAATTTTTCAACCAGCGGATACAATCGCAGCAATATCAATAGCTATTACAATCCAAATTTAAACTCAGAAAACACAAAAGGTTCGAGTGTTTCATTTTCACAACGATTTCCCGAAAGCCCTTTCAGCATTTCTGGAAGTATGCTTATCAACCAGCGTACAAAGGATTCTACTATCAGCTTGACTTTGCCGAATATATCAATTTCGATGGGTCGTATTTATCCTTTGAAACGCAAAAATGCAGTTGGGAAAGAACGTTGGTACGAAAAAATCTCCATGTCCTATTCCGGAAGTTTGTCAAATAGTATTAACACAAAAGAAAATAAGCTTTTGTCGTCATCTTTTTCTCGTGATTGGAAAAATGTAATGTCACACAGTATTCCAATTAGTACTACTTTCAACATTTTGAAATACATAAACGTTTCGCCATCTATCAATTACAACGAACATTGGTATCTTCAATCTGTAAACAAAGAATGGGACAATGCCAACCAAAGGGTTTTAAATGATACAACTTATGGATTTCATCGCGTGTATGATTTCAACATGGGAGTGTCGGCATCAACTAAACTGTATGGTTTCTACATGCCCATCCGTTCTATATTCGGAGATAAAATTGACAGAATTCGTCACGTACTAACTCCTTCCATTGGTTTTAGTTACATGCCCGATTTTACTTCTCCAACATGGGGATATTATGATTCGTACACCCAAATAGCGAGGGATAATACCAACACAATAGTTCAATATTCACATTATTCGGGAAGCTCATATGGCGGAAAATCAGGAAATGTCAATTTCTCATTGAGCAACAATGTGGAGATGAAAGTGAGAAACGACAAAGACACTACGGGAACAAATCCATTTACCAAAGTAAGTCTGATTGACAATTTGTCGGTGAGTGGTGGATATAATTTGGCTGCCGATTCCATGCAATGGTCTCAGTTCAGTGCCAATTTGAGATTGAAACTCGGCAAAAGCTACAGTCTTAGTCTAAGTGGTGCCTTCGACCCGTATATGTACGCTTTAAATAGTGGTGGCTATCCTGTACACGTAAACAAACTCCGCTGGAATAATGGTCAGTTTCCACGCTTTTTGGGAACCAGCACTTCCTATAGTTATACGTTGAGCAACGAAACGTTCAAGAAAAAACCGAAAAGTGACACAAAAAACAATTCAGATACAACCCCTGAAACAGATTTGAAGGGGAAAGAAAAAGATGCAAAAAAGGATAATGGCTCCCAAAAAGATAAGAAAAAGACGGAAATAGGCGATGATGGTTATCAAAAGGTGACCGTTCCGTGGAGTATTAGTGCCAGCTATTCAATTCGTTATGGGAATACCAATGTGTTCGACAAAACCAAAATGGAATATGAGATGGACTTCACCCACAATTTGAGTTTTTCTGGAAATTTATCTTTAACCACCAATTGGAAATTTTCGTCCAGCACATCTTATGACTTTAAAGCAAAGCAATTTACGTACACGAATATAAATATTACCCGAAATCTACATTGTTGGACCATGACGGGCAGTGTAGTCCCATTTGGGGTTTACAAGTCCTATAATGTACGTATTGCGGTAAATGCGAGTATGCTTCAGGACTTGAAATATGAGAAACAAAGTAGTTATGGGACGAACAATATAACCTGGTACTAAGACAACTAATAATTGATAATTAACGATTTGAAGTGAACAATTTACAATGAAAATCATTATAAGTTGTTCAGTAGAAGACAACCATTAAGAATAAAATTTATAACAACTAAAGAATAGAAAAATGAAAATTACAGCAAACAAAACAGTATTGGCAGAATACGAATTGTATGTAGATGCCGATGTAGATGGTGAATTGGAATTGATGGAAAAAGCAACTTCCGAACAACCACTAAGCTTTATTTATGGTGTGGGAATGATGCTACCTAAATTTGAAGAAAATTTATTTGGAATGCAAACAGGTGATAAATTTGATTTTATCATTGACATTGATGATGCATATGGACAATATGACGACGAAAGTGTACTTGATTTAGATCGTGCCATTTTCGAAATTGATGGCAAACTAGACGAAGAAATGATATTTGAAGGTAACGTTGTTCCTCTGATGGATAATGAAGGAAACAGAGTGAATGCACAAGTTGTTTCTGTAGACGAAGTACACGTTAAAGTAGATTTAAACCACCCATTGGCTGGCGAAAACCTTCACTTCAAAGGTACAGTATTGGAAGTGCGCGAAGCTACCGAAAAAGAATTGGCAGCATTAACTGGCGGTGGTGGTTGTGGAAGCGGATGCGGATGTGGCTCTGGCGAAAGCAGTTGCGACACTGGTGGATGTGGAAGCGGATGCGGATGTGAAGATACCGAAATGGAAGAAGTGAAGTCTGGTGGCTGTGGAAGCGGTTGCGGTTGCAACTAAATGCCAATCAACGACTTTTAAAGAATAAAAAAAGTGGATATTTTGCAGTACAACGCTGCTTAATATCCACTTTTTTGTTCTCAATATGACTTAAACTTAAAAGTATCCTGTATAAAATTAAATCAAGATACAAAGTTTTTTCAATTACTCAATACTAATACTTGAAGCTCCACCATCTTGTTGCTTTACACTTTTAGGACTTCCCTTGCATTCAATTTCACTGGCCCCATAAGCTTTGGCATCAATGCTTTCTGTGGCAAATAAATTAGCATGACTTGCACCTGCTACATATACTTCGGCATTTTTTGAAATTAGTTCGGTGGCATCTATTCCACTTGCTCCAAGTATATAGAGCTTAATAGTTTGACATCTGCCCGTGAAGTTTGCTTCGGAAGCACCTTTTACATCCACATTAAATAAACCATCAATTTTCAAATCCATTTCAGCCTTACTTGCTCCCAAAAGTTCCAATGAAAATGTAGGAACTGCTAGCTGAGATTCTGTTTTAATAGAACATGCTCCTTTAGCAACCAGTTTTTGAATGGTTTTAGTTGAAATCTCCACATTTACCGTTCTATTCAAGAAAATTTGTTCTGTATAAATTTTCAAAGTACCATTTTCAACATTAGTTATTATTTTGGGCAAAGTAGCTGAAGCTGCCGAAACTTTTACTGATTGCAAAGAATCTTGTTTCAATACCAACTCAATATTTCCAGAAATTTCAATGGCAGTAAATGGTTCACAATTGCGGATTTCATCTACTTTTGGCGTATCGTCGTCATTCCAATTTATTGATAAAGGATGACCATCAGCATGTTGCATGTTTAAAAAAGTTTTGGCACCAACACTATAAAACATAAATAAACCAGCAAGCCAAAGAATAAATACAACCCATGCAGCTGTTTTTGAAGTTTCTTTACGACCAGATGCGAAACGAACTCCCCAATACACAAGCATAAAAATTGGGCAACCCACTACCAATATTAAAGAAATTACAAACAATACAGCATTTTCAGGTGAGAATACCGACCAATTGGACAATATGCCTGGTGCTAAACCAGTTAAGGAACTTGGTTCTATAACCAACATGAAAAGTAAGAACACCAATACTGCCACCAATACTAGTCCCACAAATCCTAGGATTGCGCCCACAAATCCAAAAACAATCTTGAAGCACCAACGAAGAATTTCGAAAATCTTTTCTCCCACAGTGGTAGCCGATTGCTTGAATTTATCGCTTTCCATGTAGTTTTTTACATTGTTCATTTCAGTCTTTATACTTTCTACCGTCACATCTTCTCCTTGCATTTCAAGACGTTGAGAGGCAGTAATAGCCGCTGGAGCTACAAACCAAACCACAATGTATATGGGGATAATAAAACCCATACCCACAAAAACAGCCACTACCATCAGTATACGAATAAGCGTAACATCCCAACCAAAATAGGCAGCCAAACCACCAGCTATCCCACCTAGTATTGCATTTTCAGGATCACGATAGAAGCGACGACTTTTTTGTTGTTTCTTATCCGATTTTGGAGCTTCTTTTTCGTCATCTTCATCAGCATATTGGCTAGGTTTGCCCATTATTTCTATAATTTCCTGCACGTCTTCAAGCGTAACTACGTTTTTATTCTTTTGTAGTTTTTCGGTAAACAGCTCAGCAATACGTGCTTCAATGTCATTCATAATTTCCGTTTTCTCCGCGTCCGATTCAAAATGTTTTGCTATTTCGGACAGATAAGTTTGGAGCATTTCATAAGCATCGTCATCAATATGAAATACGATACCATTCAAATTTACTGTTAATGTCTTTTTCATGATGCTATATTTTAATAGTTTGAAAAGTTTTTTTTAGTGTCAAAGGGCCAATGTCTAAGGTCAAATGACTTTATATATCTTATATTTAGAATTGTCTCCTTAGACTTGAGACCTTAGACCTGTGTCCTTAGACTTGTGACCTTAGACCTGTGTCTTTAAACCTGTGTCTTTTGACCGTTTTTATCCCTCTTTTATTTTCCTTACCACATTGTTTATTTCTTCCCAGGCATTTTCCAGTTCATCCAGAAAAGTTTGTCCCTGAGGTGTCATCTCGTAGTATTTGCGTGGTGGCCCTTGCGTGGATTCTTCCCATTTATAGTCGAGTAGTTCTCCGTTTTTCAGTCGGGTGAGCAAAGGATATAGAGTGCCCTCCACCACAATTAGTTTCGCCTCTTTCAACTCCGAAATGATATCTGAAGTGTAGGCAGGTTTCTTCCTGAGAATAAGCAGAATGCAATATTCTAGGTAACCTTTTCGCATTTGCGATTTAATATTATCTGCATTCATAGTTGTATTGTGTTTTGCGTTTCGTGTTTCGAGTTCCGTGTTTCGGACACCATTAACACAATTCTATTTCATTAATTCAAGTAATTTGATTCTAAATACATACTCGTATTTAGATTGAGCTTGTTCCGACAATACTTGAGTCAAGTTATTTTTAGCTTGGTACAATTCATAGGAATTGGCCTTGCCGGCTTCAAATTTCTGATTGGCAAACCGAAATGCTTCGCGACTGGCAATTTCGGATTTCTGTGCCGCATCCCAACGAGATTTAGCAGCCAATGCATTATAATAAGCTTGTTGAATGGATTTTTTGATTTCTAGTTTGGCATTGTCAATATTCAATTTGCTACTCTCCACTCCTATTTGAGCGGTGCGAACATTGTTGCGAACCGAAAACTTGTTGAAAATGGGTATTTGCAAACTCAATCCAATCGTATTACTCATATTATCAGAAAGTTGTTTACTGAAAGTATTATTAGTAACATTGCTCAAATTATAATATCCTGTACCCATTTGAGCTCCAAGACTCAAAAAAGGATAATAGTCAGACTTGGTAGCAAGCACATTACTTTCGCTGCTCTTCAATCTGTATTCAGCGCCCTTAATCTCGGGACGATGCGTTAGGGCACTTTCATAGACCGATGTGGCCGAAAGCAGTTGCAGTTCAGATTCCAACAAATTTTGTGGAATCACTATGTCCAAATTCTCAAAGTGATCAAGTTCGAGAATCTGTGCCAAATCCAACAACGAAAGTTTTAGTGTGTTTTCGGCCTGTGTACGTGTCAGCTCTTCTTTCGATTCTTGCGCCAACAATTCATACATTTCACCTTCGGCCATTTTGCCGCTTTCTACCAATGATTTACGTTGCTCTATTTTTGTTTTTGTCAAGCCAAGTTGCTCATTTGCAATTTGGAGTAACTCTTTGTTCAGCAGTATTTGCAAAAATACACTTGAAACACTCACGGTAATGTCTTGTTTTATTTTATCCAAATCGGCTTGGGATGCATACATATCAGCTTTTCGGGCATCTATATTGTGCTTCATTTTCAATCCGTCGAACAAAGTCAAACTACTTGAGATTCCAAAAGAAGTTTGCGAGGAGTTGGTACTTTGATACACATTATTCACACCCAACGAGCGTCCAAAATTCCAATTCTGATTGGCAGAAGCATTCAGGTTTGGCAACAAATTCATGCGTGCCTGTTCATAAGCAATTGCCCTGGTTTGTTTGGTCAAAGCTTGTTGTTTTACATTTCTGTTGTTGGCCAAAGCCGTATCCACGCATTGTTGGATGGTAAAAGGTTGTTGTGCCGCTACAAATAGTGGTACGAAAAATAATGCGATTACGATATATTTTTTCATTATTCGTGTAATTTAAAATTCTTCATTTATTCATTTATTCATTCATTCATTCATTCATTCATTCCATGGCTACAAAACCATTCTTGCCATCCATGGGTTGAAACCCATGGCTATAAAATCGGTCGTGCCTCTGGCACTTAGTTACTACATCAATCTTTATTTTTAATTTCTCATTC
>JBAXAD010000194.1:0-7300 GCA_037142715.1 Paludibacter sp. | reverse complement strand
ATCATTAATCGGATTGCGATAATACACTTTGTCTTCCAAAAATTCCTGAGTTGCAATCAGTACTGCTTTTGGCAATTTTTCGTAATAACGTGAAATTTCAATTTGCTCTCTGTTTTCGAAAACCTCTTCAATATTTTCATTGAAAGAAGCAAATTCCAACAACTTTTTGTCTAACTCAGCTTTGGTTTCAACACTGATTTGATTTGCACGTTTACCAATAACCTTCACCGTTTCGTACACATTTCCGATATTTTCACTCATCGAGTTCATGTCTCTCGAAATGGTGTTAAGTGGCGCATTTACTTTTTTATAGTCCATAATATCAAGTAATTAATAATTTTAAATCAATGTTTAATTCAACGCAAATTCATTTTTAAAGATAATAATATATCAACAAATATGTTCTGCGAATTTATTCTTTTACTATTTTTTTTGATTCGTTAAAAATCTTATCAGCTTGTTTACGAGATTTACCTTGAGGAAACTCGTTGATAAAATTATAGTATTCGTCTATTGTATTTCTATATCTATCCAATCTTTTCTCTTCAATACTTTGCGAAGCCTGTTCATATTTGGCCTGCAAAATTAACAGTGAAAGTTCTTCGCGATAGATGGTTGATGGATAATTTTTTAATGCATTTTGAGCAGCAATAACTGCCGATTCATAATTATTGCCCATATAATTACCAAGATTATAATACAATTTGGAATTCAAATATGCTTTATAAGCCAGTTTATCAGTCATTTGATCCAGCAATTTATTTGCTTCGGGTACACGTTCACTTTCTGGATAAACTTCAATAAATTCTTGGAAAGCAGCAATGGCATCTTTAGTGGCCGTCTGATCCAAACGGGCATCTGGCGAGTCAAGATAATAACAATATCCAATCATGTACTTCGACTCAATTACATATTTGCCTTTTGGATAAGTCTTTACGTAGGTTTTATAATACTCGCTGGCCGAAACATAATCTTTCTGACCCATATAGGACTTTGCCATATAATTGAGCACTGTTTCTGAGCGTTCTGTGCCTTTATAGTACGCTGATACTGCATCTAATAAGGTTGAAGCACGCATAAAATCACCTTTCTCGAAATACGCTACTGCTTTGGTATATTTTAACTCGGCATCGTCCGATTTCAGCAAATTCTGATATTCACTACAGGAAACAAGGGTTAAGAATACAACTAAAATAACTAGTGGGAATCTTTTCATATTATAATTTGGAGTGCAAAAGTAATTATTAAATCAATAAGAAAAAAATACTATGTATGTATTTAACCAAAGTGACTGTTTTAGTTATTTATTGAAAATTATTGAGTTAAGTATTTTTTGAAACCATCGGTATAAATAACCTGATTTTTTCCATACTTGTCTAAGTAAATCAGATAACATTCCATTCCGGGAATACTTTTGCATACTTTCAAACAACTGTCTACTCCAAGTACCATAAATGGAGTATCATAAGCATCTGCTATTAAGGCAGTAGGTGCTATTATGGTCACACTCAACAAATTATTATCAACAGGATATCCGGTATGTGGATTTATGATATGCGAATATTTCTTGCCATCCTTAATATAATACTTACGATATCCTCCAGCTGTAGTAACTGCACAGTCTGTTATTGAAATAATGCTTTGGAGTTCGGTATCGGTGCTTGTAGAATCATCAATGGCTTTGTCAATTCCTATTCTCCATTTTTCGCCTTTATCATTCATCCCTTTACATACAATTTCGCCACCAATTTCAATCATGTAATTTTTGCATTGATTATCTTGCAGCAATTTTGCAATCACATCGGAAGAATATCCTTGTGCAATTGAATTTGCATCAATTAAGATGCGTGGGTCATCTTTTATGACTTTATGATTCTTTAAATGAACTTTTTGATACCCTACATAAGGTAAAAAATCCTTCACGTTTGGTAATTTACTATGATCCTTGTTTCCAAAAGCAAATCCCCAAGCCTTCACCAATGGTCCAACAGTAATGTCTAGTGCCCCATTTGTTCGTCTAGAAACCTCCTGCGCTTCATTGAACATGGTTACAAAAAGTTCATCTGTTCTTACTGTTGTATCATTATTGTTAATACGAGAAATAATTGAATTAGGAATATAAGTGGAAAGCGACAAATCAAATTCATGTAATCGCTGTTCAATTTTCGGCTTTAAATCAATTCCTTCGGGTTGCAAATATGTAATTGAATAGGTAGTACCTTGTGTTTCACCACAATTATGAATATATTCAACTTTGTGGGTTTGCATTAAATAGGCAACCCAACTTATTGCAGCTATCATCAATACTAGAAATAATCCAATAAATAGTTTTTTCATGTTTTATTTTTCTAAATCAACATTCAAAAAGCAATCTTTGACCATGAACTGTTTCGTCAAAACTTCCTTTATCGAACACTTTTTGTCCATTTACCCAAGTTTTTAATACAGAATTATCAAATGTGGACCCTTCAAAAGGCGACCAACCACATTTATACAATATGTTTTCGGAGCTCACAGTCCAAGGTTTATTTGGATCAACCAACACCAAATCAGCAAAATAACCAGGTCGAATATAACCACGTTTCTCGATTCTAAATAAATCGGCTGGAGCGTGACACATTTTATCAACAATTTTTTCAATGCCAAAAGTTCCACGTTTTACCATTTGCAGCATGGCTACCAACGAATGTTGCACCAACGGACCGCCAGAAGCCGCTGTTAAACATGAGCCTACTTTTTCTGACCATAAGTGTGGTGCGTGGTCTGTCGCAATTACATCAATTTTATTTGAATTGACGGCTTCAATTAAAGCCAAACGGTCTGACTCTGCTTTTATTGCAGGATTCCATTTTATACGATTACCGTATTTTGCATAGTCAGCATCCGAAAACCACATGTGATGCACACATACTTCTGAAGTTATTCGTTTCTGTTTCAATGGAATGTCAGAGTTTAGCAAAGACATTTCTTTCGCTGATGACAGATGGAATAAATGCAAACGTGAATTGTATTTTGTAGCCAATTCAACTGCAAAAGCAGAAGATTTATAACAAGCCTCGGCACTGCGAATAAGTGGATGATATTCAATTGGAATATTTTCGCCCAATAAAGCCTTGTAATGTAGAATATTGTGTTGAATAGTTGCTTCATCTTCGCAATGGGTAACTATCAACAAAGGAACTTCCGAAAAAACACGGTTCAATGTTTCACGGTTATCTACCAACATATTACCAGTAGATGAACCCATAAACATCTTTAGACCAGCAACATTACGTGGGTTAACGCTTTTCAGCTCGTCCAAATTATCATTGGTAACACCCATTAAAAACGAATAATTCGCAAACGATTTTTCGGATGCCAATGTGTATTTATCTTCCAACAAATCAATGGTCGTAGCTTGAGGGCGGGTATTTGGCATTTCGAAGTAAGAAGTAATTCCACCAGCCACAGCTGCCTTACTTTCGGAGTAAATATCGCCTTTGTGGGTCAGCCCAGGTTCGCGAAAATGCACTTGGTCGTCAATAACGCCTGGCAAAAGCAATAGGCCAGTTGCATCAATTTCTGTATAAGGTTCTAAAATTTGATTATCATAAATACCTTCGTAAACAGCTTTAATTTGCTCGCCATCAATCAAAACCGAGCCAACAAAAGTACGTCCTTCATTTATAATGGTAGCATTTTTAATTAGTTGAAAAGCCTTCATTTTTTATTATTGGAAATCAATTATTGAGAATTAAATTTTCTTTTGTGGAAACTTACGAAATAAGCTATTCAATTTCAGTTGGATAACACCCAAAAAAGCTTCACCAAAAATACCACTGTTCATTTTTGATGTTCCTAATTCACGGTTAATGAATATAATAGGAACTTCTTTAACGATAAATCCACACTCGAAAGCGGTAAATTTCATCTCAATTTGGAAAGCATATCCTTTAAATCTAATTTTATCCAATTCGATGGTTTCCAACACTTCTCTACGGTAACATTTGAAACCAGCTGTGGTGTCCGCAATTTCAACTCCAAGTACAAAACGCACATATTTTGAGGCCAAGTAGGACATTAAAACACGACCCATTGGCCAGTTAACTACATTCACACCAGTCACATAACGCGACCCAATGGCCACATCTGCACCCTTATTGGCACATGCATCGTATAGTCGAGGTAAATCGTTGGGGTTATGCGAAAAATCGGCATCCATTTCGAAAATATATTGGTAATTATGCTCCAATGCCCATTTAAATCCAGCAATATAAGCAGTTCCCAAACCTAATTTTCCTTTTCGTTCAATCATTAATAGGCAATCAGTAAATTCAGCCTGTAGGTTCTTTACAATGTCAGCAGTACCATCTGGCGAACCATCATCAATAATAAGGACATGAAAAGGCGTTGATAAACCGAAAACTGCACGAATAATATTCTCAATATTTTCCTTCTCATTATAAGTTGGAATAATGACTAAATTGGATGACATAAAAATATGTTTGAAGAGTTTGAAAATTCTGGATTTCGTATTCTGACTTTACTATTTTAATCTCATTGATTATTTAACAATTATAACAAATCAATTATCTTGTTTTCATTTTAAAAAATATATAATTCAGATGGAGAAAGTCGCTCCAAAACTTTTAATTGAACATGCGTTCCAACGATTATATCTTTGGTTAGCAAGTGTTTTTGAATTGTATTAAACGCTACTTCTGGTGAATTATTTTCTTTACTTAAATGACAAAGAAAAATGTGTTGTAACCTTTCATTAAAATTATCAGCTAAAAATTGACCTGCTTGTTCATTCCCTAAATGACCTGTTTTAGCAATAATTCGGTTTTTCAGATGAGCTGGATAATGTCCTTTTTGCAACATTTCTGCATCGTAATTTGCTTCAAGCACCATATAATCGGCTTGCATCAAGTGCGAAGCAACCTCTTCACTCACATATCCTAAATCGGTAGCAAAGGTAAATCTTTTTTCCTTATATTCAACCGTATATCCAACACTATCAGTAGAATCGTGTGAAACCGGGAATGAAGTAATGCGAAAATCGCCTACTTCAATTGTTTCGTTTTTTTCGATATACTTTTTACTGGTATATAATTTCTCAGTAACGCAATAACTTCGTTGAATACCATCGTGAACCTGACGTGTGCTATATATGGGCACTAGATGCTTTTCGCCCAATGGTCCAACAGCTTTGATGTGGTCGGCATGATCATGAGTTACAAAAACACCCCAAAGATTTTCAAAATCAAGACCAATACTTCTCAAATTTTTCCGAATAGTCCTAACGCTTATTCCGGCATCTATCAATATTCCACTGGATGCATTGCCTATAAAATAACAATTTCCACTACTCCCACTACCAAAACTTTGAAAACGCAATTTATCCATTTTACTCAATTTAAGACTGCAAAATTAACACGAAAACCTGAAGTAATGACTACAATTAATTGGAAATAACGTTAATCGTTCATAAACACTCATTAAACAACTAAACAACAAACAGATAGAAAATGAATTTCAATCTGTTTGTTGTTTAATTTCAAATAAAACCCATAATAATCAATTATAACTTTCTAAGATATTGATTCTCCGAATTTCTAATCTGTAATTTCTTTAATGATAAATTATTCTCTAGCTCAATAATTTGTTTCTCCAACTCAATGATTTTGGTAGCTATTGAATTACGAATTTCCACTGTTTCAGCAGTACTATATTCTATTCTCAATTTATCCAATTGTAACTTCGTGTTTTTCAAATCTAATGAAAACGTTTCCATTTCAGACCAAAACTTAATGGCTTCATCACTTTTAAATTGAGAAAAGTGATTGTAAACCACCGAATCATTTATCACAAATTCTATTTGTTTATCTGCTTCCTTTTTAGGAACAGTATTAGATAAAGAAGTTACTGGCAATGGTTTTGCAATTTTTCTGTACATTTTTAATTGTGCCAAACTTCTTAATGAATCATTGTTTTCGGTACGAATTATCGTTTTAGTATCGTTGGGTACAAAGGTGTAAATCTTCACTTTACCTGTTGGTTGTAATCTATCAGTTGCAAACCAACCAAGTTTCCGTTGCTCATCTATCACCATCATGTAATCATTAGCTGGAGAATTGAACGGAAAGCCTATATTTTCGGGGGCTAAGAAACTGTCTGTTGCAGGTGTATACCGTGTAACAAAAATATCATAACCACCTATCGAGTTTTCACCATCAGAGGCAAAGTACAAAGTGATTCCGTCGAGAAGCAGAAAAGGATAATTTTCATTGGCAGAAGTATTTATCACACTCGAAACAGAAACTGTGTCCGACCATGCATCCAATAGTTTATATGAAGTAAAGATATCCATTTGGCCTTGAATAGAGTCTGAAAAATAGACACGGTCTTTCCGTTGCGTAATATATTTAATTTTATCGATGGTCTGGCGGGCATTTAGTTTCAATAATTCCTGACTTAATGTACCCAATTCACTGCTAAACTTGTAAAATTGCAAGAAGTCACTTTTATTCACCACCAAGCTATCCACAATGGCAATATCTTCAATTTTGCTCATCAATTTTGAGGCCTTTTCAACTTTCTTTATTTTGGGTTGCAATTCCACAATTTCGGAATCATCAGGTTTCAAACCTGATATATAAGTTTGATATGCCAACAACGATTCATCAAAACGATAGGTTTTAAAATAAGAATCCCCTAAAAACAAATTGCGTTCCGGATATTTTTTTCCTGCTAATTGAAAATGAGAAATTGCAGTTTCATAATCTTTCAATTCATAACAACAACGGGCAAACCGAAAATTGATGAGTGCATCGTTCGGTTTTTGTTTCAATAAAGTTTCATACACTGGGCGGGCTTTGGAATATTGTTTTTTGTTAAAGTAGCTCTCACCTTGAGTCAAGCTTTGTCCGAAAATAGAAATATTTAAAAGTAAAAAAAAGAAAATCAACTTATATTTCATCCTTTGAGTTTTTAATTAATTGCCCCTAGCCCCTAAAGGGGAATTAAATTAGTAATGATTTCCATATACTTTGACAGAAATAAAAAGAAAAGCAAATAGAGAAATTAAATTAACTTCAATCCCCCTTTAGAGGTTAGGGGTTGTTCTCACTATCTTTCTAAAATATCTTCCGATAAATATGACAATAAGGTGAGCCATGCTTTTTATCGTAATACTCTTGATGATAATCTTCTGCAGGCCAAAATTTCGGAGCAGCCTCTAATTGAGTAGCCACCTTGTATCCTTTTTTTGCGAGTATATCAATGTATTTTTTAGCAATTAATTTCTGTTCTTCAGAGG
>JBAXAD010000193.1:0-7305 GCA_037142715.1 Paludibacter sp. | reverse complement strand
CTTCAGAATACAAACAATTGTTTTTATCATCAAATGGGAAGGTCGTAATTCGGGCTTGGTTGGCATGAGCCGACACACAATCGTCTGGAATACGTTGTGCTACCCAAACTGCTCCTTTGTTATTTCGGCCTTTTCCTATCATTTCCATTATCCAAACTTCGTTGGGGTCGGCAATTGAAAATGACTCACCTTCACTGTAATAACCGTATTGCGCCACCAAATCAGTCATCACCTTTATGGCTTCACGAGCAGTGCGGGAGCGTTGCAAAGCAATGTAAATAAGACTGCCATAATCCAAAATAGCGGTGGTATCAACTAATTCAGGACGTCCACCATAAGTAGTTTCGCCAATGCTGACTTGATTTTCGTTTATATTGCCAATTACAGAATAGGTTTTTTCTACCTGCGAAATTTTGCCAAGGAATTTTCCAGTATCCCATTCATTTACATTCAACAATGTACCAGCGGGATAAGTAGCGGCGGGATAATGATATAGAGCACCAAACAAAAAATACGAATCTGCAGAATAACTAATTAATGTTGAGCCATCAAGCGTAGCTGCTTTTCCAACCAAAAAATTAGTACACGAAAATACTGAGTTGTAAGTCAATAATATACTTATTGTGAATAAAATCCTTTTAATCATTATAATATGGCTTTCATTTAAAATTGTCTACAAAAATACGATATAATTATTAGAATACAAAGATGATCTATATTAACGCAACGTTATAAAAGGAAAAATCTATTTATCCAAATAAAAATCAACATTTCATTCCTTAAAAAAAGGATTTGATCTCTATTGCATTTTTTTCAGGAATTATCGTTTCCATGTTCTTTCCATTAACATTTTATATCTGCCCAACACTTCATCGGTAACACTTTCCCATGAGCGAGCAATGGTATGAGCAGCATTTTGTCCTGTTTCTTCAATCAATTTCGGCAAAATGGATAACTCGCGTATTTTTAAAGCCAAAGACTCGGCTGAATTTTCTATCAAGAAACCATTGAAGTTATCAATAACTTTTTCGGCAGCCGTTGAACCATTTACCAAAATAGCTGGGGTATGCAATGCGGCAGCTTCGCGAACTACAAGCGGTGCATTGTCGTAGATGGACGGAAAAAGGAAAAGATTGGCAGCTGCATAATACTTCTTCAATTCATCGCGATTATAAATCACACCCAAAAATTCAACCTTTGAATCTAACCCCAAGTCATTGACCAACTGCATTAAATCATCCTTGGCATACCCTGTTCCAATAAAAAACATTTTGAAATGAATATCTTTTAACAACGCAAGCGATTCAATAATCATTCGCGTGTTTTTTTCCCAAATATGCTGACCCACAAATAAAAACACAAATTCGGTTTCGGTAATTTTCAATTCAATTCGGGCTTGTTTTTTAATGGGCACTATGGGCATACTGTTTGAATAATCGCTCCCATTGTCCATCACTTCCACTTTTCCTTTGTAGCCATATTCACGCAAGGTTTCTTCCACGGCTGCTTGTGGAATCCAAACTTCATCCGCCTTTTCGTAAAACCAGATAATTTCCTTCAGCATTAGTTTGGCAAGATTTTTATTATGAAAAGATCGTTCAAAATCATCCCTGTATTTGGAGTGAAAAGTGGCTACCAATGGAATTTTGTGTTCTCGGGCAATTTGTAAGGCCAATAAACCCGAAGTAAATGGGCAATGCGCATGAACCAACCCAAAAGAAATGTGCTCAATTTCAGATTTGAAAGAAATATCAATATTCGGAAACCCAAGCCGATAGGGCTTCCGACCAATGATTGGAATAGAAGAGTAACGGTAAACTGGGTAAGGTTCCTCATCTTCATAATCGGGTGATTTAGGAGTAATTACGCAAACTGGCTGATTTTTTTTCTGCAACCAATATGCATAATTTTGAACAGTAAGCGAAACGCCATCCATGATGGGAGGGAAACTGTCGTTGAAAATACCAACAGTTTTCATTATTGGATTATGGTCTGGAGTCATAATGATTGCATTTTTAATAAAAAACAATAGGAAAATTATTTTTTAAACTACAATACTCAACAAGTCAGAAATTAAAAAACCAGGACGCATACTTTTCGTATTAATATACTGTTATATTATACTAAAATATCATTCCCCTCAAAAAAAAGAAATTATTGAATGCCATCAATACTGTGCCAATCAGTTTTATTAATGTAACTTTGCACAATATTTGGGAAATTGGTTTATTTATACAAATCCATAGCCAATGCTTGTGTTTTGCGATTAAATTAAAAGCATTTTATTGGACTATATAGTACTAAAGAATGAAATCTGAGTTATTATATATTGAGCTAAAACTTATACCAACACGTATCTGTTTTTAATAAGAGAAAATGATTTATTTTCAAGATAAAACAGAGCTAAGACGTAAGTTTAGAGATTTAAAAGTAACTATAATTATAACGTAGGGAAATGAATAAAGTCTAAAGCAAACAATACATTTAACAAATCTAATATGAAAACTTTATTCATAAATTGGAAATGTTCGAAACCAATTACATTCTTGGTTGTTTTTGTATTTTTTGTAACATTACTTTCTGCTGAAAAATTTCAAGGACTGGCGCAAACTCCACCAATGGGTTGGAATAGCTGGAACAAATTTGCCTGTAACATTAACGAAAAAATCATTCGTGAAATTGCCGATGCATTGGTTACCAGTGGAATGAAGGATGCTGGTTACGAATATGTTATCATTGACGATTGTTGGCATGGCGAGCGTGACAGCCTAGGATTTATCACTGCCAATCATCAGTCATTTCCTTCGGGAATTAAAGCATTGGCAGATTATATTCATTCCAGGGGATTCAAATTTGGAATCTATTCGTCGGCCGGATTTCAAACTTGCGCTGGCCGACCCGGAAGTCGCGGTCACGAATATCAGGATGCCTATATGTACGCAAAATGGGGAGTTGATTACCTAAAATACGACTGGTGTGGCACTGACAAGCTTAATGCAGAAGGGGCATACATGACAATGGGGGAAGCCATTTTACAAACCGGCCGACCAATGGTTTACAGCATTTGTGAATGGGGGAAAAATAAACCGTGGGAATGGGGAGCTGAAATGGGACATTTGTGGAGAACGACCAATGATATTTTTAATTGTTTCGACTGCGTGAATGGACTTGGCGATTGGAAATCGTATGGCGTAATGCAAATACTTGATATGCAGAATGGTTTACGGAAATATTCGAAACCTGGAAATTGGAATGACCCAGACATGCTGGAAATTGGAAATGGAATGCCTGTGAACGAGGAACGGGCTCACTTTTCGATGTGGTGCATGCTGGCAGCTCCATTAATTTCGGGAAACGACTTGAGAAACATGAGTGCCGAAACCCGTAATATACTCTGTAACAAAGAAGCAATTGCCATCGACCAAGATATTTTGGGGATTCAAGGTTTTAAGCACCAAGTGAAAGACAGTGTAGAAATATGGCTTAAACCACTTCATAACAACGCTTGGGCCATTACATTGTTGAACCGAAGTCAGAAAACGAGTAACACATCGTTAAATTGGAATGAGTTTTTTGCAACTGACACAATATTTAATAGAATGATAGATACACGAAAACAAAGATTTAAAATACGTGATATTTGGAATAAAACAAACATTGGTGTTTCCAAAATTACTACCTTTGCAATTCCTAAGCATGATGTTGTTATGTTGTTACTTACGAAAGAATAGAAACCAATAATAAAACCTAAAATAAAAATGATTCGTTCAATGCATTTCCTAGCAATTGAAAAAATAACTTTTCTGTACATATTGCTTACTTCTTTGATTATTCTTTACCTATTCCCACAGCTGCCAAATGCCAATCATTTGCTAATTAATAGATTACTAATCATTTCTACCATTACGACACTTACTTATATCAATTCTATCAAGGATTGGTCGTTTATTCGTTTTCTCAGATTTGCGTTTATTGGCTCAATGCTATCTTACTGGTATCCAGAAACATTTGAGATAAATCGCATATTGCCAAATTTCGACTTTTTGCTAGCTCGCTGGGAACAAATGATTTTTGGTTGCCAGCCTGCAATAGAATTTTGTAAACTTTACCCACAAGAATGGTTGAATGAATTGATGAATCTGGGATATTTCTCATATTACCCAATGATTATTTGTTCAAGCTTTTACTTTTATTTCTTTAATCGGAAATACTTCAAATTCTTTACTTTTTCGGTCGTTTTCACTTTCTTCTGTTATTATCTTATTTTTATTATTTTCCCTACGGCTGGACCACAGTATTATTTTAAGGCTATTGGGTTGGAGAATGTCAACACAGCTACATTTCCAAACATCAGGATGTATTTCAATACCAATGAAGCACTTATATCGTCCGACGGGCACACGGGCTTTTTCAACCAACTGGTAGAAAAAACGCAGCAAATTGGGGAAAAACCAACTGCGGCTTTTCCAAGTTCACATGTAGGACTTTCTACTTTAGTCATGATTTTGGTTTTAAGCAACCGACGTTATATATTACTTGGAATATTAACACCATTCTACATAACACTTGTTGCTGCCACCATTTATATTCAAGCACATTATGCAATTGACGTTATTGCTGGTTTGGCAACGGCAGTTCTATTTTATTATTTTAGTATTCTGGCTTATCAACAAATAACACGAAAGTTCTATAGGATTGTTGAATTTAGAACCAATTACCTTAAAGTGCCTGTATTATCTAAAGATGAAGATGTGATTCGCAAAGAAATTTAAATACAAACTCAATCTATTTCATTTCGTCGCTTTGAATTGTATTGCAATAATTCTCTTTTAATACAATCAAAATTATGAAGTCAATTCTGCTTCCTATTCTTATCGGTTTTTCATTTTATTCTCAAGCAAGTATTTTGGAATCAATCAATGATTCGATACTTCACAAAGAGATAAAAGAAGTTACCGTTTATGGTAGTTTATCGAAAATGCTATCATTACCAATGGTAATGGTCGATTCTGCGGCATTGCAAAAAACTTCATTCTTCACTCCTGCCGATGCGTTGCAACGAGAAACTGGTATTTCCTTGTCGCGAGATGGCATTTGGGCCACCTCAGTAAACATTAGGGGTTTTTCGGAACAACGACTACTATTTCTGGTTGATGGCGATAGAATACAAACCGCCACTGACATAGCCGGTGCCTTGTCGACTGTGGACATGAACAGTTTAAAAAAAATTGAAGTGATAAAAGGCGCCAGTTCGGTGCTTTACGGAACAGGCGCTATGGGCGGAATAGTCAACTTTGTAACTGAACGACCTACTTATAGTCCTACTTTTCAAACCAATGGAAAGGTAGGAAGTGAATTCAACTCCGCCAACAATCTTTGGGCCAACAGTGCCAATGTCCAATTCACTACCAAGCAATGGTATTTGGGATTGACAGGAAGCTACCGCACCGCCCAAAACATGCAAACTCCCCAAGGGAAATTACCCAATAGTCAGTTTAACGATGCATCCTATGGAATAAAAGGTGGCATTAAGTACGGTGACAATCAAGAATTTCTTGCCACGTATAATCATTTTGAGGCATGGAACGTAGGATTGCCGGGCAGCAAGCTTTTTCCTGCAACAGCTACCGTCAGATATACCGGAATGGTGCGCAACCAACTGAGCGGCGAATATATTTTTAGCGACATAAGTGAAGTATTCAAAGAATTGCGGTTCAAAGCCTATTCACAATATGTTTCGCGCGATGTTGAAAACAGATTGGACCCAATGAAAACGGTTTTACCCTCAAGCAAAAATACTTCAACAGGATTGAAAGGTACAGCCAATTTTTATTTCAATGATTATAATACAGTGATTGTAGGCGCTGAAGTTTGTAACCGAAACACCAATACAATACGAATAACAGTCAAAGATTCAATTGCTGGGAGTGAAGTTTACTCAAATTTTGTGGCTACACAACCTACTCCTAAATCAGACATGCTGAATTTGGGCGTATTTGGACAATATAATTGGAAAATTGACCCAGGGAAATGGGAAATGAATGCCGGTTTAAGACTCGATTATATCAAACTGTCCAATGATACTGCCTTTAACCCTTGGTATCAAAAGAAATCTGTGGGTTCAGTGAGTTCAATGTATCAATCGGAAAGCAGTAATTACACTTTGGATTATAGTATCAGAAAAGTTGGGTTTTTGCCTAACAATCATATCGACTTGGCATATTCGGCGCACATCGACTTGAATTTTTATCCAACAAAAAGTCAGCGTTTGACGTTAATGTTGGCGAATTCCTACCGAGCTGCATCTTTGGAGGAACGATTCAAATACATTGACCTTGGGAGCGGTATACACAAAGGAAATTCGCAGTTGAGACCAGAAAAAGGTTGGTTTACAAACCTAAGTTACATTTTGTCGGGCAATAACATCTCAATTAAAACCGATGTGTTTGCAAATTATTTATTCGACTTAATTACCGAAGTACAAACGTCAGCCTCACCATTAATTTTCGAGAATCAAAATGTGAGCAAAGCCTACTTTATTGGGAGTGAGTTAGAATTAAAATGGTTGATAAATCGGACATTTTCTATTATTACCAACGCCTCTTATACTCGTGGAAAAGACATTGATTCACTAAGTTTCTTGCCACAAATTCCTCCTTTACATGGATGTATATCCTTCAATTATCAATCAATATCTCAATTTAAAGCCTCGCTATCTGCCTTGTGGGCAGCACGTCAGGCAGAAGTTGCAACCACCGAAACACCTACAAACGGACATATCATCTTCAATTTCAATGTTCAATCGGCAAAGATTGATTTATTAAGATACTATATTCAATTTTTTACTGGAGTTGATAACCTATTAAACGAATCTTACTTAAATCATCTTTCTACTACGCGCGGAATTCTACAACTAGAACCCGGTAGAAATGTGTACTTGAAAGTGAAATTTGGCTGGTGATTAAGAATTTACTATTCGGTTATTTGTATAATTTCTTACCTTTGCAAGCTGAATAAATATTTATTATCGTAAATATCTCAATATAAAAGAATTTTGAATCGGAATAATATGCCACATCAACTTAGTAGCGAAGAGCTAAACAATTTGTGTAAAAATACGATGATTGACCATTTGGGAATCGAGTTTATAGAAGCTTCCAAAGGTTTCATTATTGCCCGCATGCCTGTTGACAAACGGACTATCCAACCCATGAAACGACTTCATGGCGGTGCCTCCATGGCATTGGCCGAAACGGTGGGAAGTGCCGGATCCATGATGTTGGTGGACCCTAAACATTATGCGGT
>JBAXAD010000192.1:0-7315 GCA_037142715.1 Paludibacter sp. | reverse complement strand
CTTGCAGCCACTTCCTTCTTAACCGCACCTCTGAAAGGGTTCTCAGCCTTCAGGTTCTTTTCAACCCACTCGCAAAACTCCAATATCGAAGACTTATTCGACGTAAAATAAAAATAGTTAGTACCCTTCAGAACCGTCAGCACATCCAAGTAGTTCCCCAGCCTCCAATAGCTGCTGTAAGTACTACAATCAGTACTTAAATACGGCGGGTCGACTAAGAACACAACGCCGGTGATATGTTTGTAACGCTCAAACAACTCTCTATAATCTTGCTTCACAATTTGCACGCCCTGAAGGTAATCACTGGCCATCTCATAATCGCTCTTTCTCACACAATTATACATGCATTGTTTCGATAACTCATTATGATTTAGCGCATAATTCATGCTAAATAACAAGCTCGACGAGATGGTGATATAATCAACATACCCGCTGCGCTTTTCTTCTTGAGCAACCGCCTTCAGCACGCGTTCTTTGGCCTCTTTGCTGATAACTTTATCAGGTAGTTCATCTTTCAGTATAACCCGAAACTGAGCCAGTAGCTCATTGGTACGTTCAATATTGGCCAGCCGTAAATGATAGCTGTCAAAATCGTTATACACTACGTCCGCATCCGGGTACATTTGCTTCACTGTATGCGCCAGTAACCCCGAACCTCCAAACAGGTCTACAAACATTGGTGCACTTTTAAAGTCCTTTAAAGCAACTTTAAACTCATTGAGAAACCGTCTTTTTTGACCCTGAAACGGCAGCGGGGCTTGGTTGTAATTTTTTGTTTTCATTTTTTTGTTGTTAGTAAATATATAATTTATATCTTTGCAGAACCACTCACGTACACATACAACGATGCGACTTGACACCCAAAGGCATAAGCCCCCGGTATGCGTCAAGTCGCATCGTTGCGTTAGTATGTGAGTGGTATTGCTTACTAACTGCCGGGGGCTTTTTTACCCGCCCCCAAGATTTTTATATTAATTGATAATCAAACCCAGCCTTTTATCAAGGTTATTTAATCAGGATATTCAATTCTAATCATCTCTTTAATAGCTGCAATTTCTTGCGCTTTTTCGTTAGCTTTTGTATCAGCTATCAATGCCAATGCTTCGTTATTCTCTAGCCTATACACTACCGCTTCCGCACGGTAGGTTATAAATGCTTGACTTAATTCGATATGAATTCTAAAGCCGTATTGTTCCTGTCGCTTTTCTGAATTGGTACGAGCATCCACATAGGGAGGAGTTAACTCCATATTCCATACTTCTTGCACCGTTGCATCAGGATGACTATCTTTCCAACTCATTTGTTCATCAGATAATTCTAAATGAAATTGGCTTGGGTAGCTAGTGCCAATTTCCACGTTTTCAAGTGGATTCTCATAGGTTTCAAACCCGTCGAATAAAATATATGTTTTTTCCATTTTAATTGATTGTTATTCCTCTAGCTGCTGCATCAGTCACAGCGTTAGAATTATATGCTAATAAAGATGCTTTATTTGTTGCGCCAATTGTAAGCGTTTTTGTTCCGCTTAATATATTTTTAACCGATTGGTCTAAACTTGCACCTGAAAATTTAGAACTGAAGTTCCATGTCATTTGACCATTGTAGCCTACTGGCAGATTTAAAGCCGTAAAATTCGAACATCCTAAAAATCCTGTGGAACCACCAGCTGAAAAGTTGGTTCTTCCAATAGTCAATGCACCCGTAAAACCAGTACAACTTTGGAAAACATCCCAACCAAACGATGTAACGGTTGATGGGATTATCAAATCACCCGTAAAACCAGTACATTGTAGGAATGCAGACCCGTGAATAGTTGTAACATTGCTAGGAATAACAAGGCTTCCCGTAAGCGTTGTGATACCATAAAATGCAAATTGTCCAATTAAAGTAACAGTACTTGGAATAGTCAAAGGACCTGATGTTCCTTTAATTCCGTGAATCAATCTAGTTTTTGTGTAATTATATAATACCCCATTTTCTACTATAAAATTTGTTCCATTTACCACAAATGAGGTAATAGTACTGTTGTAAAATGGATTATTTACAATTGTTGTAACTGAACTTGGTATTATAATTGATGAACCTCCAGATTGACAGAATGCACTATCTCCAATCGAAGTTACAGAATAAGGAATGTTTATAACCCCTACTAAAGTTGACCCAGTAAACGCATTAGCTAAAATAGAAGTAAGGGATAATCCAGAATCAGTACAATGTATATAAGCTACGGATGAATTATATTGCGTTGCTGAAATTGAATTAATTTTTCTTCCTAAAAATACCCATCTAGCACCCGTTGGCAGTACGACATCCGTTAAAGATGCAGTATCATTTACAATTACAAAACGCTTTGTCATCCCTGTTGAAAATGGCGTAATTGTTCCTGATGTATGATTAAATGTATAATCAACCCCAGATAGCGAATATCCCCAATAAAATGTTCTAGAAGCACTAGCCGTAAGGGTTAAAGTATTGAAACTATTCATAGAGTAAATATACTTCGCATTTGGATTTTGCAGAAATAAATAATTACGAAAAATATCATATATATTAACAGATTCGCCATATGAAGCAAACAATTCTGGCGCACTAAATGAATCAGGACATATAAATTTCATAAATCCAAGTTGCTCCACCCCACTTAACATTAATCTTCGTCTCATTATATTGAAATAATTGAAATGATTGATACTAGCATATTTGAACCCTCTTTTGTGAACAATAAATTTAGTTCAAGTTCTTTTAAATATCCAACTGATAAATTGGTATTATTCATGTTTACAACAGTAGCGTCAGCAATAGATGTGGCAATAGTAACTGATAATGCTGTAGAATTAGAGCGTGAATTCTTTATCTGAATAGTTCTACTACAACTATTTGTAGGTAAATTTGAAAACGCAGTAACCGTTGCAGATGTAGTCCCTGATTCAACTAAATTCATTCGATTAATCCTAAATGATAAGTCAGGAACAATCGTATATGAACTAGTTAATGTATTAGTTGATAAAAAAACTGATTCAAATATCGTTTTTAAAACGGTTACGAAATCCGCCCAAGTCCATTTATTGAAACTACTTCCTTTCCCCAATATAATTGAATCGGTATCAGCAGGTGCAGTTGCTTCTTGGTCTGTAGCATCATCAATTAATGCGCCTATTGTATCGTTGGTAATAGTGTCTCCAAACACCTTTTCAGTAACAGAGCTCAAATTAGCATCCATGATGTAGGTTTTGCCGTCATCCAGTGCATAAATCCACATACCCACTTGCCGTCTAGCTTCAGGCAGTTCATTATTGAATGCTGGTGAAGTAATCGTACTTACGGTATGCAACCCACCTTTTATTTCATCTTGATGCGCCACTGCAAAAGTATCTTCACTTGTAAATGGACGTATGGTAGCCCCTACATTAGTTCCTGCTAAATTTGCCATCTTATATAATATCTACGGCCATTGCTGCGCCTGTTTGTAAATTAGTACTTCTGAATATCATGTAACTTTCGGAGTAGCCACTTGCATTTATAAAACTGCGAGTAGTCACCTGCCAATCACTCATATACAAACCACCAAGCTTGAACTTTGCAGTTGTACAAGCAAATGCTTCAGGCATGACAAAATAAAGATACCTTCCACCTGTAGCATCCAGTGTTCTACTTTGCGCCCTCGAAGTCGAGAACTCGCTTGATAGTGCAATAATTTGAGCATCTGTCAATGTTTCTAGTGCCGAAACACCCCAATATCTTTTGTTGTAAAAAGTGAGCGTTACTGTTTTTGTAGCCGTATTAGTGCCATCACCTACCGTAATTGTCCAAGTTTTAGAAGCTACAATACCCTGCGCTGTTAGTGCTTTAGTCAGTAATCCAACGACATCACCAACACTTTGGTCAATGGTTTGTGTAGTCATTGTTTTGCTTACCGCCCATGTTAAAGAAAGCGAATCTATCGTTTGCCCTTTTTCAGCTGATGCAATGCTGGCAACAAATGAACTCACTGAAGGCGTTACATAAAGCAATTTATCCAACGCCTTTTCCACGGTTGGGTAAGTGGTATTGGAGTAGGAAACATCGGCAGCACCAACATTAGCACCCGGTAGCTGTTCATCTTTACTCCAATAACCACCCAGCGCATCAGTACTAGCCTTAGCATCTAATAAATCCTGTAGCCCGTCCACACTTGCTGCCGGCACTTTGTCATCCTTATGAAAAAATGAATCAAACATGTCCGAAAATTGCGAAGCCGTAGGTTTCAATCCTTTGGCGAACCACGCTTTTAGTACGCTTAATGTTTGCTTTGCCATGATTATACCACTTTAATAATGAATGCTAAAACATAGTACGGCGGGCGGTTTTCGTGAGCGGTACTTGCATCTTTAGCACCTCCATCAATGTCACCACCTGCTTGAGCTTCTTGATTGGCTCCATATTTCAGCCCTGCGTAACCGCTGTAAGTCATACCTCCATCTGCACGATGTTTATGTGCTGGCAAACCAGACTCATCCGACGTTAATTTTACACGTGGTTTACCACCTGTGCTTCTTACAACGCCATAGTTCTCAGTCAAATCAGCCACATTTGTGGCAATACTTTGATTTATTCGCGGGTCAAGACCAACAATAAACCGTCCACGCAAATCAGGTGTAACTACGCCTTCTACTGTAGCACCATCACACAATGCAAATCCTGTAGGTATAGCTTCTGTAGTACCGCTCCACATACCTATAAATCCTTTAGGCATCACCAAGTTACTCAATGCTGCAAGTTCCGTTTTTGTTGCACTTTCGGCAGCTAACTCTAGGTTAGATTTTACCCGGGTAAATGTATTCCAAACAAAGGTATTAGTACCGCCAACATTGCTACCAAACTCTACGGTACGGCGCACAAATACATCTGCATAAGTTTCATAACCTGCCGTAACCGATTCTTTTGTTTCCACAATCCGAACGTTACTTGTCAATGTTCCACTACCTGCCACAAATGGCAACAATTCACCATTTACAACTACCCATCCAGTAGTCCAACTAGTACCTGAAGTATTTACGCAACCGCTCAAAATATAGTTACCCACACCGCCCAGGGATGCAAGTTGGTAGCTCCGTTGCGAAAGCAACTTCATAAACTCCAAGGCCTGAGTTGACAATGGAAAATTTTTCTTGTCGTTTGTAAAATTAATAGTATCCATATATGGCTTTTTTTGAAAGTAGTTTATAGGTGTTTACCAGCGACTTAATTCTATTCAAATTGTCATCACTTGCAATGTTTGTTGGAATTTTTACAGTGAAATTGGCATAATCACCAATCAATTCAACCGAGTAAATAATTTCACCAGAGGCTTCAGGTATCATCAACTGACTCGAAAATAATTCAGCATCAAAGGCATAAACCCAATGTCCTGAAGGGTCATAATCCTCAATTACAAAATCTTTTTCACGCGTAGGAAAGGCATCGTTAAGCACCTTTCGTAAATAACAAACCTGACCATTGTGGCTCAACCGGTATAAATTTGCGGTTCTATTAGCCAAGAACCGTATTTGTAAATCGGTTAGTGCTGGCATAAATGAACCAATGAAAGTCACTATCACCGGCTGCCTCATAAACGTGGGTAGCAGCAACACCGCCAACCGTCTAAAATCAATCGCTAACAGTTTCATAAGCTATGTATGTAATTACCAAGTCAGTTTCATTATATATTGAGAATCTCCCTGAGTCGGGCACTACATAAGCATCTACCGGCTTAAATGTGACACCATCAGCACTTGTTTCCACGCTATTCAATTCGGCCATAACTACACCGTCAATGGCTTGCAGAATGTCAATCAGCGTATTGTTTCGGTATTCACCATTAAAAGGCAGTGAAGAAATAAACGCTTCAATTGCTGTACGAATCGGATAACCACCAGCAACGCTTGAGCCGTCAGAGTTCAGCACCATGGGGTTGAAATAAACAGTAAGATTGGCTTTGAAGTGCTCAGCTGGACGGTTTATGATTTCAACACGCACCCCGGCATCTTTCACCTCTTTCAGATAGGCAGTGAGTCCCGCTTCTTGGTCAATTGACAATTGCGACTTGTTAGCACCTGCCACTTTAATATACACCACGCTTCCTTTTTCAACCACGGCAGCATACTTCACTACTTTTGCAGTTGTAATTTGGGCATCTGTCAGCAGCGTTGTATTGTAAGAATCTGTATCCACAACCAATGTATAGCCATGCATAAATGCCAATGTTTTGTTGATATACCAGCGTTTTCCGTGAGGTTTCAGCTCCGAAATGATATTTTCAATGTCCTGTTTGTCCGTATCAAACATCTTTTCTAAGAAGAAAATTGCGACCGACACGATGTAAAATTGGATACTTTCCCACGATACTTTCGAGAATGTTTCATCAAACAAAGCACCTACCACAAAGCCGTACTTTGTGGCCATGGTCTCATTGGCCATAAAGCTATCTGTCATTGATGCCTTTATTTCTATAATTGTTCGTGCCATATCAATTCCTTTAATTTATAATTAGCTAACCAAAAATTCAGTTTCAATAGCCCAAAATTCAATACCACCTTCATTTTCGGGCAAAACGGTGGTAGCTGTAATATAAGTAGCCGGCTTAATATTCTTGTTGGTATAATAGTTGGCAATTTGTTTGTTCACAATAGCCGTCATTGTGAGTTCGTGCCCCGCATTCAAGTCATCCGATACGATTAATTCATTCAGTAAAGCCAACTCAAAAGCAGCTTCCACGTTCCCGGAACTCTGCAATGCCAAATCAAAAAACGTTTGCCCGGATAGTACCTTCAGCGTATTATTTTCGATACTTACCAAAGAACCTACCAACACCACTGGTAAAGTACCTTCAATAATCTGAGCCATTAATGTAGCCGGCATCAATTGTTTAGAAGCATAATAAGCCGCAATTTCAGCACTCACAATACCCGCATGTATCAGGTCACCACCTGTAATCAAATCATCAGTAAGTCCAACTCCGTTCAACAAAGCCAACTCATACGCTGCCTCAGCAGAACCAGAGCTTTGAACAGCTATATCAAATATCGTTTGACCTTGTAAGACTTTCATTTCACTACCTTAAATCGTTTCAATACCAAATAAACCAACCCCAAAAGCCCCAACACCAGCAAAATAACTGACCAAGACACAATGCCAGGCGTTTCAGTTTCATTTGTTTTTTCGTCCTCAGCCTTAGCCTTAACATCGGATTTAAAGTCCGAGTTATCAACTGATTTAGCTTTTGTTTCGTTTTCCGATTTAGCTTGAGTCTCTATCTTAGCGTCAGCTGCCTTATTGGTATTCGTGGTTTGTTCCGTAA
>JBAXAD010000191.1:0-7453 GCA_037142715.1 Paludibacter sp. | reverse complement strand
GAATTGGAGTGTGGCAATACTCACTTTGGTTACAAATTCACCATCGTGATAAATATAAAAGCTCAAATAATCGGTGAAAATCAGATTGCCCAAGGATGCAACGGTCGAACTGCTCTTTGTTGCCATTCTTTTTTGCACCTTCCATGTCTTTATCGCCAATGTCTTTGGCTTCGATAAAACCCACTGGAATATCCTTTTTCATCAATATATAATCGGGCGCACCGCATTTTTGCCGTTTGGGTTCGTTGGTTGCCGATATTTCGGGTACTATGCTTTCAATCAGTTGTTGTAAATCGCCTCGGAAAGTATGTTCTGTGGCATTTCCAAGTTTGTAGCGTTTGTTGATGTTGTCGATATATTGATCTAAAGTCATGTGAAGGAATTGAGTTATTTATATTAACCTATAATTGTCATTTGCAAATCATTATACTTTTGTTGCAAACTCAAAGGTTATAGCTGGATTATAATCTTGTTCGGCGTATTTGTTATATTTCAGGTCTGATTTGTTCCAATCGTCTTGGGTATAAGTAGCAGCATGTGCTTTTACGTCGGCAATGAACGCACTGAAAGATTGGATGTAATTGTCCTTACTCGGTATAATGCTGCAACTAGAAAGTAGTACGGTAATAAATTGGGTAGCCAGTAGGCTGTGGGTGGAAAAGCACAAAGGGAAATTGCGACGAGAGAATATAATCATAGACTTAAGTTACGGTTGTTCCTGGTTCAAAGCTTAAGACCTTATCCCAAAGGCATGGGGGTGTGAGTGGTCTATCAAATCGCAGGGTTTGCCATAACCCAAATTAATCTATTGAAATTTAGCTTGCACGGTCCATCTCTGGAACTAGAAGCTAACATTATACTGCTTGCAAACCTTGTAAACAAAGGTTTATAAAAGCAAGCATGAGTTTTAAACTTTTTCAGTTTTATTCTTGAAAATATATAAAACTCAGTCGTTTTTCAACATTTTTTGCTGAAAAATTCAGAATGCAAATATATTGATAATTTTTACAATAACAAACATAAATGAGATTTTTTTGAAAATAATTTCACAAAAAGTTTCAATGTCTTGAATCACTGTATATTGATTATTGTTGAGTTAAATTTTAGATTGGTGGGGGCAAGCGGTTTCCTAACCGCTTTAGATTCTTTCTTAAGCGACAGGGATGTCGCTTGCCCCTCGTATGACTTGTTTTTCTCCTGTTTTTATTGGAATGACCGGGTTGTTATAGCGATTGGGTTGTTACTCTAGTGACGGCTTCACTCCAAGTGAAGCCGTCACTACACTATCCTAACCTAGCTCTACCTTGCTTCTAATTCTCACTTATATATGGTAATAATATGGAGATAATATGATAATACCATGGATATAACATGAAATTATAATAAATTCATATTATATACTTATCTCTTTCTTAGTTCAATTAATTTAATTACTTTTGTAAGTGAAAGGTAGCGGTTAGGTGCTAGCTAGTAGATAGCTTGTAGCTAGTAGATAGCTTGTAGTCGATAGCTTGTAGTAGATAGCTTGTAGTCGGTAGCTTGTAGTAAGAAGTAAAAAAAACTCCAAATTTCTATTTATAAACTAACTATTGTCTCCAAACTACTAATTACGAGCTAATTACCAACTACAATCTACTACTATCTACAAACTACTAACTACTAACTAAGTACCAACTAATTATGGCGATTGTAAAAGGAATTTTTCAGGCAACAGGCAGTATCAAGGGCATATCGTTTTATAGTCCGGTGGGGAGCGACAAAGTGATAATGCGTACCAAAGGAGGTGCTACAAAGGAAAGGATATCTAAAGGCAAGGAGTTTGCATCACTGCGCAAACATCAGGCGGAGTGGGGTGGATGTGTGCAATTTGCACGGGGTGTGCGTGGTGCCGTGGGTGAATTGTACCGCTTGGCCGATTTTAACCTGTCGCCAGTATGGACGGGCATGGGCAAACAGTTGATAAAACTGGACACTGCAAGACCCATTGGCGAGCGAAATCTGCAATTGACGGTGTATAAACAAGCGCTGGACGATTTCAATTTCAACCGCAATTATCCGTTGGCTAGCATTTTACGGGTGATGCCCACCGTGGAAGTGGACCGACTAGCGCTGAAAGCTACAGTGGTTTTTCCGCGTATCAATACCGAATCGCACTTGGTGAATTTCCAGCGGCTACCGTATTTCCGACTCATTGTCTGCTTGGGTACCGTGTCAGACATGCACTACAAACCGGTATTGCAAACCAACTATGATGCTGTGAACCCCGGTTTGCAAGGGTACAGTGTGAGCCAAATGAGTGAGTGGTTTTCTACCAACAATATAATAGATGAACAAACTTTTACGTTGGAGTTCGACGAGCAATTTAAGTCCTTGGTTACCGACGATATCACTTTGTTGGTAAGTGTAGGAATGGAGTTTGGAAATGTGGCTTTTGGTGGAGCAATAGTGGAAGTGAAGAGAGCGGGATGTGCTAGGGTGCTGAAGGTGATGTGAAATAGATGGTAGATAGTAGATGGTAGATGGTAGCATCCCAGTCCTGAAAAACAGGACAAAAAATGGAATGAAACAAAAGAAAATAAGAATAGCACGCTGATTACGCTGATGGAGCGGATAAAAAAGACGGATTTAAAATTTACTTTGCAAATTGATTTTAGGATTGAAATCAAAATACGTAGTATTTTTTTAATCCGTATTGAATCAGCTATCCCGATAACTATCGGGACCGCGTGCTATTCTTTATTAGTTTTTTAAGAGTCTTACTGAAACATAAGACCTAACAGGTGGGGTGTGAAAAATCAGAATATCATTGAAAAATAAGTTCATTATTTTTATTAATGACCCCCAACCCTCTCCCGATAGAAATCGGGATAAATTCGGGGCTTAAGACCAAGTTTCTATGTTATCCTTCAAATACTGCGTTTTAGAACCCCCAGTAGGGGGCAGGGGGTCATAGAAAAATCATATTGAACAAATTATATCTATTTTCAGCATGCAGAATTAAAAACCATCAAGCTAATTGATTCTCAATCCTATTGAACAATAAGACCTAACAGGTTGAAAAAAACCTTTTAGGACGAAAATAACTTTCAATCCCTATCTTTTATCAACGACACCAATTCAGTAATGCTCATTTTGGCGGATTGGTCACTGCCTTCCAGCAGCGAATCGGCAAGGTCGCGCTTGGTGTTGTGCAGCTGGATAATTTTTTCTTCGATAGTGTTTTCGGCCACCAAGCGGTAAATAGTTACAGGACGCAGTTGTCCAAAACGGTGTGCACGGTCCGAAGCTTGGTCTTCTATGGCAGGATTCCACCATGGGTCGAGGTGAATCACATAGTCGGCAGCTGTGAGGTTGAGTCCCAAACCACCTGCTTTGAGGCTTATCAAGAACAAATCGCCCTCACCACTCTGGAACTTCTTCACGCTTTGTTCCCGCTCATTCATTGGCGACGAACCATCCAAATATTGGTACTTGATGCCCAATTTATCCAATGCAGCACGTACCAGCGTGAGGTGTTTCACAAACTGACTAAATACCAATGCACGATGTTTGTTTTCAATCAATTCGGCAACAATTTCCAGAAACATCGTCAGTTTGGAAGAACCGATGTTGAGTGTGGGGTCTACCAAAGCTGGATTGCAACAGGCTTGTCGCAAACGGGTAATTTCTGCCAACGCCTTCAATTGCTTGCTGCCTTGCGGACTGTCATCGTTTTCCATATTTTCGATGGCTTGTCGGCGCAAAACTTCATAATAGGCCATTTCCTCTGTGCTAAGTTGCACTTTCTTTACAATCTCGGTTTTTGGTGGCAATTCGTCCAATACAGCTGATTTTATTCGGCGCAATATGAACGGTGCAATCAGTTTTTTCAAATGCTTGCGGGCTTGGTCGTTGTCCGATTTAATAAAGGTGTCGGTAAAATGAGTCAGCGAACCCAATAATCCGGGATTGATAAAGTTGAACAAGTTCCACACCTCGCCCAAGTGGTTCTGGATGGGCGTTCCGGTGAGTGCCATGCGGAATGGAGCTTGCAATTGCATGGCAGCTTTGGACGTTTTGGTGGCATAGTTTTTAATGGTATGCGCTTCGTCCAGCACTATGGTGGCAAACTGGATATTGGCAAAAGCCGTTTCCTCCGATTGCAATAAACCATAGGAAGTTACCAACAAATCGCCCGCTTCAAGGTTTTGTAAAGTTTGTTCGCGGTTGCCCGAAGTAAGGGTTTTTACGTTCAAAGTGGGTGCAAACTTTGCCGTTTCACTTATCCAGTTGGGAATAACAGACACGGGGCAAATTACCAATGCAGCACCCAATTGCGCCCTGTGCAACAGAACAGCAAGCGTTTGTACGGTTTTTCCCAAACCCATATCGTCGGCAAGGCAAGCGCCACCTTCCCATTCGGCCAAGCGCGAGAGCCATCGGAAACCTTCTTCCTGATATGGTCGCAATTCGGCTTGCAGATTGGACGGTATTTGCGTTTCGGTAGTTTGCACCACATCCACACGCTGCCTAAATTCTTTCCACGCCTTGTCGGTTTTCAGGTTTTCTACATCGTCGAAGAAGTCGCCCAACGCCACCGACGCAAATTTATTTATCTGCAAACCCTCTTTATTGGCAGTTGAAAAAGTGCGGAGTTCGTCCAGTTGTTTTTTCAATTTATCGCTCAAAGCTAAAAACTCGCCTTGCTTCAGTTCGATAAACCGATGGTGACCTTTGGCAGTAAGTTCCAATAATTGCTGGATGGTAAGCACTGTATTTTCGTCCACCTGCAATTCACCTTGCAACTCAAACCAGTTGGATTTGCTCTTTATTCTCAGGTTCATATTGCCAAAACTAACCGAACCTTTTATTTTGAACCGTTCGCCTTCTGGCCATTCTACCACGCACTTATCGGTATTGGCTGCCAATATATCCAGCAAATAGAGCGAATCCATTGGGTCATCGAAAGCAATTAAATCGTCGCTCATGTCAATACTTTCCAATGCCTGGATTTTACCCATTAGCATGTTGGCAATTTCCGATTCTTGCGATAAGTTACGCGTTACTTGCAATTGCTCGCCTTTTTCATTGGCAATAAGCGTTTTACCTCCTTTTCCAGGTTTGCAATAGGGTGGATGTGTTCCAAAAGGCTTGGCGAAAATCTCCGCTTTCAGTCCTTCGCCCAAAGGTAGTAATTGAACCCTGAGGCGATTATCGGCAGTCACTTTCTTCACCTTGGTGTTATCGGTTGCCAATAAATCGGAATGAACGGTGAAGTGTGAACTGAAATTGCCCAGCACCTGCATGAGTTTATCCTTACCTTGGTCGGGAACCACAATTTTTTGCTCCTGAATGGCTTTGATGATGACAACCTGTTGTGCCGTTAAATCATAAATCTTGTAGCGGGTATTGGTTTCTTTCACTACAATAAGTCTGTTCGTCACATCTTTTATATCGGTAGCAAGTGTGTAGCCTTTGGCCGTTTTCTTTACTTCCAACACCGGTTGCGATGCCACCAGCTCCACTACCACATCATTTGAACCATTCAAAAATATAAATGGATGCCCCACCAAATCTTTAATGGTGCCGTCTTTCAAATAATAATCCTCAGAACCATAATAACTACTCGAGGACTTTACATTTTTGGAAATGCGTAGATCCTGTTCGGTCATTCCCTCCACATTTCCCTTGCTAAATGTTTTGAGGGCAATGTTTCTACCTGTACTCCATGCACCTTTGGCATTGCGACTTTGCAAAACGGGCTGTATGAAATCATTGTTGAAATTGACATAATATACCACGCGATATTTTCCGGTATCGTCTTTGTCGGGCATACTGGTTTTCCCTTTGCCACCAATAGACAGAAAAGTATTGAGCGATTTCTCCCAATCCTCTTGTCGTGAAATGTGCGAAAGTGCTGGTTCGTAATCCAAATCGCTGGCAATTTTGGCGTACAAATCCGTTACTTCTTTATCGTCAGTCCATTGTTTTAAAGCATACGCTGCCTCATACGCCAATACTAAATATCCATTGGAATAAGCTTTCTTTACGGTTCTAATAATATCTGAAAGTATACTTAGTTTTGGTTTTACATCTACCAAATACATCAGCAGAAAACTAATTAGGCTCAAATAATTTTGTTCTGTTGTGTACACATTTTTTGTAAGGTAATAAATGGACGAAGCCAGATGTTCCTTGTCATTCAGTGCATAATGGGCTACCGGCCTAAATAATTGAGTGTGTTGAGTTTGTGAGTTTTTATCAAAATAGGTATTTATTTTCTGGAAAATAGGAGCAGAAGCTTCGGGTGAAATGCTGAGCAATAGCGTTACATAAAAGAAAGCGGAATGTGGAATTTGTGGCAACATTGCACCTTTTGTGGTCTTACGTAGTTCTTTGAGACCCGTTTCAAACAAGTTCAATGCCGATTTGTTATCCCCTTTCAGGAAACTTTCTATGGCAGCTATATTATAGTTTTGTGTAAATTGACCTTTAGAATTGGTTTGAGCAGAAGTGAAATGTCCATGATGTAAATTGTAATGCGTATCAATCAAATCAGATATTTCTAAAAAGTCAACAGCTAATTTTGATTTTAGATGATCAACATACAGTTTTAAGTCATTTAGCGAATCCAGATTGAGAAGCGTTTGCTGTATTTTTGAAATGAATAAACGATATAAAATACTTGGATGCAACATTGACAAAACGGTATGATATGCGCTATTGTCGAGCATCAACGCCAATTCATCAGCATAAATATCAAAAGCGTATTGCAATAATTCTTCTTGGGCCATCAGAAGTTTACTCTTATTATAGAGCAAATAATACACAAAATTCTTGAAGTATTTGATAGGCGGATTGCCATAATAAAAATTGGTCTGGCCATTTATCAACCTCCACTCCTCCGAATAGTCTTTCAGCAAAGGGTAAACGTAAACAACAAATGATGGATTCACCTGATATTCTCTGGAATACTGATTGGAGGAGGTAAATAAACCTGCCTTTATTGCAACATCCAAACAAGCTGTAATATCTTTTTGGATTATCCGCATTTGCACATTCAACAACTGAGAAATACTTGAAGCGCTGATTCCAAAACCTTTGAGGGCAGCTACGTTCAATATATGTTTTTCCTTTTCGGACAGAGAATTGTAATATTCAATCTGATAATTAGTCATAAATTGGCCTTGAGATGGGAATTTGATTTTGAATTGCAAAAGTAATTATTTTTAGGGCAATATCAATTCGGAATATGACTAAAAATAGAGCAATAAAAATTGATATTGTACAAAGTTTTTTTATTTGATACAAGATTCATTTTTTTACTGAATCCATATCAATGGCAAGGTTGATAAATTTTAATATGATTATCCGCAAAAGCAACAACAGATTCCGACTGATGGTCTTGGATTGACCTCGTCCAGTGAGCCGAAAAATGGAGTGAAGTAGGCGTAGAAAACTTTTCTGTTTGAGT
>JBAXAD010000190.1:0-7475 GCA_037142715.1 Paludibacter sp. | reverse complement strand
TTTGAAATATCCTGAGCAAGTTTCTTTTCAACTACCAGCTTTTGTTTGCCGGTTAATTTATTCTGAGAGATTTCAAACTCTGCATTTGTCTGTAAAGTCTTGATTTGATTTGCTTCGTAATCAGATAGTGCCAAAATCCGCTGTGAATAACTCTTTTTTGTGTCCTCAACTATCTCTTTGTACTTCTGTGAGATAGTTGATTGAGAAATATTAAACAAATCATTTTCCGCTTTATGCAATGCCTTTGCAATTTCCTCTCTTTTCTTGGCTGCTGCTTTGGCATCGGCTACAATCTTATCATTCGCCGCTTTCTTTTCGGCTGCATCAGCCTGAACCAGTTGAGCTTCTTGTGATTTCAAACGCATTGTATTGGTGAAGTACTCCGTTTTTGCGTTATTTATATCAGCCTGAAGTTGAACATAAGCATCTTTTTCCTCTTTAGTGAGCATTTTATAGGTTTTACCCTCTTCAGCCATCTCTTTTTTGCGAAGTTCAAACTTCTCAGTACGGTTATCGGCTATCTCTTTAGCCTTTTTTAGCTCCAAAGCATCGGCTTCTTGCAAGAATTTAAGCCGTTCCTGTATTGAAAACTTGTCTTTTTGACGTGATTTGTTCCGTAACTCTGCGATTTCGAGCTCTTCTTTGGAGTTAGTCAACAGCTGCTCTCTCATTTTCTTGGAAAGTGCCTGTTTTTCTTTCTCCAATTCAATTGCCTGTTGTGATTTTTCAGCAATAACATCAAGTCCAGGAATATATTTTGCCACGGCAAGCGTCAAATTATCCAACGCTTGAACTCCTGAAAGCAACCAACTCACAAGTTGTGTGAATATGTTTACTGTTAGCTCAAGAATGACGTTGAAAGGTGCCATTATCTGTTTAACTTTGTTCGTAACCTCTCCGTTTGATTCCAGCGCTTTAGCAACCATCATAACAGTTACTGCAATGGCTGCCAAAATTGCAACAATAGGATTGGCAAGAAGTGAAAGAAGCGATGTCCCAAATGCTTTCACACCTGATACACCCTCAGTAAGCATTGCCTTTCCCGCTTCTTTTCCACCGGTAGCTAAACCTACTAGTTTTCCAGCAAAGCCATCACTCAAACCGAGTGCTGACATTATGTTATTTTTGTACTCGCCAATACTTCTATGAAAGTCGCCAAGCCCACCCTCAGTTTTCTTCAACTCAGTGGCAATACCTTTTATGCTATCACGCAAAGCCGTTCCCTCTGCTGAATTCTTTTGCTCTTTTGATAGCTTATTGTATTCAGCCGTAAGAAGTGATAACTGGGCTTTGAGTTGGTCGTTGCTTTCTTTCTGAGCTTGCTGCGATTTGATTGTATTGTCAATCGTTTTTTGTTGCTCTTTGGATGTGGCTGTCAGGTTGCGTATTTCAGCACCATAAGCCTCATAGGTCTTTCGCCCCTCTTCAGTTGTTTGGTCGAGTCCTTTTTGCTCACTTCTTAAATCTGCAATAGCTTTTTTTGTCACTGCTAAATCAGCAATCATTTGTTTAACCTCGAGCGAAACGGTTAAGAGTACTTTTTTTTCGGTAGTATCTGACATGATATTATAATTTTATGAGTTGGCATTTGGTAAGTTCACCACTTACATAATTGACTATTTTATTGACGTAGAAGTAGTGACCGTACTTTTGGACATAAACAGGGACAAACTGATTAAAATCCTCAATGTCTTTATCGGTTAGGTAAAAGAAGTCTTCAGTATATTTTGCGGCTCCAAGCATTGTAACCAACCCAGTATAAAATGAATCAATGAATGATTGAGAGTTTGAATGATTTGCGATATTCAGATTGTAGGCAGTTCCATTAATGGTGATGGGTGATGAAGAGGTGTTGACAATATGAGGTTTTCCGCCTTTAAATGAGATTACATTTGAACTGTCTATTTCTTCAAGTGGTATATTTGCAATAGAATGGCTGTTTAAAATTCTGTCTAATCCTGATTCAAGTTTTATTGAAAACAGGTCTTTTGATTTTTCAATAGTTTCATTTGATATTGCGAAACTTCCACTGTCTGTTACATTATCAGCCGAATTATCATCGAACTTTATTAAGTTTTTTTGAGCATAACCACCAAAAGTAAAATACATATCACTAGGCACATCATTCAATTTTTTACTCCAGTCTTTGGCAATGACTTTATTGTCATATAATTTTTGCATAGTGTAGGCACGTACTACTTTATTTACATTATCAACGGATAATGTTAGCCCAAAAACTTGTACAAACATTTTAAAAAAATCAAACTGCGTGTCGAAACCTAAATTTGGAGATATGTATAATTTTCCGAGTGTAGGTACTGTTTCGGTAATCATTTCTGATAACCGAAAAGTATAAGAACTTCTGGCTGGATTTGAACTATTGGGTCTTTTCCAAGCTGTTATTTCCAATATATCTCCCTTACTTACATTTATAACTTGATTGATTGAACCATTTAATGCAGTTAGATTTAGTATTACATTCGTGTTGTTTTTAATAACTAAATCCGAAGCCGCTAATGGTGTGGGTGTAGTAACTCCAAATGCTATTTTTATACTGCAATCTATAGGGCTTGTCCATCTCATACCTTTAACACCACTTTCATTAAAAGCAGTTAATAAACCATTGCCAGTTGGATTTATATTAAATACTATGTACTCACCGACACCTGCACCAGCTGAACTATTTCCACCAGCATAAGCCTCAAAACTGTTTAGACTGTCAGAATTTGGATTAAGAGAGCAAACATTAATTGCTTTTTTATTCCAATCAGCATCCAATAGGTTTGTAATAAGTGTATAACCATTAGATGTTATTATTTTCTCAATAGCATTCTTTAAGTACGCAAATGGGTAACAGTGATATGCAGCAGTATTTATTTGCCCAGTTCCACCAGCCAAAAATGTTGCCACCGGAATACAGTAATTGACATTTGAATAATTGTTTAGTACCGTTTGACTCCCTAAAATATATGTTCCTAAATCCAAATCAGCCATTGATTTATTGGATAGTAGTTCGAAAAAGTCAACATTGCCACTCAATATAGCTACCTCAAAATCAGTTGTACATTTATCAATGATTAATACTGACCCTGTACCAGCAAGAACTGATTCATTTGAAAACAATCTGCATTCAAATTTTTTGTAAGGTATCGATGTCAACACATCAAATGTTTCAGAATGACCAAAAATCAAACAATTGTTTTTTGTCATTGGTAGCTTTAAAGCCTGTGAGTAATTGGCTTGTCTATCTTTCAATTCAGCGATGTTGTTGGCTTGATAATTCATTGCGGGTTTATCATTCCCCAAGTCAGCTAAACTCCATTCAGTAGTGTAAGTGAATTTATCATCCACATATGCATTACTGCCGGCATAAGTCCACAAAGGGTTTGAAGGGTCATAATCTACTCCGATATTCGCTGATGCATAGTAGTACTTAGAATTATAACTATAGAATACAGCTTCACCGGCTGAATAAGCTGTAGAATTGTTCCAAACTCCTTTATATGGGTGTGTATTAGCATCCACAAAAAGAAATGTGCCAATATTATTTGGGATTTTATTACCGATATATAGCTTATACATTATTTCATTCTTTTAATTATTCGACTTATTGTTTCTTCGCTTGTACAGAAGTTCTCTGCTGTGTTAGTTCTGGCTTGCATACATGTTACTAGTTTTCGTTCATTGACATAGAATTCATATATAGCAACATCCCTCAACGTCATTGGTCTGAGGTAACCTGTTGACAAAAGAATATCAATTGTCGCGGGGGCTATTGCTGTTATGAGTTCGTATGCAGTCATTAAAATTGTACTTGTGGTGTTGGAAGTATGAATGTGAATTCCAATTCATTCAAAATATTGTGGGTATCATTTTCATTCTCCCCCTTGTCAATGATTAGCGTTTGCCATCCTTGAGTAGCTTCATTGAACCATTCAATTTGTGGTGAGTAAATCAATTTGCTGATACAACCGTACTCATTTTTATTCAGTCCTTGTGCTCCAACTTTCACTTTCTCAACTCCCTCTACCGACAATAGTTCTGTGAATCCCTTTGCCGTTTGTTGGTCAGTTACTACAGGTTTTATTGTTTTGATATTGGTAACTGAACTGTTGAAGTATTGGCGATAGGAAAACATCCAATAATCAAAACCACCTTGTCTGTTTTCCCACTTGACATAGAAAGGATTTTCGGGCATGATTGGGTTATCAATTGGCAAAATAAATTGTTTGTAGTCTGAATCAACATCAGTCCATTGAATGCCATTTCCTAAGTTATCTGAAATTACTCTACCTTGATTGTCCCTTATATATGAATCATAATTTTGATTACCAATTTCTACTGAGTAGTGAGTTTCTGAAACTGGAAGTATAAAGATATTGGCATTTACTTGAGCAAAAGCATCCCCATCAAAGCGGATATATGTATCACCAGTGCGGAAAGAGAAAGCAGTTATCTCAAGCGGATAACTTGAATATCTTTTCAACACATCAAATCGTGTCATAAAGTGACCTCGTTGGTCTGTTAGGTTTGATGTTTCCTGTACCTGAGCAACGGCATTGATAGCCGTTGCAGAATAGACCAAGGCATTCAGGTTGTCAAATACGGTGTACTCAATAAAGAATTGTTTATCAATCCAACATGGTGAACCTGCTATGGCTGTAATGCCTGAACCTATCCCATTGCGCAAAATTCTTTGAATGTCGAAGTACGCTTCATTGTTGAAGTATTCACGCTCTACAGTGACGTATGTAGTTGGTAGAACCGTGTGGATTCCGAAAGAAACAAAGATTTTTGCTTTTGTTTCAGCGCCTTTGGTTACTTTGATAATGCAAGGATTAAAAGCCGTATGCAGTTCAGTAGGATGTTGAGTGATTACCATGGTTTAAAAATTGAATATGTCGTTGATTAATTCTGATTCGTAATAGTTCATTATTCTGATTGGTAGCCGTTTGTTGAAGTTCTCAATCGGCGTATCGAAGATGTCTTGTTTTTGCCCGCTTCGATAGAGCTTTGTTCCCTCTCTGATTAATTTCCACTTTACGCCGTTCGCCCAAAGTTCGAACTGCTTTTCGCTTGAGAAAGAAATATTTTTTGATGCTGCCCACTTTTGAAGTATCTCAATGAAATCTTTGGGAACTCCCCCAGGCTTTCGACCTCGCTCTAAAACTCCAACATACCCAGCACCCGAAAGAGTACCAACTAAATTGCTTGACTGGATTAGGAATTTAGCCCTTGTTTTGCCAGAAGCAACTTGGCCGGCTTGTTCGTGCCGTTGGATTATTTCCTCTTCAAGAATTTCAAGCTCTTCATAGAGAATTCTTTCAACTTTAGTATCGTCGTTCATTATCGCTTGAATTTATCTTCAATTACTTTGTTGTACCTCGTTTGAAATTTGCTTTCTTCTAAGTCAGTGTAGAGGATTCCGAATACCTTTGCATATTTCCACTTTAAAACTTCGTCTGGGTCAATGCTATATGCTTTAGCCAATGCTTTGATAGTTCCCATTTCGCCAATATTCTGCATGAGCTCTTTCACTCCGGCTCTTTTTTCTTCAGGTGTTGGTTCGTAAACTAACATCGTTGCTTCAGTATCAATCCAAAACTTTAAGCCGGTAACTATTTCTTTAAAATAATCAACCAATGACAGGTAGTCTTTTTCTTTTGGCGTGAACTCATGAAGGCATTGGAATACTTTCTCAAACTTCTCTACCTCATTGGCTTCACTGGCCATTATCTTTCCCAATTCGATACGCTGACCGAAAGTCATTTTTCCCGCTTTGATGTCGATGTGAATCAACTTATTTAAGTTGACATTTTTTTTTGCTTTCATATTATTACCACCAAAAGAATCCACCCCATGCTACAATGAAAATTATAGTCATCAGTAACCAAAATAAATTGATTAGGATATCCATCCCGAAATCGTAACCGCTTCCACTGTCTGTTGAGTAGTTTTTCAAAGTTTTATAAACTAAGAATATCGCTATTACTATAAATAAAATCGTTTTCCAGTGTATGTTTATCATGATTAAAAGTTTTGTTTACAATTGAATTGCAGCATGATTGAAATCTCATTTGCATCGAAGCGAGGGAGCAGTGTGTAGAATTTCCAACTATCCACGCGGTCAAACGTTCCACAAGCATTGTATTTCTCCATGAATGGGAAAATGATTTCACTCTCAATCTGTGAGCGTATTGCTTCACGTTCTACAGCTGTTGAATGCATTTCTCCGAACCTACAGAAATAAATTTGCACCTGAGTAGTTTTTTGAGGAACATATTTTGAGCGCTCATAAGTTCCTTGAGTAAACTCTTCAATGTAGGCAAAAGCTGAATCAAGAATTTTCTCATCTGCTTTGAGGTTCATCATTTTGTTTTCCTCGTACTCTACAGGATAGAGAGGTTTGTTTGCAGACTTCACGCTTTCGATAAGTGTTTTAATCTCGTTAATCATAATCGGTTTTTTAATCGTTTTTTACTTGTTCGGCCATATTACGAGTTGGATAACGTAACTGTCTACATCTAGCCAATGGGTTAGTTTTTACCATTTCCTTTAAATAGATTTTGTTACGCTGTTTGATTCTGATTCCAATACCAACCAAAAGAAGTACAAAGCTTATAAGTGCCAACTTCCAAGCCAGTGAGAAATTGAATAGCATGTAACCCAGAGAACTGTAAAAGCAACCTACGATTACTTTCAAAATGACGTTAATTGTTTTCATTAATATGATATTTTGCGTATCCCTTTAGATACAGGTTTGTTGTTTAATTTATTAAGGGCCACATAACGAAGCGGGTCTAAACTGTGATTGAAATTGTCAATCGGTTCATTGGTCAAGTTCCCATCCCTGTCAACCTTCCACTTGTACGATAGAATTTCCTTTCGGATATTGGTTGAGCGTTTGGTTATATTTATCTTGTAGCGTTTCAGGATGTCAATTCCGTTCTTGATGCTGTCAGCTCCCTTTTGCGCTCCTTCGATTTTGATTCCGTATGTTCGCAACTCCGCAATACTTTTAGGCTCTGCACTGTCAGCCACTGTGTCAATGAGTGATATTCCATTAGCTTTGATAACCTTGGCAATATCTGAATTCAGCATTCCAGTTTGATACTCGTATTCGTCAACCCAAAGCTCGCCTTGTGAAAGCCTGACATCGATTATCGCCGTAGGGTCATTCGTAAACCCAAAGTCAATACCTGTGAATCGCTTCTTGTAATCCTTTGGCATTTCGTCCACCAGTTGCCAATTGGTATAAACTAAGCCGTCAATCTTTCCTGTCAATCCACGTGCATAAACCTTGTGTAATTCCTTGTCGGTAATACCTTCAATCCTGTCGTGTTGCTCCTGTGTGAGATAAATATTATCTCTATGGTCTGATATGATTACACGAGTATTTTTGTCGCTCATTATATCATGTGCCCAAAATCTTGAAGTTGGATTGTAGTCAATGAAAATCTTTTTCTTAGTTCTGA
>JBAXAD010000189.1:0-7488 GCA_037142715.1 Paludibacter sp. | reverse complement strand
GTATTTTTAGTACTTGCAAATATACATATAATTTTTCAAATTGAAAGGATATGATTTTAATACGGATTGATTTTCACATTCTATTAAAGACTATAATATAAAAAAAGGCATTGTTTTATTCCCAATATGGGAATATTGTACTATCTTTGCATCAGAAATAATCAAACTATGGAGAGAATACTTTCTAAATCTACATTGAGAGAATACTGGGAAATGCATTTGGAAACTGAACAGTATTTAAAAACATGGTTTGATACGGTTATGAAATCTGATTGGAAATCACCAAACGATGTGAAGCAAACTTATGCAAATGCAAGTATTCTAAAGGATAATCGGATCGTTTTCAATATCAAAGGAAATTCTTACAGGCTTGTAGCAAAATTCAATTTTGAGAAACAATGGATTTTCATCCGATTTATTGGAACTCATGCTGCTTATGATAAAATAGATGCTAACACAATTTGAAAACAAAATTACATTATGAACATAAATCCTATTAAATCCGAATCTGATTACAGAAATAGCTTAAGAAGAATGGAAGTCATTTTTGATGCTGCCATAGGCACAGTTGAAAGCGACGAAGCAGATATACTTGCCATGATGATAGATGAATATGAAAAAAAACACTATCGAATAGAAACTCCAGATCCAATTGAAGCCATAAAAATTAGAATGGAAGAAATGCATCTGAAACAAATTGACTTAGCTCCTGAAATTGGTGGTGCCAATAGGGTTTCGGAAGTATTAAATCGAAAACGCAAATTGACTGTCGAAATGATTCGTAAATTGACTTTGAAATTAAATATCTCTTCAGATATTCTCATAAATGATTATCAATTAAATGTTTAATCACACTATCTAAAAAAAAAATCTCCGAACAACCCAAGTCGTTCGGAGATTTTTTTATTGTAGAGACGATGCATGCATCGTCTCTACAATTATCAATTACATCATTCCACCCATACTACCACCCATAGGCATTTGTGGAGCTGGATTATCTTCTTTCTTTTCAGTGATTACACATTCGGTTGTCAAAAACATACCTGCAATTGAAGCGGCATTTTCAAGGGCTACACGACAAACTTTGGCTGGATCCACTACACCGGCTGCAAAGAAGTTTTCGTATTTGTCGGTTTGAGCATTGTATCCGAAGTCATCTTTACCTTCCAATACTTTTTGAACTACCACAGCACCTTCTTTGCCAGCGTTATAAACTATCTGACGCAAAGGTTCTTCGATGGCACGTTTGATAATTTCAATACCTGTTTGTTCGTCATCATTTACAGCTTTGATGGCTGACAATGAAGCGATTGCACGGATATAAGCCACACCACCACCAGGTACAATTCCTTCTTCGATAGCAGCACGAGTTGCACAAAGAGCATCGTCCACACGGTCTTTTTTCTCTTTCATTTCCACTTCCGAAGCAGCACCAACATAAAGTACAGCCACACCACCAGCTAATTTTGCCAAACGTTCCTGTAATTTTTCGCGGTCGTAATCAGAAGTAGTTGCTGCAATTTGTGCTTTGATTTGAGTCACACGGTTGGCAATGTTTTCTTTAGTTCCAGCACCGTTCACAATCACTGTATTGTCTTTGTTTACAGTAATTTTTTCTGCAGTTCCCAACATTTCAAGCGTTGCTTGTTCCAGTTTAATGCCTTTTTCTTCCGAAATTACCACGCCACCAGTCAACACAGCAATATCTTCCAACATTTCTTTGCGACGGTCACCAAAACCTGGCGCTTTGACAGCACAGATTTTTAATGAAGCACGCAAGCGATTAACCACCAATGTAGTCAACGCATCGCTGTCCACATCTTCGGCAATAATCAACAATGGACGACCCGATTGAACGGCTGGCTCCAAAATTGGAAGCAATTCTTTTAAGTTTGATATTTTTTTGTCGTGGATAAGGATATATGGTTTTTCCATTTCCACTTCCATTTTTTCGGTATTGGTAATGAAATAAGGTGATATATATCCACGGTCGAACTGCATACCTTCCACCACTTCAATGTGTGTGTCAGTACCTTTGGCTTCTTCAATGGTAATAACGCCATCTTTAGAAACTTTGCGCATAGCATCAGCAATTAATTTACCGATAACAGCGTCATTATTAGCCGAAATAGCAGCTACTTGTTCAATTTGGTCGTAGTTATCACCCACCACTTTTGCTTGCGTGGCAATGCTTTTCACTACTTCAATCACCGCTTTGTCGATACCGCGTTTCAAATCCATTGGATTTGCACCTGCAGCTACGTTTTTCATTCCTACGCTAACGATGGATTGTGCCAATACGGTAGCAGTAGTTGTACCATCACCAGCATCATCGCCAGTTTTAGAAGCTACTTCTTTCACCAATTGCGCACCCAAATTTTGGAATGGGTCTGACAATTCAATCTCTTTGGCAACCGTTACACCATCTTTGGTGATGTGTGGCGCACCAAATTTCTTTTCGATAATCACATTGCGACCTTTTGGTCCAAGTGTTACTTTTACGGCATTCGCCAACTCGTCAACTCCTTTTTTCAGTTGGTCACGAGCATCAATATTGAAAATAATTTCTTTAGACATAATATTATTTACTATTTGTTCATTTACTATTTACGATTGCATCACAAATCCTAGAAAAATATGAAGTTCAAATTTTTACATTCTTCATTCTTTCATTCTACATTTCTTAAATGATTGCCAAAATATCCGATTGTTTCATAATCAAATATTTCACACCTTCCCACTCCAATTCGGTACCAGTATATTTTCCATACAATACGGTATTGCCCACTTCAACTACCATTTCTTCATCTTTGGTTCCTTTACCTACTGCAAGTACTTCGCCTTTCAACGGTTTTTCTTTTGCTGAATCAGGAATAATAATGCCACTGATTGTTTTTTCTTCTGGGGCAACAGGCAATACCAACACGCGGTCGGCTAATGGTTTAATGTTCATTTTTATTAGTTTTAAATTTATATTTTATAAGAGTTTGTCCCGATACTTATCGGAATTGAAGAGTTTGAAGATTCCACTTAATCTTTGTTATAATGATATTCACTTACAGAATTTGTGCCAATTTGATTTCCTACATGTTTTGACATAAATAACGCTTTCCTGTCTGAAAAGTTGTAAAATTCAACTGACATCTTGTCATTTCATGAAAGATGTCTTGCACAGAAAAAGTATTTTATAGAAGTCGTAAAGCAATAGAGATGGCGATGAACTACAAAGTTGCTTCCTTAGTATGGATTTTATTATGTTAAATTTAAAAGCAAATAATCGGGCGAATTTCAGCTTTTCTATTCTTACAAAGGCATTTAGAAGTTTTGATTCATCCTTCAAAAAAGGATAACGACCAGTTTTGTAAAGTAAATAGAGATTTCGTGTTGCTTCTTCCGTTTTCCTGATAAAAGTTTCGTTATCGTCTAGTCCCTTGTGAATTAATGGATTGTCGATGTGTAGAAACTCGCAACCCAACTCGTGCAACTGATGACCAAAAAGTGTGTCCTCATGTCCATAACCACGAATGTTCTCGTCGAAACGCACTTTATTGAAAATAGACTTGGAAATCAAAAAGTTGAATGTTGCGAAATTCAACTTCTCTCCCACTCTATGATTATTGTTGATGGATTGTTCTAGTACTTTTGCTTCTCTTTCACGTCCATATTTCAGTCGTAAACTGTACTTTGGGTCATTCTCATTTTGGTCATAAGCTGTACCTCCAATCACCATGCAATCTTCCTTGCAAAAAGTAATATATTTCTCTATGTAATTAGACGAACAAACTTCGGCATCGCAATCCATAAACAGCAAATGTTCATACTTTGCCTTGTCTGCCAACCTATTGCGTATGGCTGAACGTCCTATGTTTTCAGTCAGAATAACATGACTACAAAACTCAAAATCATTCACTTTATCATTTTCTTGTACATGCATCTTCGAACCGTCTTCCATCACGATTATCTCAAAATCAATGTAAGCTTCCATCGCCTGATGGTGCAAATCTGCTACCAAGTGGGTAATGTTGTAGTTATATGTGGGAATAAGAATGGAGAGAAAAATAGGTATCATAATAGATTTGAAAGTATGAAATTATTTATATCTCAATATCTTAGGATCTTGACGTGTATCGAAAACTCTCAAGATTTCAATCGTTTTTTTTTCTTTCACGATAAAAAATTGTATTGTGCTTTGTTACAACACATTTTAGAATTTTCTTTTGGGTGTTGATGATTTGGAATTGTTTGGGATTGACGCAAATCTGTGAGGTCAGATTTTCTATTTTGTCAAGAAAACCTAATGCAACTTTCTTATTCCATTTTTCATCTAAGTAATCAAGTACTTTTTCTAGGTCATTTTCGGCTAATGGTGACCAAATTATTGACTTAGACATGTGTATATTTTTGCCTCAACCTATTCATCATCTGCTCTTGGGGAATACCCTTACCAGCATCCATTTGATGAACAGCAGCTTCAATACCTTCTTTTTCAAAAGTGCTAATGCCTAGCCATTCGTCTGTATCTATTTTACTGTTGATATAATTTTGCATGAAGCCGTAGAACTCTTTAAGTTTTGCTGCATCAAAAGCGTCTACTTGACGAAAAATTCTCAATTTTATTTCTTCGGTGCTCATATTGCTTATAGTTTTAAATAGTATTCATACACTTACAAAGATAGTTATTCTTTTGATTTTAATCCAAATTATTTGTTTATATGATTGAAAATCTTATCTCTCATTTAATTTTTTTCTAGTACCTCCATCAGCACTTTCTCTTCATTTTCCCAGCAGAATTCCTTTGCAACTGCTTCAAAATGAGAAGTGTCAAATGGATTTTCAAGCATTTCATTTATCGTTTTTGCTAAATATTTAGGTTCGTAATGGTCTATCAGTATTCCTGTATTGTGATTTTCAACAATGTTGGTGATTTCAGGAAAGCGAGTTGCCAAAACTGGAACGCCAGCTTGAATGCTGTCAAAAATGCGATTGGGCAACGAAAAATAATAGCTCAATCCCAATTCTTCGAGCAAACATAAGCTTATGGCTGCCGACGGTGTATATTCATGTAGTTTTTCACCTGCAATCTTTCCTAAAAATTCAACTTTATCTTCTAAATTCAACTTCTTTATCTGTAATTCTAATTCCTTACGAATATCGCCATCGCCAATAATTACCAACTTAACATTCTCAATAAATGGCATTGCATCAATCACCCACTCCAGTCCTCTCCCTTTATTTATTGCACCCTGATATAGAATAATCTTCTTGTTTTTGAAGCTAATTTTGGGTTCTTTTTTTTTTTCATATCTATAATAGGGCACATTTCTCAGCACTTGCATCTGGATATTATATTTAGTTTTATAATACTCTGCTATAGAATTACAAACTGTAAATGAATGTGTTAGGTTCGGAAATATCCAATCTTCCAGTTTTCCCCAAAACATTTTCACTTTAGGCCGTACTGTCAATTCTGGCAATTCTGGAAAAAGCTCATGTGCATCGAATATCAATTTCTTGCGGCGAATTTTTGAAACAAAATAATTTGCAAGCAAGGTATCGCTATCATTTGAAAATAGAATATTGGAGCGAGAAAATAACAGTAAAAAGAAGAGACGAATATTATACTCTGCATAAAAAAATGCTGAATTAACAAACATGAGTTTCATTCTTTTGTGTTTAAATGGCAAATCTAATGGCTTACTATTTTTCAGTAACCTTCCCACAAGTAAAACATCGAATCCGTTATTAAAACATGAATGAGCAACTTTAAGTACACGCTGGTCGGTACTCAAATCACTCGTTACAGAAATAACAATGCGCTTTTTCATTTCTGTTTGAGATATTCAATTATATTTTCATACAATTTGCGGTGGTACGATTCCGGAGTTTTATCTACTGACGTATTGTGCCAAAGTAGCACCAATTCGCCATTCCAGCTTTCCACCACATTAATAAGCTGAATGCAATACTCATTCGCTTCGTGTGCATTCAGATACATATATCGTTTATCGCTCAAACTGCCATCCATAATGGTTAGTGGATGTAAAGTAAGTGAAGTAAGCTGCTGTGTTTTAGGATTAATCCATTTCACAGGGCGACATGTTCCCAATCGAAATCCAGCCATATCGGCATACCCCAAAGTAAAATCATCGGTGATACCAGCACTTATTAAAGCCTGCATGTGTTCTGGTTCACGTGTGTCTAAATAATGATGACGATTATAAAGCGTTTTCTTTTTGGTAATACGATTCAAATTTTTCTTTTCGTCCAAAATCCGACTTGGATTTATTCCAGCTTCGTAACTGGTATGCAATCCAAAAGTGATATTTCGTTTCCTACAAAGCTTCATAAAGGTCTGAAAATCTGGGGTATGAAATAGCATTATGGGTTGATCTTCTTTTCTTAATCCACCTCCAGCACGAATAAAAATGATGGATTCACATCGCTTATCACCCAGTATCTTTTGAACTGTATTATTCAAAGTAAACAACCATGGAAATGTGTACCAAGGATCAAAACTTAGTCCGCCAAAAAAACTTTTAATGGCTCTATTTCCTTCTTTTGGCCTTCTTAAACCTCGCAGCAGCCCACCCAAGAAACCACGAATATTCCTATAATGTGCCAATTGGTCTAAATCGTGGGTCAGATATATTTTATTGATTTTTTTTGGTGCTTCGGGAATGTCAAAACCTATTTCGGCAAGATATTTCCTTAGTATTTTTCCATATTCTTCCACTATTGGTGAATCGATAAAACCAGCTTTGTAGGGCAATGACTCTTTACCCGGAAATCGTCCATGTACATCACGCACGTCGGGACGAACCATTTCTTCGTAGCGAGAAATAAGGAAATAGGTACTAGCCACCAAATCAGCATGCAAAACTATTGTTTCTCCTACTTTCTCGATCTTTGGCTCACCAAAAACAATTGGTACTTCTTCCCAAACGGGCAATGGCAATGGTGGTAAAGATTGTTCAGTTCCGTATATTTCTTTATCGAAAAATTTGGAAGGAATTATCACTAATTTATATTGCTTGAACTCATCAGGGTTGGAAGTGTATCCTACCTGTGTAATTATATCGGGTGAAGCTTGTTCGCCCAATAAAAAACCAATTATATATTGTTTAATTTCAATCACTTATAATTCTATTTTTTTCAATAATAATTTTATTGAATTAAATTTCATTTTTTAAACCATTTCGGGCTATTTCAACATGTTCTTTTTTCTCTGGTGCGAAAACGTCAATACTATCGCCACCAAAACTCCAATAAGCAAATCATTTGTAGAATAAACTCCAAAAAACTCAGCATCAGTTGTGATGCGACTAAAAAACACTCGAAGTCCATAAGTAAGTACTGCGTAGACAGCAAAGACACCTAAACCATATAATAATGGACCTTTTATTTTAGCAAACATGTTCTATTAATTTATATTCTCAATAGTTCGGTAAAAAATAATTAGCATTTAAGCGGCAATAGTGCCGTATAATA
>JBAXAD010000188.1:0-7500 GCA_037142715.1 Paludibacter sp. | reverse complement strand
GGAATGTGGTGGAAAAATACGCTTTACGATACTGGTAGCCGTGTGCCATTGATTATCAGCTATCCAAAAAAATGGGAAGGCGCACAAATCAGACATGAAGCATGTGGAACCGTTGATTTGGTACAAACCATAGCCGAAGTAGCTGGAGCTAAAACGCCTACCGATTGGGATGGAAACTCCATGCTCAGCTGGATAAATAATCCTACTACGAAATGGAAAGACATGGCTATCACTGAATACTATGGACCTTATATTTCATCAGGCATGTCGATGATACGCATGGGCGATTGGAAATACGTTTATCACACACATGCCGACGAGAAACACCCAGCAGAATTGGAGCTATTCAACCTCAAAACCGACCCCAAAGAGTTGCACAATTTGGCAAAAGAACATTCACAAAAAGACCGCTTAACTCAAATGCACGCTGCATTGGTAAAAAAATTGGGCGAAGACCCCGAACAATCCGAACTTCGTTGGAAAAACGGTGCAATGCCAGGAAGTCCAAATCCGAGAAAATGATTTTTTGAAAACAGATTTATCATAAAACAGATTTGAACAGATGGTTCGACTTCAAGGCTCTTATGCCCAATACTCGGCTGATGATTACCAACCAAGTGATAAATAAAAAAAATAAAATATTGAATTAAAGGTTCTGTAATTTTTTTGTACTGAATAATATTCAATAAGTTTAGAGTCTATATAATTAGATAAATTTCAGCAACTTAAGTAGTTCTTTCGACCTTGAGTTTTATCATTTTTATATTTTATCTTTTCGTATTTCAACGTGATTGAAAATTATTTCAACACCAGAGAAAGACATAAGCTCACAAACGATAGTATTTTTGCCATGTAATTTGATTAAAAAAATACTAACTCTCAAAAATAAAATCTTATGAAAAAACTTTTTACCCTGATGCTTGGCATCACCACATTTATTGGCATTACAAATGCCACAGTATATTATGTAAACTCAACCGGTGGTTCGAGTAGTGCTATTGGTACTTCATGGGCCACCGCCGTAAGAACAATTGATCAGGCAGCTACTCTGGCAGCTACAAATCCTGGCACTGACGATGTATATGTAAAAGGAGGAACTCTCACATTTCCAGGTTCTACTCTTACCATCCCTGCAACCAACGACCTGAATGTGTATGGTAGTTTTCAGGGTATTGACGGAGAAACACCGGCAACCCGCCCCATAATTGATGTAGATGGAAATGGAATTATCGAACCATGGGAATTTCTATACCCGACCAATATTGTAAGTGGCAATGCCAACAATGCGGTGGTGCTTGCTGCATCTATTTTTGATGGATTTACCATTACACATATTGGTACAAAAACCACTGGTATTATGTCATCCGTAGTAGGAATTGCTGGTAGCATTTTCCAAAACAATATCGTTAAAAATAGTGTGGTGAATATAACCATTACATCTGATTCCAATTTTGATGGAATTTTGGTAAGAGCTGTTGGATTATTCAAAAACTGTTTGTTTGAAAAAAACACCGTAACAAGTCTTATAAGTACCACTGTAGATAAATATTTCTGCCCCGGTATGAGTATGGCTGGTGGTTCGAAAGTTACTGGATGCGTTTTCCGCAACAATAAGGCAATTATTGATTGTACTACTTCAGCTGCCGGAACTACTGGCAGTGTTAAAGGAACTCTGATTAATATTTACGGAGGTGTAACCGGTACAAGTGTACTAAGTAACTGCTTGATATATAATAATGAAACCGTTTATACAGCTGGAGGAGGAACAGCTACTCCAATCATGACTTCGGGATGTATTGTTGGTACAGCAGGGTTATCATCTGTGATTTTGACTGATTCTATTATTAATTGCACCATTGCCAACAATAAAATGCATAATTCTGCAAAAGGTGGTGTGTTTATTTACAACAACAACATGCTTGTAAACAATGTATTGAATAATGCTTTGTGGAATAATAAAGTAGATAGTTTAGGATTGAAAACTATTGTCAAAAATCTTTATATTAATTCTGCTGTTTCTACAGGGAGAATTGGCTATAATGTAATGAATAAGGGAAATACAGGTGGTTTTACGTCAAATGCTTTCACGGCTAATAATGTTCTCGATTTGACTTTTGCCAATGTTTCAACTCCCGATTCAGTTACTGCACCCCGCTTTAAAATACCTTCAACTTCAGTGGGTTGCAACCGTGTAGCCGACAGTGCCGACTCTATAGCCATTGCACATGCTGATTGGCGGATCGATGCCAATTCGTACCTGATTGGAAAAGGAAAGGTTACAACAGTTTTGACAGACAAAGCAGGAAATCCTTTTGCTACTGCACCGGTTGTAGGCGCTTACGAATATGTTAGTAATACTGCACTTTTCCCAGTAAATCAAAACGTGTCCACTCTGGCTTATTCTAATAATGGAAAAGTTATCAGCAAACAGGAAGGCAAGCTTCAAATCTTCAACCTTACGGGGTCGGTGGTTTGGGCTGGAAACGTGGTAAGCGAACAAAAAATAGCATTGCCTAGTGGCTGTTACTTGCTTCGACTAGCATCTGGCAAAGACATTTCAACTCAAAAAATAGTGCTTTAAACACTTTATAATAAAAGTATCGTTTTGAATTGGGTTTAAAGGCCGTATTCACGATTCAGAACGATACAATTTCTGACTCTTTTGACAAAAAAAATAACTAATAAAAAATTTAAAATTATCATCTTTATGAAAAAACTAATTACTTTGATGCTCAGCATCACGCTTTTTACAGGAATGGCAAAGGCAACATCCTATTTTGTTGATGTCGTAAAAGGCGTTGACACCAACGATGGAAAAAGCTGGGATACAGCAGTTAAAACAATTGGAGCGGCTGAAGCTTTTGGCACTAACAACGACATTTATATCAAAGGCTCTTTCGCTCAATCGGGTGCATGGACAATGACCGTCAATAATTATTATGGAAGTTGTGCGGGTACTGAATCAATTCCTGCCGATAGACCCATGAATGACAATGATGGAAATGGTATTATCGAACCTTGGGAGTTTAAATATCCGACAATATATGCTTCAACAAATAATGCCACAGCAATAAATGGTTCTGCTTCCATATTGGATGGTTTTACGATAACTCATACAGGTACGGTTAATGGTACTTCTGCAATGACAACCTTAATTTCACCTGTTGGTCAAACGGTTCAAAACTGTTTTTTTTATGGTAGCAATCTATCTTATGGTGCAACCACAGCATACACCAACGGCAATGGAGGTTGTTTGCTAAAGGTATTGGGTACATTTCAAAATAACTTAATTGAAAAAAATTCTGTTTCAATTACTTATGGGGCTACTGATATGAAAATTGCGCCAATATTGGATGTACCATGCCCTTCAAGTGTAGTAACAGTGGGTATTAGTGGTTGTGTTTTCAGAAATAATAAAGTAACATTATTAAATACAGGTGCTACAGCTATTCCCGCAAATATTAAAGGTGCAATTTTAAATATAACAGCAAATGATCCTGCTGCAATAGTGAATATTAGTGATTTGTTGGTGTATAATAATGAAGTGAATTATACAGGAAGTGTGAGCTTTCCGACTGCATCGAAGACAAGTATTGCCGGCAGTTTGAATTTTGGTACAAGCAGTACAATAGATTCATATATCAATTGCTTGTTTGCCAATAATAAAATGACCAATCTATATTCATGTATGCATGTAATGCAAAATACCAAAGTTGTACATAAGTTGTATAACAATGCATTTTGGAACAATCAAAATAATGCTGCAGCTATTAGTTTGACATCATCTTCAGCTCAAATTGCAGCTACTGTTGTAAGTAATAATTATTTGGATGGATCAGCAGGTGGAACTTGGGGTTCAGTATGCACTTATACTAATAACGTAACAAATCTGAGCAAATCAAATACTGGTAGCAATGGATCTTATTTTAAAAAGCCACCTTTGAGTGCCAGTGCTAATTATATTGGCTCAGCATTAACAACTGTAGATTCTTTGGCAATTAAACAAGCCGACTGGAGATTAATTCCTGGTTCATATCTTATGGGAAAAGGAACGACCACAACCATTCTAAAAGACAAAGCAGGAAATGATTTTGCTACTGCTCCATCGACACCATCGGTAGGTGCTTATGAATATGTGAAGATAACTCCCGTTATTACTTGGAGTCAAGATCTTACTACCTTGAATTCAAACAGTAATCCATTGACAGTGACGCTTACCGGTACCACCACTGCTGACGCAACTTATGGTAGCTCAATAGTTTATACGCCTACCGATGCAGGGTATGTTTCCATAGCGGGTAACATTCTGACTATTGTAGCCAAAGGTTCCACAACCTTAACGGCAAGCCAGGTTGCAAATACTTGGTACAATGCCGCCACATCGGTTGTTCGTAACGTTACAGTATCAGATGTACCAACAGCAATAATTGGAACAAAAGAAACATCAAAAGTTATTACAATTATGTCTAACGGTGTTGTTTCAAATATCGAAGGAGCTATTCAGGTAATTTCATTCAATGGCAAAACGCTCTTAAACGCAAAATTTACCGAAGGTCAGTTTATTCCATTGGCACAAGGTGCTTACATTCTCAGAATGACTACCAATAAAGGTGCTTTCACTCAAAAAGTTGTGCTTTAGTTTTAATCTTTTTTCCGTCTGACCGCTTTGAGCGGTCGGACGGATTAGTTCACCTTAAATAAATAATCAAAATGAAAAGAAATATATTTGCATTCGTCCTCGTGCTCTCAACTACTACCTCTGTTTTTAGCCAGGTATTCACCTCTTTCTCGGTTAGAGGCTCATTGACCGAAACCCGTCTGAAAAACTCTATTAGTAAAATTGAAACTATTGTTGATGAAACTTTCGATATTAAAAATTTGGACTTTAAATACAAACTCAACTCTGGCACATCGGTTTCCGATTCTACTCCAGTTGGCAAAGACTTTACGAAACCTCAATACATCAAACTTGAAAATGCCAACGAAGGAAATAAAGTTTGGGAAGTAGCTGTAAATCAACTAAAAGGAACTGCTTTGCCTTTCGCATTATCTTTCTCCGCCGATTTGCCTATCGACATTAAAACGCCAAATCCAAAACCTTGGGCTGGCTATGGTCTCGATTATAAAAGAGCCGATGCAATTTATTTTTTCGATGAAGGCGTGGCGTTTTATATTGCCTTTAATCCTGGGGCTAAAGAGCTAAAATTCAATATGTCATTGCTTTGGAAAGAAGAATTTGCAGGTGAAGTTGGTGTGGAAACATCTGCCAATTTGAAAAACTGGTCCACCATTGCAACTTGTTCTGCTTCAAAACCTATTTTGAAAAATAGTGCTTTTTCCCTTCCGCTGAAACCAGATGTGAAATTTGTTCGTTGGGTATATTATACCCGTGTAAAACAGAATGTTACACTAAACAATATTTCGGTAAAATAACAAAATTATCAGGCAGAAGACTAAACAAGGGGTTGCAACCCCTTGTTTTCAACCTCCTCTGAAAAACACACAATGAAAAAAATATACACTATAATATTCTTATTTATAGCAAGTTATTCTACTTGTTTGAATGCACAAATTTATTCTTTCGAGGATGGATTGGTGCCGGGATCTTTCACAACTACCTACGGCACGCTTCAAAATGCATCGAACAAGTATAAGTTGGGTGTAAAATCGCTCCGCTGGGATTGGACTGCCAATGCTAAAATGACTGTGGATAATCCAACAGGGTTGAGCACAGCGTCAACCACCAGTGCCGGTGGTATAACTTGTTGGATTTATAACACGGCAGCTTCCACAGAAAAGCTTACCTTCGCTTTTCTGATTAAAGGTGGAGTTCAAAACGGAGTTCAAAAATGTTCCATAACTTTTAATCTGAATTTTGTGGGTTGGCGAAGTTTGTGGGCTAAATTTACTTCGGATATGGGGCATGACAGGACGGCTTGTGGCACCATGACCATTGCAGCTCCCACCACAGGAAGTGGCACATTCTATATTGATTATCTGGAGTTTCCTGCCACCAGCGATTGGACACGCATGTCGGACATGCAGGTAAAAGTAGCCCAGGGAATTAATCCACCAGATGGCATGGACGATTATGTGGCGTTGCGAAACATGAATATTACACCTTTGGCAACCACACCTACAACTGCTGAAACTGCCGGTGCCGATACAATTCTTAAACGTTTGGACAATTGGTATTTGGGTACAAATGCATTTGCTACCAACACACAGTTTAAATCCCGTAAAAGTGCCATGACCGGCTGGATTGGTCGTGCCAAAACTGCTTATACTGCTTTAAATCTTCAACCACAAACCGATGGAACGATTTTGGGTGATGGACTTTTCAACGAAGCATACACAAATAGCGTTTATGATGGTCTGACAGTAGATCATTTTCGTGATTTTGGTCAAAATGGACTTATTCCGTTGGCTTTTGATTATCGTTTGAACGGAACTGCGGCCACTGCAAGTAAAACATCCATACAGAATGTGTTCGATTGGTGGAACGATCAAGGTTGGGCTGATGGTAGTGCCATGGGTTCATTACGGTTCGAGAAAATCCGCTTTGGGGGCTATATTCACTCTTTGTTTTTGATGCGCAACGATTTGGGTACTACAGCTCGGTTTCAGCGCGAAATGAATACCTTGAAATGGATGAGTACTTTTGGTTATGTGTTTGGACCATATACCAATACAGGCGATAATACGGACGTAATCCGGACAGTAATACAAGCCCGTTTGGCTTATGCTTTAATTCAAACCGACTCTCCAACCAAAATTGCTGCTTTGTATAATTTGAGAGATTATTTTAATAATGCAATGTCTGTTGCAAAGGGTTATTCCGATTGTTTTAAATCTGATTTTACGGGTTATCATCACAATGGCATCTATTTGGGTTCCTATTATCCACATGCACTTTACGTGGCTTGCCTTGCTTATTATTTGTTTTACAATACTCCGTACGCCTTATCCGTAAATGTATTTACTCAGCTGAAAAACAACCTGTTGGCTTATCGGAAAATAGCATCTACCTACGATGTTCCTACCGCTACTTGCGGCCGTTTTCCGGATGCCGTAACCATAATGGATGAACTTTATCCGTGTTATGCTTATTTGGCATTGTCAAAACCAACTCCCGACACAGAATTATTGGCAGCATTTGAACGTTTGTACCAACCAACTGTTAATCCAGTCTTGGCACAGATTAGTCGTACCGTACCTGATATTACTTTTAAGTCCACGCTGGGTGAAATGGAATTGTGTCTCAAAGCCCATGCCTTGGGAGTAAAAGCCGAAAAATCACCACGTACTCAAATTTATTATCCTTATGGTGGCTTTTTAATTAGTCGCGATACGCTCCGCCATACCAGCATCAAAGGTTTTAGTAAATATATATGGGATTACGAATCGGATGCTTCGAATAATCTTTATGGAAGATACAACAGCTACGGGCAAATTGAATATACCTCGCTGCCCGATGGACGAAAAAATAATGCATACAGT
>JBAXAD010000187.1:0-7543 GCA_037142715.1 Paludibacter sp. | reverse complement strand
GCGTCGAGCAGGAAAGCTTTCTGGCGGAATGAAACAAAAGCTAGCGTTGAGTTGTGCGTTAATTCACAAACCGAGTGTTTTGTTTTTGGATGAGCCAACAACGGGTGTTGACCCTGTGTCGAGAAAAGAATTTTGGGGAATGTTGAAAAAATTGAGAGCGCAAGGAATTACTATCTTGGTTTCAACGCCGTATATGGACGAAGCTACTTTGTGTGACCGTATAGCGCTGATTCAGAATGGTGAATTTCTCAAAATTGATACTCCAAAAAATATCGTTAGCCAATATGAAAATAAACTTTGGGCTGTAGAAAGCGACAATATGCATAAGCTTTTGATTGATTTGCGTGAAAATGAAATGACCAAAAATTGTTTTGCATTTGGAGATAAACACCATATCTCAGTTGACAATATATTGTTGACAGTTGATAATTTAAGAGATTATTTGCAACAAAATAATCATACTAACATTCAGATAAGTGAAATTGAACCATCCGTTGAGGATTGTTTTATGCAACTAAGCCAAAGATAAATAATATGACAATTCCTTTAGAAAATAACTTTCACATTCCCCTTCATGATAGCTATCGGGACGGGGTTAGGGGGCTGAATACCAATAAAGTAATTATTGCCGAAAGTCTGACAAAGAAATTCGGGCACTTTACCGCTGTAGATAATATCTCGTTTGAAGTGGAAAGAGGCGAAATCTTCGGCTTTTTGGGGGCCAATGGAGCAGGTAAAACTACTGCCATGCGTATGCTTTGCGGACTTAGCATTCCTTCTGGTGGAACTGGTGAAGTAGCAGGTTTTGATATCGGTACACAAACGGAATTGGTGAAGAAAAACATTGGCTATATGAGTCAGAAGTTTTCGCTATACGATGACCTGAAAGTATGGGAAAACATTGAACTTTTTGCCGGTATTTACGGTATGAAAGACAAGGAAATAAAGATGAAAACCGATGAATTGATGAAGGTTTTAAACTTCGAAAGTGAACGGAATAAGTTGGTTGGTTCGTTACCTTTAGGGTTCAAGCAGAAGTTGGCTTTTTCGGTTTCAATTTTTCATAACCCACAAGTGGTATTTTTGGATGAACCCACCGGTGGTGTTGACCCAATTACTCGTAGACAATTTTGGGAATTGATTTACGAAGCCACTTCAAGAGGAATAACTGTTTTTGTTACAACACATTATATGGACGAAGCTGAGTATTGCGACCGAGTTTCTATCATGGTCGATGGACGAATTGAAGCATTAGACTCACCAAAAAATCTCAAAAAGCAGTTTGACGCAAAGAATATGGATGAAGTTTTTCAACAATTAGCCCGTAAATCAACCCGTAAAGCTGACTAACATGAAACAATTAATGTCTTTCATTCGAAAAGAATTCTATCATATTTTGCGCGACACTACAACCATGTTGATATTGTTGGGCATTCCCGTTGTTCAAATCATTTTGTTTGGTTTTGCATTAACAACAGAAGTGAAAAACACTCAAGTTGCGGTTTTAGCACCAACTAACGATGAAGCAACGGAGCGTATTATTGAAAAAATAAATGCAAGTGCCTATTTTGATGTGGTGGAGAGAATTCATTCAAATGATGAGATTCAACCCATTTTTAGAGATTCAAAAGCGAAGTTGGTTATGGTTTTCGAAGACCATTTCGCACAAAAGCTAAAACAAACTGGTATTGCTCATATTCAGCTACTTGCTGATGCCACTGACCCAAATGCTGCCACTTCGTTTACTTTTTATGCCACTAATATTATCAATTCATATCAACAGGAATTGATGGGTCAAAATGTTAACCCTTACCAAATTACGCCCGAAGTAAAAATGCTTTATAACCCGCAAATGATTGGCGCATTTAACTTTGTACCGGGAGTATTGGGGATGATTTTGATTCTTATTTGTGCCATGATGACTTCCATTGCCATTGTGCGCGAGAAAGAAATGGGAACGATGGAGATTTTGCTGGTATCGCCAATGAAGCCAATTTACATAATACTGTCCAAAATCACACCTTATTTTGTCCTTTCTTGCATAAACTTCACCACCATTATTTTACTTTCCGTATTTGTGCTCAAAGTGCCGGTTGCAGGTAGTTTTATTGGTCTGGTTGCGGTTTCGTTGCTCTATATATTTGTTTCATTGGCACTTGGGTTGTTGATTTCAACCATGACAAGTTCACAACAAGCTGCCATGTTGATTTCGGGAATGGCACTTATGATACCTGTAATGCTGCTTTCGGGCATGATATTTCCGATTGAAAATATGCCAATGCCACTTCAATGGTTTTCAAGTTTGATTCCTGCACGATGGTATATTTCGGCAGTTAAAACCATTATGATTAAAGGCTTGGGGATTACTGCTGTGCTAAAAGAAGTTGCTGTTCTTGGCTTAATGAGTGTGGTGCTTGTAGGTGTAAGTTTGAAGAAATTTAAAGTGAGATTAGAATAAGATGGTGGTTTGTAGTATTTAGTCGGTAGTATGGTTTTACCTTTTTAAGAAATATATTTATGCTAAAATATTTATTGCGCAAAGAATTCAAGCAAATACTTCGGAATGCAGTTCTTCCGAAAATGATTTTTGTATTCCCATTTATGGTATTGATGGTTTTTCCTTGGGCTGCTAGCTACGAGATTAAAAGTCTGAATTTGAGTGTGATTGATAATGACCATAGTACATATTCTCATCAGCTAACTCAAAAAATCATTTCATCAAACTATTTTAAATTGACGGATGTTTCACCAAACTATCATCAAGCACTCAAAAGTATCGAGAAAAATGAGTCGGACATCATCCTCGAAATTCCTGCACATTTCGAAAAAGATTTTATCAATCACCAAGGTGCAAAAGTAATGATTTCGGCCAATGCGGTGAATGGCATGAAGGGAGGAATTGGAATGACCTACCTGACAAGTATTTTGGCTGATTTTAATGTAGGAATAATTCAACGTTTGTTACCCTCATCTTCAGTAATTAGTACTGTTCCAAATATACAAATTGACACTCAATATCGTTTCAATCCTCACCTGAATTATCGTGTTTTTATGGTTCCAGCACTTATGGTAATGATTTTAACATTGCTTTGTGGTTTTTTGCCTGCCATTTCTATCGTTTTTGAGAAGGAATTGGGCACAATGGAGCAAATTAATGTGAGTCCAGTACCCAAAGTGACTTTTATAATTGCAAAGCTTATTCCGTTCTGGCTCATCGGATTTATTGTCATTTCCATTGGTTTCATAATAGCTTGGATAGTTTATGGATTAATTCCGGCTGGTCATTTTTCCACCATTTATTTATTCGCAGCTATTTATATTTTCACAATTTCAGGTTTGGGATTGGTAATTTCAAATTATGCTCAAACCTTGCAGCAGGCCATGTTTGTGGTGTTCTTCTTTATGTTGGTATTTATCATGCTAAGTGGCTTATACACACCAATTGACAGTATGCCAGAGTGGGCAAAATGGATAGCAGCTTTCAACCCGTTGAAGCACTTTATGTTTGTTATGCGGTCGGTGTATCTCAAAGGAAGTAATCCGATACAAATGCTAAATGATTTGTTGGCTTTGCTTGGTTTTGCTGTTTTTTTCAACAGCTGGGCAGTATTGAGTTATCGGAAGAAAAATTAGACTTAGTTATTTCGCAAGGTTATTGTAAATTACATATAATCTTCAGTAATACAATGATTTAGTGATGTAATTTTTTATTTTTTCACAAAGATTTTGCGAATTAGGCGTACAATTTTGTAGCCCACCAAAATACCATCAACTATAGAGAATCCTTTGCCAAATGTTTGAAGTACAAGAGATGGAAATGACACTGGTTTGAGAAAATTTTGGTACGACACAGTCACTTGCACTTTCTGGGCTTCTATTTGTTGCTTTAATGCCGCTTTGCGAATTAATAATTCCTCAAAGCCACTTTCCCTTTTCTTAGGTGTTGATGTTGGTACAATTTCCATAAGTTTATTTGTTTTTCTTGGTCAAAAATAAATTTGAAAGAAGTTTGACTAATGGATTGATAACTAATTGATTTCTAAACAAATAAAATATAAAAATCAAAACTAAATATAGAACAGAAATTATTCCAAAACTCATGGCCAAACTCCCTAAAATAGGTTCTAATGCATAAGCTATAGCAAAAAATAAATAGAACAAACCTGTAATGGCCAAGATAAGCACTACAGCAATTATTAATAAAGTAGAAAGTAGAATTGTTAATTTCTCAACAAATTCTACTTTTACATATTCCGTTTGCAGTTCAATGTATTTTTTTACTTCCGAATAAAGTTGTTGAAAATTATCGGTTGGTTCTTGATGATTTGGCATGTTGAAATTATAAAATTGATTGTTAATCTTCAGAATTCATTTCCGATTTAATTTCGGTTACCAAATCTTCCATTTCCTTTTTCGTCAATTTAATTCCTCGTTTTTCGAGTGCAGCTGCTATTTTCTTTCGGGTTTCTTCGCCACTTTCTGGAGCAAACAATACGCCTAATACTCCACCCAAAATTACACCGCCTAATAGTGCTGCAACAATACCAACTGGATTTTTCATATCAATAATTATTAAGTTGTTAGCTATAAATTTAATCTCTAAACATAGAACAAAAAATGATATTATTGGTTCGATATTTTGTCAATAAAATATCAATTTAGTACTGGAAAGTTAGGTTTAATCGAGATTATAACCAAAGCTTTTTAACTTGAGGTCTTTATTCCGCCAGTCCTTTTCTACTTTAACAAATAATTCAAGGAAAACTTTTTTATCAAAAAATGTTTCCATATCTTTTCGTGCTTCAGTTCCCACTTTTTTGAGTGATTTGCCACCATGTCCAATCAATATTCCTTTCTGCGAATCACGTTCAGCATAAATTACTGCATTAATCCTTATCAATCTATCATCTTCCTGAAATTGTTCCACTTCCACTTCTACTGAATAAGGAATTTCCTTATCGTAATTCATTAAAATTTTCTCGCGAATTATCTCAGTCACAAAAAAACGAGTGGGCTTATCCGTCAGTTGGTCTTTATCAAAAAATGCGGGTGATTCTGGTAATAAGCCTTTTATACGACTAAATAAAGTGTCTACATTGAACTTCTCTAAAGCCGATATCGGATAAATTTCAGCCCGTGGCAATAATTCTTTCCATTTATCAACTAATACAACCAGTTTTACTTCATCAATCAAATCTATCTTATTGATTACAAGCAATAACGGCGCTGGATTCATTTTTACTTTCTCAACAAAATCTTCATTCTTTTCATAAGTATCAAATACATCAGTGACATACAACAACACATCGGCATCGGTCAATGCTGAACGTGAGAAGTTAAGCATCGATTCTTGAAGGCGATAATTAGGTTTCAAAACGCCCGGAGTGTCAGAATAGACAATTTGAAAGTCTTCACCATTCACTATTCCAAGAATTCGGTGACGAGTGGTTTGCGCTTTTGAGGTAATAATAGAAATTCTTTCACCAACTAAAGCGTTCATTAAGGTAGATTTACCTACATTTGGATTGCCTACGATATTTACAAAGCCGGATTTATGCATGGTGTTGAATATTGTTTGAAGAGTTTTGTATTCTGCCAGTTAATTTGTTACAAAGGTACGATAATTTGTGCAAATGAGAAATACGACTGTCAATTCATAATTTATTACTAAATTTGGCGTTTCAAAAATATCAAATAAATTGTAAATATATCTCATGCTTCATATCAATAAATTATACGAAATCACACAACGATTAAAATTAGTTTTCATTGTTATAGCCATAGCTATCGTGTTGGTATCTACTATATTCACTAATCAGCTTGCCAAATCTTTAGCAGCTGAAGAACGTAAGAAAGTTGAAATATGGGCGGAAGCTACGCATCAATTAATTATTGCTGATCAATTTACTGATATAAATTTTATTAGCAATATAATTGAAGGCAGCACAAGTATTCCAATGATTATTGCCGATTCAAAAGACAATATGCTTTTTTCGCGCAACATTGTGGAACCAAAAACCAAACTGGAGGAGTTTTATAAAAAAGAAGTGGCACGGTTTAAAGCAAAAAGACCAGCTATCGTAATTTCTCTAGCCGACTCTAAACAATATATTTACTACGATGACTCCGTGTTTCTCAAGCAATTATATTATTTTCCATACGTTCAGTTGGGCGTTATTATCATTTTTTTATTGGTAGCATTTTTTGCATTTTCAGGCACTAAAAAAGCCGAACAAAATCAAGTTTGGGTTGGACTATCCAAAGAAACGGCTCACCAATTAGGAACGCCAATTTCGTCGCTGTTAGGATGGGTTGAATTACTAAAAAGCCGGCATGAAGATGATAAAATGATTAATGAAATGGCCAAAGATGTGAATCGATTAAGCATTATTGCTGAAAGATTTTCAAAAATTGGCTCAAAACCAGATTTGAATATTGTTGACCTGAATGAAACATTGCTCAATGCCGTACAATACATGAGTAATCGTTCTTCACAAAAAGTATCAATTAAATGCCATTTTCCATCCAAAGAACCTATTTTCATAAAACTCAATGTGCCTTTGTTTGAATGGGTTATCGAGAATTTATGCAAAAATGCAATTGATGCCATGGATGGTGTTGGAAGTATTGATATTAACGTAATGGAAAGAAACGAAGAGATATACATCGATGTAAAAGATACTGGAAAAGGCATGGATAAACGAAAATTCAAAGTTGTTTTTACACCTGGATTTACAACAAAAAAACGTGGTTGGGGATTGGGACTTTCGCTTGCAAAACGTATTATTGAAGAGTATCATGGTGGAAAAATATTCGTAAAACAATCGGAATTGAACATGGGAACGGTGTTTCGCATCATATTAAAAGTTAATTCGAAATAGAAATGGTTGAAATTATTTTGAATTATTCAACCAATATTAATTTTGATACACTGAAAATCAAATTATTGGATTGAATTTTTCGATTTATTTAATGAAACTGACAATAAACTATTTTGTATTAGAACATATTTTCGTACCTTTGCGCGATTTTAAAAGTCAATTGAATAATGTCAAAATTCGAGCTATACAATATAGTATTAAAGGATATCATAGATGAAACACGCACGTTTGAGTTTGACTTGAACAAAGAGTTTTTCAAAAAAATTGATAGCCCCGAAGTACAATTAGGAAATGTGAAAGCCAAATTAAGTGTTCATAAAAAAGTGAATACCTACGAGTTGAGTTTCATATTGGATGGTAGTATAACTATTCCATGCGATCGTTGCTTGGATAATATGGAACAGGCAATTCATTACAAAGAAAAACTTTTGGTGAAATTTGGTGACAAATTTTCTGAAGAGGATGAAATCGTTATCGTTCCAGAATCAGAAGGAGCTATTAATATTGCTTGGTTTTTATACGAATTTATTGTGTTGAATATTCCCATGAAACATGTACATGCTACTGGTGAATGCAACAAAACAATGGTTGGAAAACTGAAAAAGCACATTACTCGTCAGAAAAATGATGATGATGATGACGATGATAGTCCTGCATTGGAA
>JBAXAD010000186.1:0-7573 GCA_037142715.1 Paludibacter sp. | reverse complement strand
GTAGCGTAAATAATTTGCCAGTGGGAATTTATACCCAAACAGCTGGTAGTACTACCATCAGCGTGGATGCAACCAAAGCTTCAAGTCTGTCCAAATTATTGTTGACCGACAATGGCACCAGCCCTGCAACCGTAACCGACTTGTTGGTTTCCAATTACACATTTACTGCCGCTGCTGGAACAAGCAATACTCGTTTTGCAATTACGGCACAACGTATTGCTACCGATAACAATCTGATAGGAATTGAAAATAGCGAAGTTGGCATTTCAATAGTAAATGGTGGATTAGTACTAGCTAATGTTGCAAATAACGCATCGGTTCGTGTATTTGACGCTCTTGGTCGTATGGTAGTCAGCAAAACTGCAACCAGTAACATGATGGAAATCAAGTTGAATGCTAGAGGCATTTATACAGTTCAATTGCAATCGGGTTCAAGCATTTCAACAAGAAAAGTAATTTTTTAAGTTCACTTCAGGATCATCCGTCGGACCGCTTTGAGCGGTCTGACGGAGTTCCCTCAAAAAATCACAATCATGACAAATAATTCAAATCAATCAGGCGCATTGCTACTATTGGCTGTAGTGCTCGGTGCTGCCGTATATGCATTCATGTTTTTCGGTACCGAAATGGAGCAATCTAATATGTCGGCAAGCTTTGGGCATTTATCAAAAAAATCTTCCGTCAACTTGTCGAACAACAATAAAGAAGCAGCTGCAGTCGATTTTCAGGCCAAAGAAATTCGCTCTGATTTATCGGGAGTTGCTTTGCCAACGCACAAAATAAAAAGCACTTCGGGAGGTGATTACGCGCAAACTTCCAGTCCAGATTTTCCAACTACGGGAATAGAAAAAACAGATGTGCAAAATATGAATGGTTCTTCGTCAGCACGTACAAACTCCAGTGGAAATTATGCCAACAATCCATCACAGTCGTTTGCCTTTGGAAGTACCAATATTCAGTACATTTCCAATCCACAAAATCCCACCAAATCGGACATTAACGCGCTACTTTTGCTCGACACACACGCTGCCGAAGCCGCCATGTCAAGCCAAAGTCAGCAAGGTTCAAAACGTGCTACGTCAGCATTGGCAGCCAAAACTGCATCCGTTTCCGCAAGCCTGAATGATAGCAAGTCGGCCAAGAAAGTGCTTGGCAGCGGCAATCCTGGCGAAGTGGGCGTTGGCGGTAGTTTATCTGTTGGCGAAGGCGTTTGGATATTGTTATTGATGGGTGGAGTATATTCTGTTTCGCGTTCCGTGCTCCATGTTTCGTGTTGAAGATTTAGAACAAATGAATCTGCTCAACAACAAACAATTGCCTAAAACGATTACAGTTTTTCTGCTGATTTCGGGTATTACCTATTTTGTTGTTCAATTTTTCCGACAAGGAGAAATTGAAGATTTGCTGCGCATTGAATTGACGCAAATTTCGGCAAATGAATCAATGACTTGGAAAAGAGTGGAGCTTTCGGATGAAGAGTGCACAATACCTTTAAACAATATTTTGCCAATTTTCAAAGCCAAAACGAAGTTCAATTCAGAATGTATTTTTAATATGGAAGTTGATTTTTCCGCCAGCAATACAAATTTTGAAGATATTACCCCAAGTAAAAGAAATATCACAACAGTAAAAAGTGGAGATGACAATACCAGCAATTTTGAAACTTATAGCATTACTCAAAAGAAATCAGCTGTCGCTAATATCTCTGGAATTCAAAATATTTCAGCAAAAACAAGTACATTTCAAGCCTACAATATTGTCCAACCTATAAACAATGGATTTCAAAATGTTGCAAACTTTAGGTCAAAATCTCTAACTTTTTCAAACACTTCTTCCAATTCATTTTTAGCAAACAACACTCTTTCAATTGCTACTGAATTATCCGACAATAATTCTCCAATGATGGTAAGTGGTACTGGCAATCCCGGCGACCCTGGAGTGCCAGTTGGTGATGGAATGTGGATAATGCTAATCATGTTGTTATCATATAGTTTTAAAAAATGTCTTTCAAAATTGCAAATTTGAACTTAAACAACTAACTGTTATAATTTCACAATCTGCATTTTTTCAATTCGCTTTGAAAATGAAGGTATCAATTTTTCTCAAGGACTCATGAATCCAATTTGAATACAACCGTTAAATTTATTTTGATATGAAATTATTCCCCAAATTTATCATTGAAGAAGAGAATATGATACTTAAAACAGTTAAGAATCACAGAGACATAGCAATCAATGCATCAAAAGTAAAAGGTGGAGGTAGCTACATATTTGATAGCGAAACAAATAGTTACACATTATACGGTGAAAGCTATGAGTTTGGTACAGCAAAAATTGAAGATATTAAAAAGTGCATAGAAGATGGTAAAGTATATACTAACGACATATTAACATATTCAGTTGCAGATAAAAATAATTTTTCATTTTATAATGGTTCAAAAATAATTGAACTATTAGTATGCACTTCTTGACATTAAATCATTATTGATTTTTACGGTTTGTTTTTTTAAGGTCGGAAAGAATGTTTGATAAATCAAAAATCAAGCATTCTTTCTTTTTTTTACAAACAAAAGTAATCAAATATAAAATCAACTTACAATTTTTCACATGAACCATTTTTTTGACAAACTAAACAAAAATCTTAACAGCCAATTACAAATCATTGATTTAGAAGAAACCAGCATTATTAATAAAGCCCACAAATCAATTGCGTGTATTAAAATAACATTGACCAAACTTAAAGAATTTGTTCTGAATAATACTTTTAAAGATGAAGAAGAGGAGATATTGTTTTTTAAAGAAATTAAACCAGGAATATTTAGTCAGCTTATTTATCATGTCAAAATAAATAATATTGAAAGCAAAAGACCAATTGGCAGTTTTGAAATTCAACAAAACTATTTACTTAATGAATTGTTGAAACTCACTATGTATTTCAATAGTCATCTTGAATTTTATCGATATTATAGAATGAAATCAACTTTCCTGGATGATAAGGTATTTGTCAGAGGAAAAGAAGATTTGCATTTACACCTTGATAATATGATGATTTATGTTGATCCTGAATTCTCTACAAGTCAGGATTATATGGTTGCAAAAATAATGGCTAATGATCGTCTGGAAGTATATTTAAAGACAGAGATAGATGCTTTAATAATTAAATCCAACAATCCCAATTGGGGTCAGGTTGGGTCTTTGGGAAACACCTCACTCCAATGGACTGATAATAAAACGGCATTGATAGAACTTATTTATGCGCTTTATGCGTGTGGAAGTATAAATAATGGTCGTTGTGAGCTTCGTGAAGTTACAGCTGTTTTCGAGCAAATCTTCAATGTGAGGCTTACCGACATATATCGTACCTACTTGGAAATAAAGATTCGTTCCACTCCAACTAAATATATTGATGCCTTAAAAGTGGCTTTAATTCGCAAAATAGAAGACGATTATTGATAAAAATAATTGTTAGTTTTTCTTGCTTTTTATACTTTCGAGCTCAAATTTCATTATTCCCAATTGGGTATAACTTGTGATTTTTATATTGCCATTTCATTATTGAATATCAATTGAATTGTGCTTGAAATCGTATCATTGAACAGACTTACAGATTATTACACATAAAACGTGTAACACTTCTCCGTTTTCAATTGCATTATATTTACTGTTTTTCAATTTATTTTTTTCTTTTCCCAATTGGGTACAACTTGTGAATAAAATCCACTAAAATCCACCAATTTTGCCGAATATTAATTCAGAACTTTAAAGTTTAATTCCCGATGGTTATTCGGGAGACTTTTGGTTCTAAAACTAAAATTATATGGCAAAATTAAACATCGCATTCCAAAGAATGCTTACTCACGAAGGTGGTTATGTCAACGACCCCAACGATCAGGGTGGTGAAACTTACAAAGGCATTTCCCGCGCTAATCACAGAAACTGGGCTGGTTGGACTTGTATAGATAAATACAAGGGTAAAACCGACTTTCCCTCTATTCTCGACAAAGATGTCAAGTTACAAAATGAGATAGAAGAGTTCTATCATATTCATTTTTGGTCTCCCTTAAATGCAGATTGCATAACAAATCAAACTAATGCAGATTCAATTTTCGATTTTGCGGTAAATGCAGGGCTAATAACATCTATCCAACTGGCACAAAATATTATCAGTACAAAAGCTGATGGTATAATTGGAGTACAAACACTTGCCAAACTCAACACAGTAGATTCCAAGCATTTTCAAGCAGCATTTACCCTTGGGAAAATAGCGTATTACGTATATATTGTCAAAAAACGTCCTACCAATAAAAAGTATTTTTATGGTTGGGTTACACGGGCATTGGAATATAATGATTAAAATAACCCCTAACCCCTAAAGGGGAAAAAGAGACCTCAATCTTCCTTCGGACACCCTCTCCGATCTAAATCCTTCGCCAAGCTTGGCGGATACTTTTGCTTACGCTGACCGTTGGTTATCCAAGTGGAGAAAGAAAAAGGATTTCTTTAGTTTACTGAGAGGGTTAAACGGAAAAAGAGTTTGCCCGCAACACTCTATTTTTCGGCTCACCAGAGGAGGTCAGTCGTTTGAGAGGGGTCTTACAAATAATCAGGTAACAAACAAATCAAATAAAAGATATGCCAGCACAAATAATAACCACCGACGACCTTCGGGAATTTAAGGTCGAACTGATTGATGAAATCCGGGTACTCATTAGTGAACAGAAAAATCCCGTACTAAAGAAATGGCTTAAATCTTTGGAAGTACGACGTTTACTCAACATTTCGCCCGGGACACTACAGACCTTTCGTATTAACGGCACTTTACCCTACACAAAGATTGGCGGAACAAATTATTATAATGCTTCTGATATAGATGTGTTGTTATCGCAAAACCATAAAAAGAAAACGCGATGAACTATATTCTTCAGCTCAGCGGGTTTTTCCAGCGTGTTGCGGCCGACAATCGGCTCAACCCAACACACGTTAGCCTCTATATGGCCATCTTTCAGTTTTGGAATGCGGGACGCTTCCAGAACCCAGTTTCTATATCAAGGCAGGAGCTTATGCGCATTAGCAAAATATCGGCTAAGGCTACTTATCATAAGTGTATAAAAGACTTGCATTCTTATGGTTATATTCAATACTTGCCTTCATTCAATCCGTTCAAAGGGAGTTTGGTATACCTGTTCGATATGCAGTCTAGTGCTAGACTAGTATCTATCCTAGACCGTACTAATATCGAAACAAGCATTGAACAAGCATTAGTACCTTATATAAACAAAGAAAACATCTTAAACATAAATATTGAGAAAGATGACACCCAACCAAAAAATGATATAGTTTTGAAAGTTTCAAAAAATAGGGTAAAAGTAGTTGAGGTAAACGGTGAAAAAGTTCCGCCGAAAAAACCGATGGAAAAAAGTGCTCGAGCAGTTCGACCAACAAATGCTCTTCATCCTACAGTTGAAAAAATACGCGAGTACTTTTTGGCACAAAAAAGCTCAGAAGTGGAAGCTCAGAAATTCTTCAATCACTTTCAAAGCAATGGGTGGAAAGTGGGTGGTAAAGCGCCCATGCAAGATTGGCAAGCAGCTGCCGGCAATTGGATATTAAATATCCCGCAGTTTTCACCGCAGCCCAAAATGGCAGCTCAAAAACAACTGATTCCCGGAAATTTAAACGCTACTACTGGTAAAAACTATTCTGAACCGTTATAAAACATGAATAACAACCTGTCGATAATACAGACCAGAGGCAAAGAAGTTTTCGGTGAACGCTTTTGCATTTATCCTGAAGACCAGGAAGTAATTCAAAAATTATTGACGTGGTTTTTGCAAGATGAACAACAGGCTAAACATTACAACGTCAACCTTGAAAAAGGCATCTTACTGACTGGTCCAATTGGTTGCGGTAAAACCAGTCTTATGTCATTGATGCGTTTGCTCGTACCACCACCGCAACGATTTGGTATCAAATCCTGTCGTGAAATCACTTTCGATTTCATCAAAGATGGGTATGAGGTCATACAACGCTACGGAAGCCATGCCTATATCAATATTTCGACTCAACCGCAACCACACACTCATTGCTTTGATGACCTCGGAGCAGAAAGTACTTTTAAATATTACGGCAATCAGTGCAATGTTATGGGTGAAATACTGCTTTCGCGGTATGACCATTTTGTCAGCAACCAGATGCTCACACATGCTACCACCAATCTATCTGCATCCGAACTTGAGGACTATTATGGCAATCGTGTTCGCTCCCGAATGCGTGAAATGTTTAATCTTATTGCATTTGACGGTGGAGCGAAGGATAAGAGGAAGTGATGGAATGGTTTAAATAATTCCTTAATTCTATAGTTAAACTATAGAATAATGAATCATATTAAACTAAAATTGAAATATGAAACAAATAAACTAAGAAATTATTTGTTGAAATAAATAATAAGATTTACTTTTGCGGTTCAGTTTATTCCCTCATTATATATTATGAATATAGAATCAAGAACTAAATTAAACCAATTACTGCAAAATTGGCAAACTGGAGGACTTATATTTTCTTCCTGGCTGATAAAAAATGGATATTCAGATCAATTAATGCAGCAATACCGTAAATCAGGGTGGTTATCTTTTTTATCCAAAGGAGTTATGTATAGGACTGGGGATAAACTATCCTTTTATTCAGCTTTATCCAATTATAATAGTCAATTGGAGAAAGGGTTTTATGTGGGCGCTCATTCTGCATTAGAACTATCTGGATTCAACCATTTTGTCCCAATGGGAAAACCTGTTTTGATGATTGGACATCCAAAAGAGGATAAAGTTCCATACTGGATGGTAAATACTGTTTTTGAATATGAACTAAAATTCTTTTCAACGAAAATATTCCTGAAACCACAATTGACGAATTTGGACAAAGGAGATGTCAAAATATTCGCTTCAGTTCCAGAACAAGCATTTCTTGAATGCCTATTATTGGCTCCTCAACAATATGCTTATATGGATTTATTTTACATTATGGAACAACTTACGACTTTGAGAGCTGAAGTTGTACAACAGTTGTTGGAAAATACTGAAAACATTAAGATAAAACGATTGTTCCTATTTATGTCTCAGAAAGCTGGTCATGACTGGTTTGGAAGGTTAGACAGGAGTAAGATAAATTTAGGGATAGGGAAGCGTCAGTTAACAGACAAAGGCGTTTACATTCCAGAATTCATGATAACTATACCAAAAGAATTGTACGAATATGAATGAAATGTATAAAAAACAGGTGGCACTTTTAATTCGAATTATGCCATTGGTTTATAAAATCAAAGATTTTGCAGTACATGGTGGTACGGCTATAAATTTGTTTATAAAGGATATGCCCCGCTATTCTTATCCAAAGTAAAATATTATCCAAAGTAATTTTTCTTATCGCAACATAATCAAACGATTATTGCAGACTCTTTACTCCACTACTTTGGATAATAATATTGTTACTTTCCAAGACCTTTAAGCCATTCTTTCAATTCAGAACTTTTTTCCCACGATCGTATTTCGTTTGATGCAGGAATTACATTTATATATGCC
>JBAXAD010000185.1:0-7586 GCA_037142715.1 Paludibacter sp. | reverse complement strand
ACGACCCACCACGAGTCGTGGCACGACCCTAAAATACTCTTGATTTTATAGTATCTGCTTACTTTTTTGATGATAAATTTGCATGCAGGAAAGCAATAGACTGCGCAGCTATTGACTTCCAAAAAATCAAAAAAACAAGCACAATTATGGATACAAAATTCCAACCAACAAACGAAACTCCCTTAGCAGCCCTTACCATTGGCCAGTTCAAAGATTTAATGGGAGAAATGGTCAAACCGCAACTGATAGTTCATTCAAATCAGGAAACTTTCCCCGACACATTCGGAAAAAAGGAATGTAGCCAATTAACCGGCTACGCAGTAAACACAATCAACAAAATGATTTGTGATAAAGCAATTCCTTTTTACAAGAGAAATGCCAGGGTTCTTTTTCGAAAAGTTGAGATTGAATCCTGGTTATTGGCCAACCGCATTCAAACCGTAGAAGAATATGTTGAAAAAAAAGAAAATCAACTGTCTAACGGGAGGACCTCAAAATGAACTTTCAGGAACATTTCGAGAAATTTGAAGCGGATCTTCGGAAGAAAATGCTCGATGATGAAACAATTATTGAGTCATTAAGAGAAGTAAATCAAAAACATGATGAATTACTGACAAAGCTCGACAATTTTATTGCTGGCTTAAACGAACCTCGAAAGTTGCCTGTCGATCCATTCTTTTCAAACGAAGAATTTATGGATTTAATGTGTATCAGCGTTCGTACGGCTCAACTCTGGAGAGACCAGGGATTGATTGGTTTCTCCAAATTAAGTGGGAAAATCTATTACAAGATGTCCGACATTCAAAAGTTATTGGACGACAGCTATCATAAATCATTGAAAAAACCATGATAGACAAAAAACAAACCCCTTCAGACTCGCCAAAGTCCTCAGGGGCAAATGAAATAATGCAAGACAAAGATACGGATTTTATTAAAGCAATGCACTCAGATATTAAAGCAAATACAGTGCAAAAAAGAGAAAATGACAACTCTTTTCCTGTTGAAGTCTTCCCGCCTGTCTTCCGCAATATTATTTTGGAAACAAAGGAAACATTAAACTTTCCAGTCGATTATTCTGGGGCTACAATTCTTGCAGCTGTTGCAACCGCTATTGGAAAAACGGCATTCTTGCAAGTCAAAAATGGTTGGAAAGAATTTTGTCCCTTGTACATGAGTTTAGTCGGTAATGCCGGAGCTTCCAAATCCCACCCATTGGATATGTTATTTGATATTCTGAAAACAATCGACAAAGAAAATTACAACAACTACGAACCATTATACACGGAGTTTTTAGAATACCAATCGTTGACGAAAAAAGAGAAGAAGAATGTATTTAAAGTCGAAGAGCCTATACTTACTAAAACCTTAATGTCAAACTTCACCCCCGAAATTCTGGCAAAAAGAATTGCTGAAAACAAAAGGTCAGTTTGTGTCGTAAGTGAAGAACTTGAAACATGGTTATTGGGTATGAACAATTATTCCAAAGCCGACCAGAGCAGCACATATTTGAGCATGTGGAGCGTCAAGAGAACAGATATCGACAGGGTTGGTCAACACCAAAAACCAATGACCATTGAGCGTCCATTTTTGTGCATTATTGGCACTTCACAACCCCGTAAACTAAAGAAAATGTTTCCAATGGATAAATCAGACAGCGGGTTTTTGCAACGTTTTTTGTGGGCTTATCCTTCTGTTTCAGAAAAACAAAAGATTACGGAAGCCGAATTGGATCTTGCTTTATTGGAAGATTATAATCGTTGGATGAGAGCATACATTGAAAACAATCCTTCCCGAACTTTTCCGGACGGTCAACCCTTGTCAAAAGTCTATAATTTTTCAAATGACGCTAAAATTTATTTCTATAAATGGCAAGCAGAAAATGTAAAAAAAGTAAATAATGCTGGTGACAGTTTACTGAGCGAAGAACTGAATAAATTTGATGTTCATTACCTCCGGTTTGCTTTGATACTCGAAATAATGGAAGGTACCTACACAAACACAATCAGTATAAAATCTGCCGAAAATGCCGCTAAACTTTGTACGTATTTCGAAAACACCATGTACAAAGTACTGGAAAAACTTGAAAACACGGAGAGTAATGCGTTGGACATGAAAAAGGTTGCAAATCTACTGTTGGAAAAAGGAATAACTCAATTGGAAGCCGCACGAATTACAGGCCTGTCACAAGCCACCATAAGTAGAAACAAATAATTTTTCACACTGTATATTGAATAATGAATATACAAGTAATAATCTGTATTTCTGAATGTTAGTGCACGTTTAATTATTCACACGTTCAAACCAAAAAAAACACAATGAATAATCAAAGTTACTGTATTGAAATGAAATTCAATGCTTTACGCTATTATTCATTATTCACTATCAACTGTAAACTATAAACTACCGACTATATACTATGTTTTCCCCTCCATACCTCCAAAAATACAAAGGCATATCCACCCGGCACACCTGCCCTGAATGTGGTCAAAAACAAAGTTTCACGCTTTATTTAGAAGGCAACACCAACGAACCAATTCACAGAACCGTTGGCAAATGCAACCGGGAATCCAAATGTGGGTATCATTACACCCCAAAACAATATTTTATGGATAATCCTTCTTTTCTTACTCCTCCCCTTGGGGGAGGTTGGGTGGGGTCGCATGCCACGTCTAATATTCCAAATACAACAAAACAAATAGAACCACCGCAACCCGCCGGGTCTATTCATTTCAGTTTCATAGAAAAATCCACCTCCTACCGCAGCAACTTCGTCCGCTTCCTTTGTGAAATACTTACAGATAAGCAAATTGAATATGTGGGAGAACATTACGCCTTAGGTGCAACAAAAAGCAAAGAGGTAATCTTTTGGCAAATCGACATTGGCAGGTATTCCTCCTTTTGCAGGATTCTTCAGCAAGTTCTTCATTTTCTCTGCTGCCATCGAACAAGGTTTCTATGTATTGGTATTTATCGCTTTGTTGAACACCATCATTTCACTTTACTATTACTTATTAGTGGTTAAAGCAATGTTTATCAATGTAAACGAAAACCCAATCGAAAAAATAACCAGCGATACTCCAGCCAAAATCAGTTTGGTAATTTGTACCGCAGGTATCCTAATAGTTGGTATAGTAAGTGCCATTTACAATCAAATTGCCGTGTTAAGCTTTGGTATGTAATGCCACATAATTTATAACTAAAAACCCGCTGTAAGTCTATACTTATAGCGGGTTTTTAATTTTACAGATTGCAATTTAAGTATAACAAGAGTGCAAAATAAATATACGCTTATTGACATATGGATGCATTGCATTCAAACATAAAAGAAATCACTGAATTGGCAGATATGTTCGATAGTCATCAAAAAGTGATTATTAATACAATCAGATGCAAATAATGCTATAGGGAAAAGAATAAATGGATACTTTCAAGAAATAAGAAAAGGTTATTGAAAAACTGAGAATTTTAGAATACCAATCCTATTCTTTCATGGCAATTTAGATATGCTTCCACAACAAAATCAGTAGAACCATTTTTTTAAACTATATACCAATATCATTATTAGCAATATATACGTTCCATCTCCGACTGGTACACCTGGATCACCAGGATTACTCCCACCACCAACCATCATTGGAGAATTATTGTCAGATAATTCTGTAGTAATTGTAAGCGTGTTGTTGGCTAAAAATGAATTGGAAGAATTATTCTTAACGGATTGGGTTTTATCTCCAAATATACCAATTGATTGAATTTCGTTGTAATTCGAATTTATAGTAGTAACAGAATGTGACTCATCTGTTACGGGTAATACGATTCGGGCATTTAAAGAATTGTTTGTAGTTGATTCCTGTTGGTTGTAACTATAAAAAAACATTGGTTTGGTATTATTCTCAGAATTACTTTTTATCGTGCAATTATTTGTATTTTGTACTTCAGATGCTGAGTAAGTACTGGCAGTAAAATCACCTACCACAATTGATGTTTCATACGAAGCGATGTTATTCTTCATTTTATAACTTGGAAATCTGAAATCGCTTAGAGAAAAATAACTGTTTACTTGCTTTGATTTATCAAATGAAGAAATATTTAAGTCGTTGTACAACTTATCGAGCTTTCCGAATAATAATGCATTTGCTGCTGACTGTGGCAACAAAATGAATGCCGCACCTCCTAATACCAGCATGACCGCTAGCGTAAGCATTAACTGTTTATTTGAAAGTTTGATCATACTTCAAAATTGAGCAAAAATTTGGATGTAAAACAGAAACCGCTGTCAGGGTCTAACGACCGCTGACAGGGTTTAAAATATTGAAAATAATGTTTTAGCAAAATGGAACCTGTGAAATTATTTGTTCCAAAAGAGATTAACTTACAGTGTCTTTAGCGTGTTGTGAGCGAATCATATAACGAAAATCGCGATATGGAATAAACACCTAACAACAAAAACAGAATCCAAATGCCATCACCAATCGGTAAACTTCCGCCAGCACCAGGCTCACCAGGGTCACCACCCACTTTTTTAGTAGACTTGTTATCATTCAGACTTGTTGACACGGATGCAGTTTTGGCAGCCAATGCAGATGTGGCACGTTTTGAACCTTGTTGGGTAGTCATGGCAGCTTCTGCTGCGTGCGTGTCCAATAAAAGCAAGGCATTAATGTCCGATTTAGACGGATTCTGTGGATTAGAAATGTACTGTACATCCGAATTGCCAAAAGCAAACGACTGCGATTGATTGCGGGCGTAATTTCCGCTGGAGTTCGTGCGAGTAGTTGATGCCCCATTCATATCTTGTACATCCGTTTGTTCTATTCCTATTGAAGGAAAATCAGGATTCAAAGTTTGTGCATAATCGCCACCCGAAGTGCTTCTCATTTTGTGAACTGGCAATGCAACTCCTGATAAATCAGAACGAATCTCTTTTGATTTATATTCAGTAACAGCAGCTTCTTTATTGCTGGACAACAAATTGACTGAAGTTTTTTTTGATAATTGTCCAAAACTTGCCGACATATTGGTTTGTTCCATATTGGAGCCAAAAAACATTAATGCATATACGGCAGCTCCCAATACTAATGCTAAAAGGAGAAGTGCGCCTGTTTGATTTGAATTATTTGTCATGGTTGTGATTTTTTGAGTGAGAAAATCAAAGTGAAACAGATGCGATGACTTGAAGTCATCGCATCTGTTTGGAATTTAAAAAATTACTTTTCTGGTTGAAATAGATGTTCCATTTTGTAATTGAACGGTATAAATACCTCTAGTATTTAATTTGATTTCCAAGGTATTGTTAGTTGTAGTTTTACTAACAATAGTGCGTCCAATGGCATCGTAAACACGAACGGCTGTTGAAGATGAGAGATTAGTCAATATTAAACCACCACTAGCTATTGAAATGCCTATCCCTCCCAATTCATTACCAATTAAAATATTATCAGTCACAATTCGCTGAGCAGTAAGAAGAAAACGATTAGTTGTTGTGCCAGTTGTAGCTGTAAATGCATAGTCAGAGAGCAGTAAATCTGTCACTACATTTGGACTTACACCCGTATCGGTCAACAGCAGTTTAGACAAACTTGGCGCTTGCGAAGCATCTACGCTGATGGTATCTTTTACCGAAGTCTGTGTATAGAAACCGATTGGCAAATTCACCACACTGGCCATTGGCAATGCGTTGTAAGCATAATTTATACTTCCAAGAGTTGTGTAAACTTGAGGTTTGGCTGTTCCTGTTCCTATCCATTTCTCCAAATCATGACCTATTTGATAAGCAGTCGTTTCTGCATTACTCATGACCAAGTTGGTATGGTCAATGCCGGTGGCTGTTCTAAGATTCAGTTGAACATTATCGGACAAACTTGCAGCTACCAAAGAGCGAACCGACTGATGAACTCCCAAATCAAATGAAATTGGTGTTGAATTGTCCACTTGAACAAAATAAGCCGACATAGGATTTATACTTGTAGCAGCAGTATTGGACAGCTGAGTATAAGTACCAATTCCATCTGAAAATGTCATGAAATTTACAGCAGCATCTGTACCATTGTATTTTCTCAAATAAGGCTGTCCTATAAGGTTCCAACCATGATTGGTAGCAGCTATTGCACCTGCATTATTAGCAGCAACTGGAATAGTACGGGTCGTTTCGGAAGCCAATACACCAGTAGTTAATGGAAACAGAAATTCCACATCGTAAGTTGCTCCAACAGTTTTCAAACCAAATATATAGCCCTGATTAGCATGAAGCGTTGGATAGTTTAGCGCCTTGTCAGCTTCAACTATTGGAATCCAGTTTGGAATCGAAGTACCACTAGTACCACGTTGTGCGCCATCGTAATATTTTATAAACCAATCCACACCCAATGTACCCAATGAAGCACCGTTAGACTTGGTAATATCTGCAATTGTTACATCGCAAGGAAATGACATAAAATACCATTTGGCATCATCCATCGTTTTCAGATAACGAACTGAGGTGGCAGAAATTCCGGCTCCAAGATTGGCACTGAACGAACCCGTATTTTTGTCGGCCACCAAAGTAACCGTGCCAGCAGTTAATGTTCCGGCAGTAGTATTTAATTTTGCACCTGCAACAAGAGTTATACTATTCACCGTTTTATTTGCAGCTACTGTCAACACCGTGCTTGCACCAGTAACTGTTACGTCAGCTGTAGTGCCGGAAATATCTGCTTGGGTAGCATTATTAGTATTGATAGTAACTGCCGCGGCGGTAATATCAGCTGTTAATCCTGTGGGTTGAGTAAGTGAGTAATTACCTGCTTTTGTTCCGCCCAAAGTACTGGTTGAAGTTACCGATATTGCTGTACCAACAGCTGAACTAGCAAAAGTACCTGTACCAGTTAATGTTACGTCATCCGAATTGATAATTCCGGTTAAGGTACCTGTAATAACGGCTGCATTTGTACCGTTGTACATCTTACTTGTAGCACTTGCACTTCCAATAGTAAGTGCTTTTGCGTTTACCGTAAGCGACTGAGGCACCTGAGTAGCTACACTGTAATTTGTACTGAATGCTTGGTCGGCATTAATGTTACAACTTCCTGCACCAACTATGGTGAGCGTTGTTCCGTTGGTACCCGTACAAGTGGCAACTAAATCATTGGAACTTGTAAAGGTGACCACATTACCCGAAGCACCACCAGAGGCAGATAAAACTGAAGTTCCATCTCCGTAATTAGCAGCACTTAAAGCTCCAAAAGTTATAGTTTGAGAAGCTGCTGATATATTTCCGGTAGCTGAACCATTAGCCAAACTGTAGTTGGCCGCAAGACCAGTTCCATCGGTAAGTGTATAAGTTATGGTGGCCGTTTTTCCTGTTTCTACATTTGCATCAAGATAAGCACCAGTAGCTGTAGAAACAGTTACAGTTTCAGAACCAACAAAGCCCGAAAGCACACCAGCAGTTACAGTACCTGAAGTGGCACTTGCATTATATGCTTTTGGAGCAATGGAAGCTGCACCAATAGTTAATGCAACAGCAGTGATATTTCCTGTTGCAGAACCTGTTGCCAAACTGTAGTTGGCCGCAAGACCAGTTCCATCGGTAAGTGTATAAGTTATGG
>JBAXAD010000184.1:0-7786 GCA_037142715.1 Paludibacter sp. | reverse complement strand
GTATTAATTACTAAAAAGCTAACAAAAGTATGTCAAATCATTATGAAACCGTTTTCATTCTAACTCCCGTTTTGTCTGATGTGCAGGCAAAGGAAGCGGTAGAAAAGTACAAAGCCATCTTGACAGAGAATGGCGCAACAATTACGAACGAGGAAAATTGGGGATTGAAGAAATTGCAATACCCTATTCAGAAAAAATCGTCAGGTTTTTACTCTTTGCTTCAATTTGATGCAGAACCAACTATCATCGCAACATTGGAAACACAATTCCGTCGCGACGAACGTGTACTCCGTTTCTTATCGTTCCGTTTGGACAAATATGCGTTCGAGTACGCTGAAAAAAGAAAAAGTATTAAATCTAAAGAAGTTAAGGAGAACTAGACCATGGCAGCAAACAACGGAGATATCAGATACTTGACTCCACCATCAGTTGATGTAAAAAAGAAAAAATACTGTCGTTTCAAAAAGAGCGGTATTCGTTTTATTGATTACAAAGATGCAGAATTTTTGAAAAAATTCTTGAATGAACAAGGAAAAATTCTTCCACGTCGTCTTACCGGTACCTCGTTGAAATTTCAACGTAAAGTAGCGCAAGCAGTGAAAAGAGCACGCCACATCGCGTTGCTTCCTTACGTAACCGACATGATGAAATAATTAACTAAGGAGGAAAAAGTATGGAAATTATATTAAAAGAAGACGTAACCAACTTAGGTTACAAAGGCGATATTCTGAATGTGAAAAGTGGTTACGGTCGTAACTTCCTTATCCCAACAAAAAAAGCGATTTTGGCAACAGTATCGGCAAAAAAAATGTTGGCAGAAGATTTGAAACAACGTGCTCACAAATTGGAACGCATCAAAAACGAAAGCCTTGAATTGGCTGAGAAATTGAAAGGCATTACCTTGACAGTAGGCGCTAAAACCAGCACAACCGGAAAAATCTTCGGTGCAGTTGGTCCTATTCAAATCGCAGATGCATTCGAAAAAGCAGGTTACACAGTTGACCGTAAAGTTATTGTATTGAAAGATGCAGTAAAAGAAGTAGGTTCATATACAGCAACGCTGAAATTGCACAAAGAAGTAACCATCGATGTTGCTTTTGAAGTAGTAGCTGAATAAATTCTCAATTCAAAATCACGAAAAAAAGCCGGTGCACTATATGTGTATCGGCTTTTTTATTGGTACAAAACTTATTAAAAGATTTATTGACATACCCGAACTTTTTTCAATACTGACTTGTTTATTGATTTTAATTTCAAATTTTCAATAACTAACTCAAATATGGAAAACACTACTCCAAAGCCAGTAATCAAAACGGTGGACGAATACATTGCTTCTCAACCTGAAGTTTATCGTAAATCACTAGAACAGCTGCGTCGTTTAATTCGCACACTGGCTCCAGAAGCAAAAGAATCAATTAGTTACGGAATAGCTTGTTATAGCTATCATTATATGTTTGTAGGATTCAGTGCTCACAAAAATCATTTTTCATTTACATCCATGAGCTCCACCATGTTGAAAAAGTTTGAAAATGAGCTCGAAGGCTTCGATACTTCAATGGGGGGCATTCGGTTTAAACCTGGACAAGAAATTCCAGTGGAGCTGATTACCCGCATTATATTGGAACGAAAAGCGGAAAATGAATTGAGATCGATCATGAAAAAGAAAAAGAAACTTTAAACATAAACATTTAAAAATCAACATTTATGAACCTGCTAAAAAAAACAATTTTACCAATTTTACTGGCCACAGCATGGATTAGCATTTCAGAATTTGTAAGGAATGAATTTTTACTCAAATCCTATTGGACAAATCATTACAAAAGTATTGGACTTGTATTTCCATCCGAACCGATTAATGGAGCCGTATGGGGGCTATGGTCATTGTTTTTTGCAATTGCCATTTTTATTATTGCCCAAAAATTCAGCTTGTGGCAAACCACATTTCTATCGTGGTTTGTAGGTTTTGTATTTATGTGGGTAGTAATGGGTAATCTGGGCGTTTTGCCGGAAGGTTTACTGTACTTTGCAATACCTTTAAGTATATTGGAATCATTTTTGGCAACATTTATAATCAAAAAACTTAAGTAATATATAGGTTTCATTTTTAAACAGCAATTGCGTAATTATTACGTATTTGCTGTTTTTATTTTAAGAACAATAAATTTTGAATATACAATAGACAATTTTCGTTTTTTATAAGGAATCATTTCAATTTATTCCAAAAAAAGAATAACTTTGCAGACCTAAAAAAAAGAGTCAATAAAACAATCATTAAATTTAATAATTCAGTATGAGTAACACAAAAAGAGTCTACACTTTTGGCAACGGAGTTGCGGAAGGAAAAGCAGACATGAAAAATTTGCTCGGTGGAAAAGGAGCGAATCTTGCCGAAATGAATTTGATAGGTGTACCGGTTCCTCCAGGGCTAACCATTACAACTGACGTTTGTAATGAATATTATGCATTGGGAAAAGAAAAAGTGGTAGAACTTTTAAAACCTGAAGTTGAAAAAGCCATTGAAGGTCTTGAAGTATTGATGAACTCTAAGTTTGGAGACGTTGAAAATCCATTGTTGGTATCGGTTCGTTCTGGTGCTCGTGCTTCAATGCCGGGTATGATGGATACTATTTTGAATTTGGGATTGAATGATGCCGTTGTTGAAGGATTGGCTCGCAAAACTGGAAATGGACGCTTTGCATGGGATTCTTACCGTCGTTTTGTACAAATGTACGGCGATGTGGTGTTGGGAATGAAACCAGAAAACAAGAATGATATTGACCCTTTTGAAGAAATAATTGAAAAATTAAAACATGAAAAAGGCGTAGAATTAGACAATCAACTTTCGGTAGACGACCTGAAAGAAATGGTGGCCAAATTCAAGGCAGCAGTTTTAAAACAAACTGGACATAATTTCCCAGAATCGGCTTACGAACAACTTTGGGGTGCCATTTGCTCAGTTTTCGATTCATGGATGAACGACCGTGCTATTCTTTATCGCAAAATGGAAGGAATTCCAGCCGAATGGGGAACTGCCGTAAGCGTACAAGCCATGGTTTTTGGTAATATGGGCGAAACATCTGCCACTGGCGTATGTTTCAGTCGTGATGCCGCTACTGGCGAAGACCTTTTTGTAGGTGAATACCTTATCAATGCTCAAGGCGAAGATGTGGTTGCTGGTATCCGTACGCCACAACAAATCACCAAAGAAGGTTCTCAACGTTGGGCAGTTTTGGCAGGTGTTTCGGAAGAAGAACGTATTGCCAAATATCCTTCGATGGAAGAAGCAATGCCAAGTATTTATTTGGAACTTGATGCTATACAAACAAAATTGGAAAATCATTATAAAGACATGCAAGACATGGAATTTACCGTACAAGAAGGTAAATTGTGGTTCTTGCAAACTCGTAACGGAAAACGTACCGGTGCTGCCATGGTAAAAATAGCCATGGACATGTATCACCAAGGTATGATTGACGAAAAGAAAGCCATTCTCCGTATTGATCCAAACAGATTGGACGAATTATTGCACCCAATTTTCGATAACAAAGCCATTGCCAACGCAAAACTTATTGCCAAAGGATTGGCTGCTTCTCCAGGCGCTGCTTCAGGTCGTATTGTATTTAATGCAGACGATGCCGCTGAATGGGCAGAACATGGGGAAAGAGTAATCATGGTGCGTGTAGAAACTTCTCCTGAAGATTTGGCTGGTATGGCTGCTGCACAAGGCATTTTGACTGCTCGTGGAGGTATGACTTCTCACGCAGCTGTTGTGGCACGTGGTATGGGAAAATGCTGTGTCTCTGGTGCTGGAACTTTGAAAATTGATTATGCTACCAAAACAATGGAAGTGGATGGTTTGACTTTGAAAGAAGGCGATTATATTTCGTTGAATGGTTCTACTGGTGATATTTTCTTGGGACAAGTTGGAACTAAAGAGGCTGAATTAGATGCTGACTTTGCTGAAATCATGACTTTGGCCGACAAATATACCAGAATGACTGTCCGTACCAATGCTGATACCCCTCACGATGCAACTGTAGCCCGTAAGTTTGGTGCAACTGGTATTGGTCTTTGCCGTACAGAACATATGTTCTTTGAAGGTGAAAAAATTAAAGCCATGCGCGAAATGATATTGGCAGAAGATGTTGAAGGTCGTCGCAAAGCGTTGGCAAAAATTCTTCCATACCAACAAGAGGACTTTGAAGGAATATTCGAAGCAATGGCTGGCTGTCCGGTTACTGTTCGTTTATTGGATCCACCTTTGCATGAATTTGTTCCTCACGAAGAAAAAGGACAACGTGAAATGGCAGAAACCATGGGCGTGTCGTTGAAAGTTATTAAACAACGAGTAGAAGCATTGCACGAACAAAATCCAATGTTGGGTCACCGTGGCTGTCGTTTGGGAAATACTTTCCCAGAAATTACTGAAATGCAAACACGTGCCATTTTGGGTGCTGCTTTGGCATTGAAAGCCAGAGGAATCAAAGCTATTCCAGAAATTATGGTGCCGTTGGTTGGTATCAAATATGAGTTCAACGAACAAGATGCCATCATCCGTGAAACAGCAGCCAAATTATTTGCAGAAAAAGGCGACAGTATTGCCTTTAAAGTTGGAACAATGATTGAAATACCTCGTGCTTGTTTAACTGCCGAACGTATTGCCGAAAAAGCTGAATTCTTCTCATTTGGTACAAATGACTTGACCCAAATGACTTTTGGTTATTCGCGTGACGATATTGCTTCTTTCTTGCCAATATATTTGGATAAGAAAATTTTGGCTGCCGATCCGTTCCAAATCCTTGACCAAAATGGTGTGGGACAATTGGTCCAAATGGCAACTGAAAAAGGCCGTTCAGTACGTCCAGACTTGAAAGTTGGTATTTGTGGCGAACATGGAGGCGAACCTTCTTCAGTTGAATTCTGTCACCGTGCAGGATTAAACTATGTGAGCTGCTCACCATTCCGTGTGCCAATTGCAAGGTTGGCTGCTGCACAAGCTGCACTTAAGAATTAAAAAACGTTTCGTGTTTGATGTTTCGTGTATTTAGAAACAGGAACTTGAGCATAAATTCATATTTTACAAAAAATCGAGAGGGCGAAATAGGATTAAATTCCCGTTTCGCCCTCTTCAATAAAAAATTTACCATTGGGTAACATTCAGCATAATTTGACGCAAAAAAAAAGAGACATCAACCGAAGTTAACATCTCTTTTTCTTGTGAGCGAAAGACGGGACTCAAACCCGCGACCCTCAGCTTGGAAGGCTAATGCTCTATCAACTGAGCTACTTTCGCAATTTAGTTGACAGTTATTAGTTGTTGGTTGACAGTGAACTGTCAATTGTGAACTTTAAACTGTTAACTGAGTTTGTGGGCAGTGAAGGATTCGAACCTCCGAAGTCGAAAGACAGCTGAGTTACAGTCAGCCCCAGTTGGCCACTTTGGTAACTGCCCATGCCTTTTTTGAAAAGCTGTGCAAAGGTAGTTCAAAAAAACGAATCTACCAAACAATATTTGCCATTTTTATGGCTGTAAATGCAGCTTCCACGCCTTTATTTCCATGTATTCCACCCGCACGATCGAGTGCTTGTTGTAAGGTGCTGGTGGTGAGTACACCAAATATAACAGGACATGATGGGTATGGATTTTTGCGTAGATTTAATTCAGTAATTCCTGAAGTTACACTACTGCACACATAATCGAAATGTGGTGTATCACCTTGTATAACGCATCCTAAAACAATTATAGCGTCATATATATAACCCATTGAATTATGCTTTAAATGATTTGCAGCATAAGTCAATTCAAAGGTTCCAGGAACATGGATAACTTTTATTTGATCATTTGGCACTCCATTTTCAATTAAGAAATCAATTGCTCCTTGAAGCATGGTATGCGTAATTTTTGGATTCCAGTCAGCCACCGCGATAGCATAATTCTGTTCTGCCACAATTTGTTTATCGGGCATTAAATCTGCGTCATATTCCGAGAGATTTTGATATTGAGTTGCCATAATTTCTTTGTTTCGTGTTTAATGTTTCGTGTTTCGTGTTCAGAGAAAGTAACTTATCTTTTGCAAATAAAAAGCTACTTCATTTTTATTGAAGTAGCTTTTGTATTTTAGTATATTTCCAATATTCAATATTAATAAAAAAAACATACAAAACAAGACTAATTTAGTTCCCCTTTAGGGGCTAGAGGTAGTCCTACCTTATTTTTGAACTCGTGCTAAGTATTTATCAATATCAGCAGCTTCAGGACTCTTTGGATATTTTTCTTTGATTGTTGTGTAACATTTCTCGGCTTTTTCTATTTCTTTCAACGATTCGTTAACTAAACCTGCTTTTTTCAAATATACAGGGCTAATCACTTCATTTTCAAAACTTGCAGCTTTCTCAAAATATCCAATGGCTTTTGAGGTTTCACCAAGCTCTACATAACTATCACCTGTCAACCCAATAACCGTTGCACTGAAGTATTTATCTTCGCCATCAAACTGAGAAAGGTATTTAATGGCATTGTCATATTGACCTAATTTATAATAGCAAATTCCAGCATAAGCCGAAGCTAAATTAGCCGAAGGTGTAAAGCCATAATCTGAAGTAATTTCTTTGAATCCAATAAAATTCACACCATCACCTTCGAGAGCGACTTTAAATGAATCCTTTGCAAAAAAGTTTTGTGCTTTATACATTTCATTTTCAGCAGAGACTTCACGTGGATGTAAATAAAAATTTCGGACTGATAAAGCCACTAAAACAATTAATACAATTGCACCCACACCATAAATAATTTGTTTCTGGTATTTTTCAATAAATGCTTCAGATGCCGTTAAAGCATGTTCTACAGTTTCTAATTCGTCGTGTTTTTTTTCGTCTTTGTTTGACATAAGATGGTGCTTGGTAATTAATTATGAACGATTTATAAATAATATCTTCAGTAATATTGATTTTCAATTCCAGAAATGAACTTCTAGTTATTATGAATGAAAAAAGTGTGTATCAGACTACTCAGTGTTAATTCAACAATATATACGGCGCAAAAGTAGCTATTTTCTTTTACATTACGAAATTTTAGCCTTGTTTTTTGTCGCAAATTTCAGATGTTTCTTAGAAAACTGTAAATATGACGTAAGCTGTACATTTAACTATAATATTTGGTATAAAAAAGTACACTTTCAGAAAAATGCTTTATATTTGCATCATAAGAAAAAACTGACCGCATTGTTCTGAGATTGGAAAACTCAACGTTAAAAAAATTAACGAGACATGTTGGTTTTTAATGGCGGGCTGCACCTTCGGGTATCCTATATGGACGGCAGATTACAAAGAAAACTTACACCTCAAATCCTATTCTATAGGAGTTTTCTCAACTAACGACAATGCGGTTTTTTTATGCTAAATAACGACCCATCTTTTATAAATGAATGGGTCATTTTTTTTATTAATGTATATACATCCTAAGTGGTGACAGAAAATATAATATCCAATATATTTAATAAAGTTTTAATTTAAGGAAGTCACTTGCTACGACAGTGTTTAATATATACTAAAGTTCGGATGTTTATTTTTAGAAACATATAATGCGATAAATATCCAAAACGAAAATGGAATCTATCAAAAAAAATAGAAGAGTTCATTTTTGTCGATTTAGAATTTAGTACTCTCAATATTTCTCCCAACTCACAATTTCAGTCATCTCTTTCCTTTTCTTCTCCCGCAATGGTTGAGCGGAATATCCAATAAGAATTACAAGCATTACCCTTTTGTTTCGAGGAATATCAAGTAC
>JBAXAD010000183.1:0-7819 GCA_037142715.1 Paludibacter sp. | reverse complement strand
ATCCATGATCTTTGGCATACGCTTTTTGAGCATCGTAAGGAAATACTGGCTGACTGGCGCCTTTCAGTGTTCCTTCCCAACTCACGTTATCAGCTGTACTTTCGGTGTATTGTGTTATTGGCAGCAAGGTATTCCATCCATTGGCCAATAGTTTTTCAATCGGTTTTGAGTTGTTGAAATTGTTAACCCAGTCGGGTAGGAGCGACATGTAATATGAACTTGTAATGAATTTTCCCGAAGCATCATCAATCCAGAATGCGCCTGTAGGATTGTGTCCAGCGGGTAGAATTGATGCCCTGTCCTTGAGAGAAACACCCACCACTTTCGACTTGAAATTTGTTGCCAAACGCAATTCGTCGGTAATGGTAGTTGCCAATAACTTGCGTGGCGACATTTTTCCGGCCTTCCCATCCGTACCAATCGTTTGAACCGTAGAATCGTCTGTGCAATAAATGGATTTACCAGTTTTGGCATCAATCCAATCATTTCCAGCAATGCCATGAATGGAAGGAACTGAACCCGTGAAAATTGTAGTGTGACCAATGGCGGTAACGGTTGGAATGTAATTAATCATCGTGTTTTCACACGAAAAACCGTCATTCAAAAGACGTTTGAAACCTCCAGTTTCGTATTTACTGTAGTATTTGTAAAGATAATCCCAGCGCATTTGGTCTACAACTATTCCTACCACAAGTTTTGGGCGTTCAACGTTAGTGTTTGGAGTCGTAATTTTTTGTGCCAACATTAAACCACAAGTTGCTAATAATAATATGTTTAATAGAAATGCTTTTCTCATTTTCAATATGTAAATTATGGATTGATAAAAAATGGTTGGTAAAGATAAGTCAAATAAACGGTACAATATGAGAAAATAGAAAAGGTATTGCATTTTCATTAAAATGTAATACCTTTTGAAGTTTAAATGGAGCTTATTTCTTAAATCTCTGAATCAGATTATACGCTTTGTAAATGCCTAATTCACCAGCTTTGCTCAAATCAGCCAACCCTTTGGTATCCTCTCCAACAAACAAATAGGTAAGTCCACGATTGAAATATGCCTCGGCAAAGTCGGGGTCAATTTGAATGGCTTTGGAGAAATTTGAAATTGCTGTTTTAAAATCTTTTTGAGTACAAAGTATGTTCGCAATATTATAGTACGCAAATGAAAAGTCGGGGCTGATTTCATTCACTTTTTCATAATCGCGCATGATCATTTCCACATCAAACATAGATTGTTTTTCGACAGATATTTTTCTGTTCTTATCTGCTAAACCATTGTCCGACAAATCAATGCTTGTGCTGTTCGCTTTGTCAGGGCTACTTTTCGTAAATTCCACCAATTTATTTTTGATGCTGGCACGAAAAAAATAGGCCAACATAAAATTGGGGCGTAGCGCAATGGCTTTGTTCAAATCTTCTATTGAACTTTTAAAATCCTGTACCAAAGCAAATTCCAATGCACGACTAAAGTAAATATCAGGGTTTGTATTCTCTTTCGTTAATTGCGTGGAAATAGAGTTTATCGCTTCAAAATGACTATTGATTAATTCGGCAGTCAATGGAATTTCGTTGTTTGTTATTTTTAATGTCAAACTGAGTTTTTTCTCCTTATTGTATTGGTCCAAAACTGTATGATATACATTAGTTTGGCGTGTTTCATCGGTTTTGGCATAATAGGTCAGCACAAAACTTCGTTCGTTAATTATATCGGTATATTTGTCCTGCACAGCCCCACGGGTAGCCTCTGTGTATTTCGATTCCGTTTCGGCATCCTCAATGTTTTGTGCCGCAAATCGGTTGAACATGCCTGTTTTATTGCCCGAACTACTTTTTTGCGTATTGGCAGCCATTTTATTCTTGGCAACAATATTTTCCTTGGATTTACGATTGATGTAATCTTTGTTTTTTTCAATATTGCTTGCCATCTGCCTGTATTTGAAGGCCGATTTTGGATTTCCAAGTCCATCTTCTGCATCAGCCATTCCGAAATAAGCAGGAATGAAATAGGGATATTTTTCTGTTATTTTTTTAAAATCAGTGATGGCATTTCTGTAATCCTTCAGCTTAATTTCGAGTTCTGCTTTACTCAGTCTTGCTTCGTTATTTGTTGAATCTAAACGCATTACAACAATTAAATCCGACAGTGCATTGTTGTTGTCACCCAAATTAGCCCGCAACAAAGCACGGTTGTAATAAGCCAAATCATTTTTGGAATCTTGTTTAATGGCAGAATTATAGTCAATCAAAGCTTGTTTGTATTTCTTCTTTTCAACATTTAGAATTCCACGGTTGATATAATCACCAACGTAAATTGAATTTCGTTTGATTGCTTGATTATAATCACTTAATGCACCATCTTGGTCCTTCTTCTGCATTTTCAGAAATGCACGTGCACTCCAACCTAAACTGCTGGTGCTATCCATTTCCAGGTACTTATCAAAACTTTTTGTAGCTCCAATTGTATCTTTCAACGACAATTGTATACGGCCTTTTTCGTAGTAAATGCTGATTGTTTTGGGGCTTAGTCGCTCGTAGGTTTCCAAATCCTGTAATGCTCCCTCATAGTCCTTGTTTTTGTCGCGGGTATCCATTCGGTTCATAATCAGGTACAAACTATTGGGACTAAATTCCAAAGCTTTGCTGAAATCAGCTATTGCCTCCTTATAATACTCCATACTTCTACGCGCAAAACCTCGTGCGTAATAAGCTTGGGGCATAAATGGATTTCGTTCAAGGGCTTCGGTACAATCCTGGTCGGCACTTTGATAGTCACCAAGTTGTAACTTTGCAATGGCTCTGTACAAATAGGGTTCGGCCAAATACGGTTTTATCTTAATCACTTGATTGAAATACTGGATAGAAAGCACATAGTCCTCAAAATACATCGCATTTTGACCAATGGTCAATATGCGTTCCGTATTCCATTGAGCCTTGGCCGAAACCTGACTAAGAAGACATAAAACTATGAAAACCAGCTTTTTCAATACAGATATAAATTAGTAATTGATATAAAATTCAAATAATAAACTCTTCAAACACGGAACACGGAACACGAAACCCGAAACCCGAAACACGAAACACAAAACGCGGAACCCGAAACACGGAACACAAAACGCGGAACACGGAATACGAAACACGGAACCCGAAACGCAAATTTATTCTGTCACCACCACATCGCAACCAGCTGTAGCACTAAATGAACTTGGAATATCAAATTGTTCGCTCGAAGAATAACCCAGTTCCGAATCGTTCAATACTTTTTTCATGTACAAAGCCCAAATAGGCAATGCCATGCTAGCACCTTGACCTTCAGCGATATTGTCGAAGTGAATTGAACGGTCTTCGCCTCCAACCCAAACGCCGGAAACCAACGATGGCGTATAGCCCATAAACCAACCGTCGGAATTGTTCTGCGTGGTTCCGGTTTTACCGCCCATTTGCATGTTCAGTCCATATTTGCTTCGAATTCGGCTACCAGTTCCACCATCCACAACGGCTTGCATCATGTAAATCATTTTGTAAGCTGTTGTTTCACTGAATATTTCGTGCATTTGGGGTACGAATGATGAGATCACGTTTCCATTTGCATCCTCAATTCTTGTGACATACAATGGATCAACACGAATGCCTTTATTTGGGAAAGCTGTATAGGCATCAACCATTTCGCCAACCGAGATTTCGCAAGGGCCCAAACACAACGAAACTACAGGATCCAATTGTCCTTTAATCCCGAACGAACGCATCAGTTTCACCAACGATTCCGGTGTAAATAAGCTCATCAAATAGCCCGAAATCCAGTTGTTTGAATTTGCCAGACCCCATCGTAAAGTAACAGGTTGTCCAATCGGTCCTTTGGAAGCATTCTTTGGTGTCCACTTTTCGCCAGTTCCCGTAATCAAAGTAATGGGTTGTAAAATAGTTTTGTCGCAAGGCCACATTCCCTCTTCCATGGCCAGTGTATATAAAAATGGTTTTACGGTAGAACCCACCTGACGCTTACCCACATTCACCATATCATACTGAAACTGACCAAAATCAGGGCCGCCCACATACGCTTTTACGTTTCCATTGTGAGGATCCATCGACATAAAACCACATCTTAGAAAATGTTTGTGATAACGAATTGAATCCAATGGCGTTAATAGTGTATCAATGTCTCCATTGTACGAAAACACTTGCATCTCAATTTTATTATTAAATGCTGCTTCAATTTCAGATTCTGAATTCCCTGCAGCCTTCATTTTCAAATAGCGTTCCGACTGCTTCATCGACCGTTTCATAATTACGTCGATGTCCTCCTTTTTCATGTTTCGTGCAAACGGCGCATAACTACGATGTCTCTTTTCATTGAAAAAAGTTTTCTGCAAAGCATGAATGTGCTCTTCTACAGCATCTTCGGCGAAAGTTTGCATCCGCGAATCTATGGTTGTATAAATTTTAAGCCCATCCGTATAAAGATTGTAGGGCGAACCGTCTGGTTTTCTGTTCTTTGTACAGAAGCCATATAAAGGATTATTATCCCACATCCATTTGTCTTGTTCGTATTTAGCATCCTGCCAGCTGGCGTAATCAGTTCTACTTGGCTCTTTTGCCGACAACATTATTCGCAAATATTCTCTAAAATAGGAAGCCAATCCAAGTTTGTGATCCACTTTTTGGTAATGAAGTGTGAGGGGTAGCACTTTTAATGAATCATATTGTGCATCAGTGATATAGTCTGCTTTTCGCATTTGGTTCATCACCACATTTCTACGGTTCAATGTACGTTCGTTATAGCGTACCGGGTTAAAAAACGAAGGGTTTTTACACATTCCTACCAATGTGGCTGCCTCTTCAATTTTTAGTTTTGACGGCGCTTTACTAAAATATATTTGTGCGGCCGATTTTATCCCAACAGCATTGTTCAAAAAGTCGAACTGATTGAGATACATGGTCATAATCTCATCTTTGGTGTACAATCTTTCCAATTTGACTGAGATAACCCATTCAATTGGTTTTTGCAATGCACGTTCAATAAAATTATCGGCTTGAGGCGAATAGAGTTGTTTGGCAAGCTGTTGGGTAATGGTACTACCGCCACCAGAACTTTTCCGATGAAGCATGCCAGTGAGTACCACAGCCCTGGAAAGTGCCCTGCCGTCTATGCCGGAATGGTCGTAAAATCGTACATCTTCAGTAGCTACCAATGCATTCACCACATTTTTGGAAATTTCGTTGTAGCGTACACCAACACGGTTTTGTTTGCTGAAAAAATATCGGCCTAGTAATTGTAAATCAGATGAATATATCTCCGTGGCATATTTGTTTTTAGGGTTCTGCAATTCATCAATTGGCGGCAAATAACCGATCCAACCCACATTAATAAATACAAACATTAATACGATACAAAGAATTCCAAAAGCAAATAATTGCCAAAAGATGCGTAAAAATTTTGAGCGAATATCGCCTTTTTGAGCTGTTTTTTCCATAAACTGTTTTACAAAAATAGAACTGCAAAAGTACTACTTTTTTCGATAGGTAATTGTGGCTATATATTGATAAATTTCAAACTTTCATTAACTGTACTAAAATGAAGTTGGAAATCTGAATACCTTCCGCAGTTAAACGCAATCTATCTTCAGAATAATCAACTTTTTTAGCATCAATAAATGTTTTTATGTTTTGTAAGCAATAAGATTTCAATTCATTGCCAAATTCCTGTTCCATTAACTGTACATCCAGTCCATCCAATGTTCTCAACGAAACCATTACAAAGTCATTGTATCTATCAAAAAGACTCAATTCTTCCTTTTCAAAAAGCGTTGAATTTTCATCTACGGCCTTTATGTATTTAGTGATAGAAGATACATTCCATTGTCGTGAATGAATATCGTAGGAGTGAGCGGAAGGGCCAACGCCCAAGTAAGGCTCTTGTTTCCAGTAGGATGTGTTGTGGCGAGAACGGTAATTGGGAAGTGAAAAGTTAGAAATCTCATAGGCTTCAAATCCATTTTGCATCAATTTATCAACCAAATGAAGGTGCATTTCGTTCATGATTTCATCGTCAACCGCCTTAACTAAACCCTTTTCACGCTGTTTCCACAATGGTGTTCCTTCCTCGTAGGTCAAACCGTAAGCAGAAATGTGTTGTACATTCAGGCTTAACGCAGTTTGAACTTGTTGTTCCCAAGAAGCCATGGTTTGAAAGGGCAAACCGTAAATCAAATCTATGCTCAAATTTTTAAATCCTGCCTGCTGGGCATTTCTAACAGCCTGTATGGCTTCGTTTCCTGTGTGGCGACGATTGATGCGAATTAAATCCTCGTCATTGAAAGACTGTATGCCAATGCTGATGCGGTTGAAAGGAAGTGAATGGATTGATGCAAAGAATTCGGTTGTCAAATCATCGGGATTCGCTTCGAAAGTAATTTCAGCATCGTCGGCTACAGTAAATAACTTGAAAATGGCTCCAAAAATTTGCTCAAACTGTTCCCGATTCAAAATGCTGGGCGTACCACCGCCAAAATAAATGGTGTTTATAGTGGCATTCTGCAAATAAACTTTGCGAAGGTGGCATTCTTTTACAATAGAATCAACTAGCGAAGGTATAAATTTAGGAGAAACAACAGTGAAAAAGTCGCAATAGGTGCATTTTTTTTTGCAAAAAGGAATATGTATATAGATACCTGCCATTTTTAAATTTTTATAGTTCAATGGTTTGACTAAAAATCAAACATTATTCGTTATTTTATTTGACAAAATTACAACAAAAAGTTTGTATAATCGGAAAAAGAGCTTACCTTTGCACTCGCAATTCAGAAATGATATGCACTATTAATCAATAAACGCTTAATAGTAATTCGGGGTGTAGCGCAGTCCGGTTAGCGCACCTGCTTTGGGAGCAGGGGGTCGTGGGTTCGAATCCCGCTACCCCGACGAAAATTAAAGCCTTATAAACGAATGATATACATTCTTTTATGAGGCTTTTTTCTTTGTGGAAATAACTGATTTTATTTTGTTTTATCCTATATTTTCCGATAATTACCGATATTTGACCCTCAAAAACTGCAAATAAACTGCAACGAAAAATGGCAACAATAAAAATGTATCTCGATAAAAGAACTTCAAATAAGCTTGGACAACACCCAGTTCGTTTGCAGTTCAATTCTAATTCCAAAACAGTTTATTATAGTTTTAATGTTTTTGCGAATGAAAATGACTGGGATAAATTAAATGATTGTGTAACTTCTTCAGATAAAAAATTCAAAACAAAGAATAGATTAATTGAAGAAACCTACGAAAAGGCAGAAAAGTTTATCGAGGAAATGTCTAATAAAGGCCGGCTGCCATCCGATGCTAAAAAAATACGTGACCTATTCTCTCAAAATGATAGTGATATACTTTCTTTCAATGTGGTTTTTGAGCGATTCATTGAGTCTAAAACTGGAAAGACTAAAGAAACATATCAATTAACCTACAATCGAATAAAAGACTTTACGAAGTCGGAGTTGTATTTTGAAGATGTAAATTTAGCATGGTTGAATAAATTTGAAAAATTCCTTGAAAAACGAGGTAACAAAATCAATTCAAGAGGTATTCACTTTCGTGATATTAGAGCGGTATTTAATCATGCCATTGATAACGATTATATCAATGCAGGGTTTTATCCTTTCCGAAAATTCAAGATAAAAAAAGAACGAACGGCAAAACGGGCCATTTCATTAGGAAATTTCAAAAAGATAATTGCATACAAAGGTATCGAACAGGAAGAGTTGGCCAGGGATGTATTTATGCTTTCATTTTATTTTATTGGAATAAATATGATTGACCTATTTGAAAA
>JBAXAD010000182.1:0-7852 GCA_037142715.1 Paludibacter sp. | reverse complement strand
ATAGAGCTGCAAAATACCATAAAATTGTAAAAGTCAGTATCAATGTAGGACCAGATTCTCCAGATTGGCTGTACGAAAATGGTGTTCCATTGGTTAAGGTGAATGATAATAAACCGGGAAAACATGATAAATTCCCAAATTATCCCTTTTATCTGAGTGATACATACAAGAAGTATTATTTTGAGATGATCAAACAATTCTCGCTCTTTTTAAGAAATCAGCCGAAAGAGAAATTTGATTGTATCGCCTTTGTGCAGGTAAAAACAGGCGCAACAGGCGACGAAGCACCTTACAAAGGAAAGCCTAAGGATGATAAATATGACATTGATAAGAAAACGAACTGGGAAAAGTTCCGATTAGAATCATTTACTGAATACAAGAAGTATTTTAACGATGTAAAGGATCGTCAGTTGGTGTTGGTATTCAATGGTGTTGACCCTGAAAAACAACCTATTGCATACAATTGGGTGATGAAGACTATCGACCCTCAAATTGGTTTTGGAATAAAGGGTGGAGCTTTTAACAGAGGACATCATTTAACTGGTGAACAATCATTCAAAGAGCAATGGACACCTTATCTTATCAATCCCAAAGGTATGAAACTGTTTTCGGCGGCAGAAATGGATGCATCATGGAACAAACCGATATTCAATATTAACAAAGAATTAGGCTTTTATTGGTGTTCACTTAGTGCATTAAACATTGGACTCTCTTCTGCAAATATTACAAAAGGTGCTATTATATATGCTTATGAGCACAAGGAAATTAGCGACATTTTCAGAATGTATAATAAATATGCGCAACAAGTGTATCCAGCTACTGCCACAGCAGCTATGTCCGTGTTTCACGAGGGCCTGAATGCCGCCGATACAGTTAAATTCCCTGAAAAAACATTCGGAAAGGCAAGTGAAAAGAATCTGGTTCGCTACACTAATATTTGTAAAGCCTATGCATCTAGAGGAGCTAGAATGGATGATTTAGAATCGGCTGGTATCGGTCAGGTAAACCAACGTGATAAACAGACAGGATATAATGATGCTGGATGGGATATTGCAGAAGGTAATTATGAACGGTTTTTGACGCAAATTAAACCGGACGAAACTTCTATTGGACTGTTTAGAGTGCGTGGAACCATAGATAAAAATTCTTCTAAATACGATCGTTTTGCACGTTCGTTCGAAAATGCAACCGGCAAAAATACCATGTATTTTAAATTCGATACCGAGATGTTTGCCAATTCAAATCCTGCAACACTCAAATTTACAATTACCTGGCTCGATAAAAATGCTGGCTCTACATGGTCGCTTAACTATAACAAGGGTGGAAAAACAATGAAATCTGCTTTAAATGTGATAGGTGTTGGCGACAATAAATGGAAAACTCAAACTGTGACCATTAACGATGCCATTGTTAATAGGAGCGGTAAATTCGGTTCTGATTTTACATTATCAAATACCGATAAGTTGGATGATATTTTCAATGGCATAGAAGTAGATATTACAAGAAAAAAATAAAAAATCTCTTGAATGAAAAACGCAATTTTAAAAACTACTCAATATACATTGGCTTTGGCCGGTGTGTGTTTATCAGCAAATGCTGTTAGCCAAACCAAACGACCAAACATTTTGGTTATTATGGGCGACGATATTTCACGCACCAGCATGGCGGCTTATGGTAGCAAGAACATTAAAACACCCAACTTTGACCGCATTGCTAAAGAAGGTGTATTATTTACAAATGCGTATGTTTGTAATCCGAAAAGCTCACCATCAAGAGCTTGTTTTCTCACGGGTCGCTACTCGTGGCAACTCGAAGAAGCCGCTAATCACATTCCTGTAATGCCCGAAAAATTTACATTTTATCCCGCGGAGTTGGAAAAATCAGGTTACAATATCGGTTATACCGGAAAAGGATGGGGACCTGGAGTGTATTATGGCAAACACAATCCTGCTGGTTGGGAATACAATGATATTTCGTTAACACCACCTACCAAAGGCATTAGCAAGCAGGATTATGCCTCCAATTTCGAAGCATATTTGAACAAACAAGATGGAAGTAAACCCTTTTGCTTTTGGTTTGGAACACACGAAGCGCATCGTAAATACGAAAAAGATTCGTACAAAAGATTTGACAAAGATATTAGTAAAGTGCCTGTACAGGAATTTTTACCTGACAATGAATTAGTGCGTGGCGATTTGGCTGATTATGCAGTAGAAGTAGAATATCACGATATGATGATAGGTAAAGCCCTGGAATCGTTGGCCAAACGTGGTTTACTCGATAATACCATTATTATTTCTACCTCTGATCAGGGAATGCCATTCCCTCGAGTGAAAGGTCAGATTTATGACGAAGATTTTCACGAAGCGTTAGTTGTACGATGGGGAGATAAAATTAAACCGGGCAGAACAGTGACCGATTTTGTGAATTTTCCGGATGTTGCTCCAACTATTATGGATGCTGCTGGTTTGAAGCCTCATGAACAAATGACGGGGAAAAGCTTTCTTAATGTTTTAATATCAGATAAATCAGGAAGAATAGATAAAGCCAGAGATTATTCTTTGGTGGGAAGAGAACGTCACGATATGGGGCGTATCGAGGGTAATCAAATAGCTGTTGGGTATCCTGTGCGGGCAATAAGAACCGATAAATACCTCTATGCACGCAACTACAAAGAGAATAGATGGCCAGCCGGTGATCCTGAATATGGATATAACAATTGTGATGATTCACCTACCAAAACCTATTTGACCGAACTGAAAGAATCAGATCCAGATTACAAATACTACTTGATGGCATTTGGAAAACGTCCGTCTGATGAACTTTACGACATTACCAAAGACAAAGATTGTGTACATAATTTAGCTACTAATCCAAAATATGCTTCGGTTGTCAAAGAGCTAAATGCTAAAATGGAAAAAGCATTGACGGCTCAAAACGACCCGCGTATGTTTGGCAAAGGCGATATATTCGATTATTATCCACAAGCTCGCGAAGCAAAACTTCAAAAAATGTACAAAGAGAAGTACTACAATATGTATAATAAGTTCTTCGAAAAATACGGCTTTAAAACTGTTCCGATGCCCGCAGGTTGGGTTGAAACGCGCGATGGTGAATAAGTCTAATTAAGTCTATTATTTTTATATTTATAATTTAACAATAAATTCAAATGAAATTCAACAATTTATTACTTCCTGCAGTTTCACTTTTAGCATTGAATGCAACTGCAAAAGAAAAGCAACCTGTATCAAAACCAACCGATAAACCAAACATCGTTTTTATTTTGGCTGATGATATGGGATATCACGAATTAGGCAGTTTTGGTGGCAAAGTCATCGAAACACCCAACATAGATGCATTGGCAAAAGATGGTATGAAATTTATGAATCACTATTGCGGTTCAAATATTTCTGCTCCATCAAGAGGTTCATTAATGACTGGAAAACATACTGGTCATGCATGGATTAGGGATAATAAAGCCTTACCTTTTGAAGGGAATGAACCAATTCCGGCTAGCGAAGTGACTGTGGCTGAAGTTTTGAAAAGTGCTGGGTATGTTACCGGAGCATTTGGCAAATGGGGATTGGGTTATCCGGGTTCAGAAGGTTCTCCGAATAAACAAGGTTTTGATATGTTTTACGGGTATAATTGTCAGCGTCACGCACACGATTATTTTACTAACTATATGCGTCAGAATGACGATTCTATTACGATTTACGAGAATATTATAAAACCTTTTTCTGTGTATAGTGCCAATACAATTAAAGATGAGGCTTTGAAATTTATAGGAAATAACAAAAGCAAACCTTTTTTTCTGTATTTTGCACCAACTTTGCCACATGAACCTTATCATCAACCCGATGATTCTGTGTTAGCTTATTACACAAATAAAACAGGATTTCCTAAAGGTGATGCACATGCATTGGATTTTTCAGTTCCAAAATATGCATCATTAACTTCAAGACTAGACAGAGAAGTGGGTGAAATTGTTGCTAAATTGAAGGCATTGAACTTGCTGGATAATACTTTGATTATTTTTGCCAGCGATAATGGTACAGCTCTTCGACCCGACGAAGATAGTTATCTTCATACAGGAGGTGATTTACACGGTCGGAAAGGTGAAGTGTATGATGGTGGTGTTAAAAGTCCTTTTATCGCTTATTGGAAAGGGAAAGTTAAACCCGGAACTTCTTCAGACCATATTTCAGCTTTCTGGGATTTTTTACCAACTTGTGCTGAATTAGTAAATGTGGCTAAACCTGAAAATATCGATGGTATCTCTTATTTACCAACACTTTTAGGTCAAACAAAAAAACAAAAAGAGCATGAGTACCTTTACTGGGAACGAAATCAATGCCAAGGCATACGTAAAGGTGATATGAAAGCTGATATTTTCTACAACAAAGAAACAAAAGCGCAAACAGTTGAGATTTATAATTTGGTAAAAGATCCGTATGAAAAAACTGATATATCAGCTTCAATGCCTCAATTAAAAGAAGAATTTATAAATATTGCCAAATCAGCACATGTTGATTCAAAAATATTTCCATTCTTTAAAAAAATCAAGAAAACAAAAAAACAAGAAGACGAAGAATGAAACGTGCAAATTCAATTTTATCGCTGCTAGCACTTCCAATTTTACCGTTAATAGCAGCAAACAATCCTCCTAAACCCAATATTGTTATCATTTATCTCGACGATTTGGGTTATGGAGATATAAGTTGCTATGGCACGGGTAAAATAAATACACCCAATATCGATGAATTGGCAAACAATGGCGTTCGGTTTACGAATGGTTATGCCACTTCGGCCACTAGTACACCAAGTCGCTATGGCTTGTTGACTGGTGTTTATCCGTGGCGTAATAAAGATGCTAAAATTCTTCCGGGGTCAGCACCCATGTTGATTGGAACTGACCAACAAACTTTGCCAAAAGTGCTTCGTAGTGCGGGTTATCAAACAGCGGTGGTGGGTAAATGGCACTTAGGTTTGGGTACCGGTATTGTGGATTGGAACAAAAAAGTATCGCCAAATCCAAACGATGTCGGGTTTGATTATTCTTATGTAATGGCAGCTACACAAGACCGTGTACCAACTGTTTATATCGACAATGGCTATGTAGATGGATTGAAGTCGGATGACAACTTACAGGTTGACTACGATAAAAACTTTGATGGAGAGCCTACCGGGAAATTAAATCCGGAGCTAACCACGATGAAATGGCACCATGGGCATAATGGCTCGATTGTGAATGGAATTCCGCGCATTGGATTTGCGAAAGGTGGTCAATCCGCCAATTGGAGTGATGTGGATCTCGCCGACCATTTTCTTGCCAAAGCACAAGATTATGTGAAAAGCCACAAAGCGAATCCATTTTTTCTTTATTATGCTATGAATCAACCACATGTTCCTCGAACTCCGAATCAACGGTTTGTTGGGAAATCAGGAATGGGACCACGTGGCGATGTTATTTTGGAGGCGGATTGGTGTATCGGTGAATTTATTAAAACTCTAAAAAAAGAAGGAGTTTTTGATAATACATTAATCATTTTCTCAAGTGATAATGGTCCGGTATTGAACGATGGCTATTTCGATGATGCAGTTGAAAAACTGGGCAATCATAAACCAGGTGGACCGCTTCGAGGAGGAAAATACAGCTTGTTGGAAGCCGGTACGCGTGTTCCGTTTTTTACTTATTGGAAAGGCAAAATCAAACCGCAAGTATCTGATGCATTGGTTTGTCAGGTTGACTTGATTGAATCCATTGGAAAAATGGTTGGTGCAGATGTAAAAGTCACCGACAGCCAGAATTTGTTGGATGTGTTTATGGGTAAAAGCAATAAGGGTCGTGAGAGCCTTGTGATTGAAGCCAATACAAAAACAGCATTCCGAAAAGGAAACTGGTTGATGATTCCACCTTATAGCGGAGATGCAATATTGCAAGAAGTGAATATTGAAGTCGGCAATTCACCTGAATATCAGCTTTATAATTTAAAAGAAGATGTTGGTCAAAAACATAATCTTGCAAAAAAACAACCAAAGGTATTGAGTCAAATGATTAAAGAGTTTGAATCAGCTCGTGGTGATTATAAAAATGTTGAAAAAATTGAATTAAAATAATCCAATGTACAAGCCAAGAATTATGTTGCTATTGGCAACTCTTTTTGTCGGAATTTCACTATTTAGCAAAAGCAACTCTCCACAAGGGAGTTGTTTTTCATTAAATGCCACAGATTTCCAGAAAACAATTAATGGCAAAAAGGTCGGCCTTTATTTTTTGAAAAACGGGAAACTTGAAGTGGCCATTACCAATTACGGTGCACGAATTGTAAGTTTGTGCTCACCTGCTAGAAATGGCGTAGTGGCTGATGTAGTAGTTGGTTTTAAGAGCATCGACGATTATCTGAAAGCAAAAGGCATCTATCACGGAGCAATTATTGGTCGGGTGGCAGGTCGAATTGTTGCCGGAAAATTTGATTTAAATGGCTCAACCTATTCGCTACCGTTAAATAGCCCGCCAAACCATCTCCACGGTGGAGTTAATGGTTTTCACAATCAGGTTTGGGATGTGAGTTCTGTCAACGATTCTTCCGTCATACTAAATTATTTATCAGTGGATGGTGAAATGGGTTATCCGGGAAACTTAAATGTGAAGGCAACTTATATATTGAATTCAAAGAATGAACTTTCGCTGGAATTAGCCGCTACCACAGATAAAAGTACCCCGATAAACCTAACAAATCATACATTTTTTAATTTGGCAGGCGAAGGAAGCGGAACCATACTGAATCACACACTAAGTATTCCTGCCCAATATATTTGTCCGGTAAGTGCAGGCAAAATTCCAACCGGTAAATTGATGAGTGTGAAAAATACGCCTTTCGACTTCAGAAAACCTAAACCAATTGGAAAAGATTTAGGGATGGAAAAAACGGATGAACAATTAAAATTAGCAGGTGGGTACGATCACCATTTTGTGCTGCGTAAGAAAAAGAGCAACGTTATGAAATTAGCAGCCACAGTGACTGACCCTCAAAGTGGACGTAAAATGGAAGTGTTTACCAACGAGCCTTGTATCCATTTCTTTAGTGCCAATTTTTTTAACGGAGCTGATTTAGATAAAGGAGGTAAACCTATTCAATTCAGAGAATCATTTGCGTTGGAAACACAACGTTTCTCTCTTTTGCCTGAAATTAAATCGTTTCCATCGATTACGCTGCATCCGGGCGAAAAATACGAAGCAAAAACTGTTTATCGCTTTTCAGTAGTAAAATAATTAGTAATTTGTATGAAACGCATCTTAATTTCAACATATTTGTTTTTCGCTTTGATTCAATTTGCATATTGTCAGCAATCACAAGATTCGATTGTCAATCTTTTTGATAATTTGAAAGTGGGAGAAATGCCCTACAGGCTATTAAAACCATTGAATTTTGATGCAAAAAAGATTTACCCTGTTATTTTAAGTCTTCATGGTGCGGGTGGTAGAGGTACGGATAATCTTAGGCAGATTGCTGATAGTAAATGGCTTAAATACTTGGCAACTGAAGATATTCGAAAAAACTATTCATGTTACATTGTTGCTCCACAATCGACTACTTTGTGGAGTGAAGAGCAATTAACTCTACTAAAAACGGTCATTAAAAATTTGCCTTCGGTTGATTTACAGCGAGTTTATGTGCTAGGTCATTCGATGGGAGGTCATGGTTCATATCGATTCATCCAGTTTGACCCAACATACTTTGCCGCAGCAGCTCCCTCTGCCGGAAGTGGATTGCCCGAAACAGAAGAATTCATTGATGTAAATAAAATCAAAAACATTCCTATATGGGCATTTCACGGTAACAAAGAC
>JBAXAD010000181.1:0-7862 GCA_037142715.1 Paludibacter sp. | reverse complement strand
CAGTTTAGCTAGCAATGCTGCTAAAAAAATAGGTGGCGATCCGGGTGAGCCAGGAGCAAGTTTGCCGATTGGCGATGGCGTTTGGATATTGCTTGCATTGGCAGGATTATTTGCGACCAACCGTTTTTTCGGGGGTTTGACGCGTTAGAAGTATTTATAACGGGAGTGCGGACTTCGAGTCGCACCCCGTTTAAATTTTCCAACCAAACCAATTCTACTGAATACATCAAATCAATCTAAGAATGGTGGCGTTCAATTATCAGCAAACTTTGACAAAATAGCTTCAACGACATCAATTACTTCCTCCAACTCATTTTTAGCCAACAACACGCTTTCAATTTCCACCGATTTGTCCGAAAATACCGCGCCTATGCTGGTTGGTGGTGACAGTAATCCATGTGATCCCGGCATTCCAGTTGGTGATGGAACTTGGGTGCTATTGGGGTATGGTTTGCTTTTTGCATTATTGAAATTGATTTTGAGAGCTAACAGGTTTCTAAAACCTTTTTGGTATAAAAAATGAATAGGAATATCTGTTATTTTCTATATTTTTCCCTCTACCAGTGCTATTTATTGACCAATGTAACATTTCTTCTAAATTTTGAAATGATTTTACTATTCATTAGGTTCGATTTGATACTATATTTGCAGCATAAATTATTCAACAAAACAACATAACAATTTTAAATCAATATCATTATGAAATCAAACTTACTAAAAACCAAAAATCTTGTGGCACTGCTAGTAGTGCTATTTAGTGTAGGCACTTTGAGTGCAAAAGATGTATTTGTAAAAGCAGGTGCTACAGGAACTGGTGCCGATTGGTCAACTGCTGCCAATCCTAGTTATTTGGGGGGAACTTCCATTGCCGATGGTGATGTAATTCACCTTGCTGCTGGAGAATATGTGCGGTCAACAGCGCTCACCATTTCAAAATATGTGACTATATTGGGTGGTTACGCTGCCACTTCAACTGGCACTGACCTTACGCTTCGTGATGTTGCAGCAAACAAAACCGTTTTTAAACAGGATCAAACAGTATTAACACCTTCTCGTGCTATAAACCTTAATGCCACAACTGGTTCTTATGGAAATAAAATTACGTTAGATGGTCTTTATTTTGACGGGTTTACTGGAGTATCTCAAGGTGCTGCCATGACCATTACTACTGCTCAAGGCGATATTGATTTAAAGAATCTAACATTTACCAATAATGTGACAACCAACACCCTTGGAGGTGCATTGGCAATGCAAACGGCTTTTGCTTATGATATTATTGTAACTTTGGATGGCTGCGTTTTTGAAAACAATCAAGCAGCATGGACTACCGGCAATGGTTACGGAGGTGCTTTTTTCATCAATAATGGAACAACTGCGAAAACAATCAACATTAAAAATTCGACGTTCAAAAATAATAACGCTTACGGACGTGGAGCTGTTGGTTATTTTGGTACAAATATGACGGTTAATATCTCTGACTGTTTGTTTGATACAAATCAATGTACTGTAACTACCGATGCAACAAGTAATGGTGGGTGTTTTTATATTGTTGGCACAAGTGGTTATGCTAGTACTTTTAATGTAACACGTTCAATATTTTTGAATAGTTTAGTTACAGGTAAAGGTTCAGTGATATGGTTCAATAATGGTACGGGTAGCTTATTGAATACATTGAACATGACCAATTGTAGTTTGATAGGAAATTATGCTTCAAGAACAACTTCACCACGTGCAGCCATTGATGCAGATAATTATACCGCCCAAATGCAGATTGCGTTAAATGGCTGTGTCCTTTCCAATTATAATAATTCAGCTACAACAGCAACTGTACCCTCAGCCAAAAAATCAAGTTTTTCTGATGTAATGTCTGTTGCGCTTACACTTTCCTCAACCACTTCAACTTTCACCAACTCAATTTTGAATGGCACTCATTTCGGCAATGTGCGTAATAATACTTACGATGCAATTTCACCAGATACTTTGTACAACAAGCACACTGCTTATCTTGCCGACTCAACTGTTGCTTTGGCATTATCAGGCAATTTAAAAATTACCGATAAAATTGTTTACAAAAAGACTTTCACAGCTGCCAATGTTGGAACATACATTCATGCTCAAATATTTGATGTGAAAGCAAAAATGAATTTCCCAATGACTTTGATAGCTACCATACCTGCAGGATTTACACTTACAGTGGATGGAACAGATTATGCAGCTGGCGTTCAAACCATAAACATTGCTGCAGCTGCTACCAATCCTGTTATCAGTTTGAAAATTGCCTCTGGTCTTACCAGATTGGCTATTCCTACTGCCAAAGTATATGCTAAAAATGGCTTGATAACAGTATCAAATGTAGAAATTGGCAATAAACTAACTGCCTACAATGCAGCAGGTCAACAATTGTTTAGTGAGCTTTTGAAATCGAATAATACTGTTTTTTCAGCCAAAGGTTTTGTGGTAGTAAAAATCAGCTCTGCAACCAATTACCAAGTTTTGAAAGTGATTTCTGAATAATAAATCTTCCAAACATTACATCCATGAAAAAAAACATAATTCTTGCGGCTTTAATACTCTCCGCTTCGGCTCTTTTTTCGCAAACCAATTTGGTTATCGATGGTGGTTTTGAAGCTTTTACAGTAGGAGCAAAAAATTACATAGTCAACAGTGGCGGAAAAGTTACAGGTAAATCGGGCAAATGGCAGTTGGCTGTTTCCAAAGGAGGTTGCCCAGATACTTGTGCGAAAGCCACTTCGGAAATTGTAAGTTCAGTAAAGAAATCGGGAAACAATTCGATGCAAATCATTATCCAAAAGCAAACCAATCGCAATGATATTAAATTGTTGCAAACAATGGTCAATGTTCCTGGAGGAGTTTACGAAGTGTCATTTTGGGCCAAATCGGATGGCGCAAACCCTATCGCGTTGGATGTTTTAAAAGCTACTCAACCGAATTCCAACAACGGTGCCGTGCCCTATACTGCTGGGTTTACTACTTCTACCGATTGGCAACAATTCAAGTTTGTAGTTGATTTAAATGGCTGGACAGCAGAAGAATTGGCCGAAATGAGGGTTTCTATTCGCCCAAATAATTTCAAAGCATTGCCAGCGGGTCCATATCCAAAAACTTTTTGGATTGACGATGTGGTTTTTGAATTGAAAAAATAAACCTTGCTAATTTTCAATTAATTAGTCTAAGTTCATAACAATCAATACTTGCATAGTTCCCCTTTAGGGGCTAGGGGTTCTCTTCCTCCTCTTTATTCAACCTGCCTACTATCCGGTTCTACTTGACGGTAGGCAGGTTTTATATTATATCTATATATTGCTCAACAATTTACCCATGAAAAAAATCACACTTTTTCTATTGTTTGCAGTGCTGTGTTTCACTATACAATCTCAAACATTTAACTTACTTCCCACAATACCAGAACCTGCCACTAATCCACATTTGGCAACAGCATTTAATGGTTTAAAAACAGATAAATCATTTTCTTCAGCGATTGGAGAAGCCGAGGAAACCATTACTGCTGCTTATGCCTATTTACATCCTTCAAGTCCATACAAAAATCAGCAAGCGGTTTTAGACCGACTCTTATTTCTTCTTGACACTGAATTCGGAGGCTGGGATAAAGGTACTTATCCACTTAACGATTGGGCGTTTTGTTCGCAGTCAACTTTAGCGTATCTGATGCTTAAACAATACAAACCAAGCGCAATTCCTGCTGCTAGTCAGGCAAGCTGGGAATCTGGTATAAGAAAAAACATTGATAACATTTTCGCATCAAAACCCGATTTGTACAACAAGCTGATTGTAGGCTCAATCTGGCTGAACGGCGATGTAAAACTGGCTATGGGAGCGTATTACGGATCATTGGCGCTGAATGATGCTGTGTCGGCTGCCAAGGCGAAAAATGTAATCGAAAATGTAATGCCACAAACCTTATTGCCCGATGGCGCAACTCATTATGTTGGTTACCAAAACGAATCACCTTCCTATCATGGTGAAGCATCCATGCGACCTTTCCTGTGGTATTATATTGTTACCCGCTCGCAAGTAATTAAAGATTTTCTTTGTGCTACAAAAAACTATATCCCACTTTTGCAGATTCCCGTTGGGGAAGGGTATAAAGAATGGACTACTTCTCCTGCATGGAAACCCTATTACAATCGCACAACGTTAAAACCTGAAGCCCTTGGTAAGGCATATCTGAGTGGCGATCCGTACAATTATACTATCGGACAGGGCAGTCAGAACCTTTATCTAGCATTTCTTTATAGATCTGATCTGACTGGTGCTGCACTACCGGATAATTATATACTTTACGACCGAAACTGCATGGGGCCACGCGGTCGTTGGGGAAATTGGGGCGTGGTGGGAACATTGCGCGACCCAAGTATTCCGGCTCCGGAACTTACCGAAACTCGCTTTTTGAATATGGACGGCGTAAATACCATTGTTGGCGCTTTTACTTTAAATGCAAATGCAAGTTCAACTACTTATCCCTTAAATGCAGCTTTTCAGGGTACTGCACCCGAAGTGAAATATGCTGTGGGTGAAGAAACCGACTGGGCAAGAGGTGCAAAATGGGCACTCCTGACAGGAAAGGATAGAAACGATGCGCAAACCCGAACCAATACTGTCTTCGGAATGACCACCCGATATGGCGGAAGCAAAGTCCGATTCAGCGAAATGCCATGGAAAGCCTTGCAGCAGTGGGTGGTAACTCCCGACCGAGTAATAGGAATGACAGAAATTGAGTCCACAGCAACTAGTTCATTATTTGGCTTGGCTCAGCGCATTCAACTGGTTTCAGGTAGAAGAAACGCTTCTGGCACCCGCAAAATACTGAACATGATAGATGCCAATACTTTTGAATATGGCGATTTGCGGGTGAGGATTATTTCGAAAGATTATGCTGGAAATGTGGATACCATTTATCATGGCGTGATGAACGATACCATTGATAACTATTCTGTTATGATAGAACTGCACGATGTAAACAGTGGATCGGATGTGGCATATTCATATCCTTTGGGAACTCGTCGCTATGCTTTTTTCGAAGTCACCAATAAAGACAGAAGTTATTCAACCAATTCTTCCAGATTAAGTTTGACAACAGGTTTGGAAGGTTTTGAGTTTCAAGAATCGGCTGGCAGAAAAGTACGAATGATACACAACAGCACGGCAAGTGCCATTGCATTGAATACTAGTACGATGCTAAGCCCGTACAGCAAAACCAGATTGATTAAAAGTTGGGACGAAGCCACTTTGACATTACTTACTGTTTCGGCTGCAAATACCACAATTCCTTCTGTCATTATTCCAGCTTATGGTCATATTTTGTTGATAAATAGCAATATAGCCGATGACTTTATGGTAGGATATAAAACTTTCGATTCCATTTTTGCTTCTAAAGTTACTACCAATACAGATTTTCCAACGCTTAAAAACGCCAATGAAATAGCACCGTCAATTGTGAATGGTATTATTATAATCAAAAAGTCACTGTTTGAAAATGACTCTAATATAATTGTTTACGATGTGAAAGGAAAGGAAATTAAAAAAGTGAATTGTAGTAATTTGTCAAATGACTTGAGTATTGATATTTCCAACCAACCCAAAGGAGTTTACATGTTGAATATCCTGTCGGATAATGGGAAACGCAAATCGTTTAAAATATTGAAACAATAAGATGAATCAAAACGCAAAATGGATTATCTGCATTTTACTAATAAATATTAGCCTAATTGCAAAAGCAGCCTTACCCGAATTGGGCTGGGGACCGACCATTACTACCGGATTGAATCTCTATGTAGCCACCACTGGAGCCGATACTTATGATGGTTCAATCAATACGCCATTCAAAACATTGGCGAAAGCACAAACCTATATTCGTACGTTGAAAACCACCACTGGACTACCGACAAATGGCATCACCGTTTGGATTCGGGGCGGTCGCTACCAAATGGCATCGTTGGCATTTACTTCAGCCGACAATGGAACAGTTGACAAACCCATAATTTATCGGGCATATTCCAACGAATCGGTTTCGCTTTTTACTGGAAAACAAATCACTGCTGCCAATTGGAAACCATTGAGTGCAGCTGCCCGATTGCGCGTTCATCCAAAGATAAATCCCGATAGTTTGCGTGAAATTGACGTTACGGCTATGGGCGTTTTAAATACCAATAGTTTTGCCGACAGTTTCACTACTTCCTGGAGTATTTTCGATTTTGTGGTTGATAATCAGCGCCAACCCATATCTCAGTGGCCAAATTTGAGCGAGAATATTCGTGACATAAATGACCCAAATTGGACGAGCTGCAATGGGTCGAAAGATGTGAAGACTTTTTATTACGGAACGGGCGGTAAACCAGCCGATGGCAATTCCACAAATGAACTGGATTTGGACGGAACCAATCGCTCCCAACGATGGAAAAACTCTATTGCCGACGGTCATAATCTGTGGTTGAAAGGTTTCTGGCGTGTTCCATGGTCGCCCATCACCGTGCGAGTTGCCGAAGTAAATACCACTAGCAATTGGATAAAATTGGCGGTGAATGCTTCAGGTGGAATGGGCAGCAAATACACGGCAAATGCCGATGCTGCAGGAACATATCGTGTGGGCGATGGTAAAGAAAAATGGTGTGCCATCAATTTTCTGGACGAAATAGACTCGGTGGGCGAATGGGCTTTCGATTTCAAAGACAAGAAAGTATATTATTATCCAGCCTCTGATTTGACCAAATCTGTTGCATATTTTGCCGATAATTCATTGCCGGTAATCAAATGTACAAGTGTATCGTATCTTCGTTTCATTGGTTTGACAATTGAAGGCGGACAGGGCAATGGGTTTGATTTCACAACATCTTCCAATTTGTTTGTGGGCGGTTGTACCATCCGAAATGTAGGTACCAACGGCATTAATGATACTGGTGGTAGTAACAATACCTATCAGGGAAATAATATTTACGAAACTGGTGCCATGGCCATCAATTTGGCCAGTTGCGGTAATCGCCTTACCCTTACTTCGTCTAACCTATCCATTGTCAATAATCATATTCATCATACATGTAAACTTGCATCGAACTTTGCGATTAAAATGGACCAATGTGTGGGTATTTATCTGGCTCACAATCTGATTCACGACATTCCATCTGGCGGTGTAACTACCAATCTAATTGTAAATTGCACTTTCGAATACAACGAAATTCACAACATTGCTCTCAAAGAATCGGACAATGGTGGATTCTACAATTATGGGGGTTGGACTTGCTACGGAAACGAAATTAAATACAACTTTCTGCATCACATCAACCGTTCCAACGGACTTTATACCGATGATGGCACCAGTGGATTTAATTATTATAATAATATCGTTCAAAATGCTCAAAGTCCGTTTCTTACGGGTGGCGGACACCATGTAATTGGTAGAAATTGCCTTATTGTGGATGGTATAAAATCCGCAAGCATTGACGACCGCGGAATCAGCCGATTCTATTTTGTGTCGGCAGCTTCGTATGGCGGTCGTGTTTTGGCTATCAATCCCACAGTCGAGCCGTGGCTATCTTTTGGCACACAATTAATGACCAAATATGGTTATCCAGCCACCGATCCGCTGTGGAGTTGCACGCTCGATTCGCTCTGGCGACCTGAATATCCGAACGGTAGTAAACTAATTGATAATGTGGAAGTAAACTCAAAGGGTTTCAGTAAACCAGCGACTGGAACGGTTACCATTGCCAATAATGTTGCCATTTCAACCATTGCAGCAGCTGGATTTTACAATTATGCCAACATGGATTTGCGTTCCAACAATACCACTATTCTTGGCAAATTCCCCGATTTGAATACCGTATTTC
>JBAXAD010000180.1:0-7886 GCA_037142715.1 Paludibacter sp. | reverse complement strand
ACTCTATTGGACTTGAAATGGACACACGTGGAATATATGGGCGCTAAATTTGGTGCTACATTCTTTCCTTCTGGACTGGCAGCTGGAACCGGATCATTTGGTATTCAGTTCACGAATACAAACGGTGACTTCATAATGGAAGACAGCTGGATTTATGGAAGTATTGATGATGCAGTGCGTATCTCAACTGGTCGTATCCACTTGATGCGTAACACATTCGAAAAATGTGGAGCTACTGGTGGTGACTGTTTGAATGCAAAAAGTGGAACAGTAGGTGATATGGCTTACAATCTTTTCGTAGGAACAGCTACAAACGGTACCAAAGCATCCAATAAAGGTGGTGTGGGTTCGCAAACGAATGTAAATATGTATAATAACACCTATATTTCAGGTGGTTATCGTCAAAAAGCACCAACAGGTCGTGGTGGTTCAATCAATTACGAAGAAGGTGCAAAAGGAAAAGCTTTCAATAACTTAATGGTAAACTGTCGTACCGGTGTGAGAATTCACAATAATCCTATGGCTGATGTGACTAATATGTCATATGGTTATAACTATTCTTATGGTGACTCACTTCGTGTAATGAACAATGTATATCCTGTTGGTGCATCTCTTACCAGTGGAACTACTGCCGTAACTATTCCCCAGACAACTGATGTTCCCGCATATACTCAGCTTATAAGCAATCCAAATTATCAATCGGCTTATTTATATAGTATTGTAGGAGGTGCATGTCCAAACATTATTTTGCCTTATGATGTCATAGCAGCAACTTATGTAGCCAAAGGAAATCCGTTGTTTGTAAACTTTACCCTTCCATTTGTTGGTAAATTGTCTGATGTTTCTGCTTTAGGTTCTTCATTCAACTTCAAATTGCAAGCTGGTTCACCTGCACTTGGTAAAGGTACAAAAGATGCTTTACTAATAGCTCCATTAAATAAAACTCAGGTAACTGATGCCAGATTCAAACCAAGTGAAATAACTCTTCCTGGAGTTGACATGGGTTGTTACCAAAGTAACGGTACTGGAAATCAACACTAATTATTAAAAATATCTCCCATATACATTTTATGGGAGATATTTTTTTGCTAAAAATTATAATTATAATAATTACAACAATGATAACTATCCCATCAATTTTTATGTCGAAGTTGAAATCAATGCTATCAAAATCAACCGTTATTGTGTTGTTGGTTTTTACCCCATTTGCTGGAACTTTCGCTAAAGAAAAAGTGCAATCATCTAACATTGTACAGTTTGTATATACTTCCGATTTGCATTATGGAATTTCCCGCACATTTCGTGGAACTGAAAAAGTGCCATCGAACGTGGTAAACGAAACCATGATAAGTCAAATGAATGCATTGCCAACCTTTACATTTCCAACTGATGGTGGTGTAAATGCCAATAAAAAAGTGGGAAGTATTGATTATGTTTTGGTAACAGGAGACATTACTAATCGTCAGCAAACGGGTATTCAATCGGCAACAACTTCATGGTTAGAATTCAGTAACGATTATTTGAAAAATGGTTTTAAACTGAAAAACAAGAAAAATGAAAATGCCGCTGTATTACTTGCTTGTGGAAACCACGATGTGTCGAATGCCATCGGATATCCAAAACCAATGAGTCCGCTTACTGATGCAGCTTCAATGGTTAGTATTTATAACTTGATGCTTGCTCCAGCTACTCCAAAAAACAACGAAACATACAATTATGCCACTGACAAAATAAATTATACACGCGAAATTGCTGGTGTACATTTTATGATTGTAACCATGTGGCCCGATTCTGCTAATCGTGTTTGGATGGAAAAAGACTTGGCAAAAGTAAACCCTGCAACTCCGGTAATCATTCTTACGCATGACCAACCGGAATGTGAAGCAAAGCATTTTACCAATCCCAACGGCAATCATGACATTAATTCTACCGATAAATTTGAAAATCTATTGGAAGAAAAACTTAAAGACGGCACAACTACCAAATCGCCTACCGTATTGGAAGAACGAGGTTTTACGACTTTTCTGAAAGCCCACAAAAACATCAAAGCATATTTTCATGGAAATGATAATAAAAACGAGTTCTATACCTTCGAAGGACCAGATAAAGATGTCAGCCTGAAGATTTTCAGGGTAGATTCACCTATGAAAGGTGAAGTTTCAGGACTTGATGCCAAAGATGGAAGAGGTGATGAATCAAAACTTTCGTTTCAGGTAATTTCACTTGATGGTGCATCCAAGACACTTACTGTGCGTGAATGTTTGTGGAATACAACAGGAGCTAAATCTCCACTCGTTTGGGGTGCAACTTCCACTATTTCATTGAAATAAATATATATTTTAAAATAAGCGGGTTATGAGGAAATTGGAATGTAATTTTAGCAACATAGGCCAAATAATCCGCTTTTTTTCTATGATAAACAACAATCAATTATTTAACAACAACAAATTAATTATCAAAAGGTTATGAAAAAGAATTTACTTTCAATTGCAGTTGCACTGGTATTTTGTTCAACTCAACTTTCAGCACTATCATTAGTGCATTACTGGAATTTTAATGGTGCCAATGTACCGTTTCTTACTGAAGCAAAAAGTTTGGATGTAGTATTAACACCACTTACACCTATTCAAAGCGATTTATCATTGACTGCAATTCCTGCAACCTTGATTTATCAGGCAAAGACAGGCGTTGCCTCACCATTCATGTCATATTGGGACACATCAACAGGTTGTACTAATAATGCCAGAAACGGCGAAGTTGCTGGTAACTGTTTACGCCCTAGAGATGCCTGGTCGAACATGCAATTGGTAATGAATATTCCTTCAACAGGTTTTAGAAACCTGAAAATAATGTATGATGTTCAACGTTCAGGCTTTGGTCCAAATGTAAATACCTATTCTTATAGTGTTGACGGTGGTACAAATTGGATAAATACCGGACTGAATGTAAACGCTAAAGGATTGGGAACTGATACGATAGCTGCAATTCCTGGTACTGGCTTTGCTACTGAATCAATAACCATTACTGATCCAGCCGCTGAAAACAATGCAAATCTAAAATTCAGAATTTGGTTCTCTGACCCCAAAAATACTGCTGGTAACAACCGCATTGACAATATAACGGTCGAAGGTGATATTTTGGCTGCTTTAAAAAGTACTACAGTAAATGAAGTAAACATCTATCCAAATCCATGTAAAAGTGCTGTTGTGAATTTTTCCAAATTAGTAAATGTAGAAGTTTTTAACTTGGATGGCAAACAAATCAAATCAGTTGCCAACACTCTAAATATGAATACAACTGATTTAGCGAAAGGAATTTACATTGTTCGCATAAATGGTACTTCAGCTCAAAAACTAATCATTGAATAGTTAAAAAACAGGTATAAAAACAAACAAAAAAGAATATGAAAAAGAATTTTATATTAATCGCAGTAGCTTTGGTATTTGTTACAACTAAACTTTCGGCAGAAACTACTCTTTTGCATTATTGGAATTTTAACGGAACAAATGTTCCAATTGCAGCAGACATCACAAATAAAGACGTTGTAATTTCACCATTAACCCCAATTTCAGCCGATGTTACTTTAACAAGTTATCCTGCAAGTATAATATATAGGACAGTTTCAGGTACAGTTTCAGCTATGTCGTATTGGGATTTAGTTGGTGCTGGTACAGGTTCCACACTAAATGCTAGAAATAGTGATGTTGCAGGAGATTGTTTACGTCCAAGAGATGCTTGGACAAACATGGAATTAGTATTAAATATTCCAACAACAGGTTATGATAACCCAATAATTATGTATGATGTTCAACGCTCGAGCTCAGGGCCTACCGTTAATACTTATTCTTATAGTGTTGATGGTGGTACAAGCTGGATTACTACAGGACTTTCAACAACTACAAATACAGTAGTAATTCCTAGTACTGGATTTGTTACTCAAACAGTAACTATTAATAACACACCTGCAAATAACACTGCCAATCTCCAATTTAAGATATTGTTTTCGGTTTCTGCTAAAGGTGCTGGTAATGATCGAATTGACAATATCACAGTAGAAGGAACAAAAGGTGTTTACAATGCTATTGAACAAAATCAATTCAATAATACTGCCATCAACATGTCGCCAAACACAACTAAAAATGGAGTTGTGAATTTTAGCGAAGTAGTTGATGCAGTTGTTTACAATGTACAAGGGAAACAAGTAAAAACTGTAGCAAAAACAGATAAATTAATTACTTCCGATTTGACCAAAGGTTTGTATGTGGTTCGCATAAACGGTTCTACAACCAAAAAACTTATAATAGAATAATAAACAATCATATTTTAATAAATAAGAAGGATGGTTTCGACCATCCTTTTTATTTGTAAAAAGTAGAAATCCATCAACATATTTGTATGAAAACCATTATACTATCTATTTTTCTTTTTATTAGTCTGGCATCAATGAATGCTCAAAATGCAGTTGTTGAATCAACAACTGCATCCACTCCCGGAGTTTTAAGTGTATCAGTTACCACCAGCACTGCAAATGGAAGTTTTGCTCCCAAAAATATAGTTGCCATCTGGATTCAAGATAGCGCAGGAAAGTTTGTAAAAACAATGATGATATTGGCTGGAACACGTAAAGCAGATTTGACCAATTGGGTAACTTCCACACCTGTAGGCAATTCAGTAGACGCTGCAACAGGAGCCACTCAATCGTCACACGGAACACGAACCTGTACATGGAATGCAACAAATGCATCAAAAGTACTCGTTGTCGATGGTACATATACTGTTAAAATGGAAATGACTGAAAGCAATGGTGGTGGAAAGGTCGGAACTTTCACTTTTGATAAAGGTCCTAATGGTGTTACACTTACACCTACCAGCGTACCAAGTTTATCCAATATCAACATTAAATGGACGCCTACTTCTACAGCATTGGAAGATGTAAAATTATCGAATTTGTATCAGGTATATCCAAATCCTGCAAAAACTACAATTTTTGTAAATGGCTTTGATATTAATGAAGTGGAAGTATTTTCTATAGATGGTAAAAGTCTTTTAAAAACGAAAGAACAAACGCTGAATTTAAGTTCATTGGTACATGGAACATATCTTGTTCAAATCAAGTCGAAATTAGGAACTGTATTGAAGAAAATTATCAAAGAATAATAAGATTTAATTTCCAAATTAGCCAATAAAACAGCACATGCCGCTACAAACAACAAAATACTATTTGCTTATCCTGCTTGCACTTTCAGTGCCAATAGCTCAAGCTCAGTACATATTGAACATAAAGCAAAGCACGGGGACAAATACCCAATACTATTTGACAAATGTGCGGAAAATCACTTTTGGAGCTGGTAATATGACGGTAATTAAAACCGATGCAACCACTAAGGTAGTTGCGTTAAATGTCATTCAGAATTTATTTTTCACTAGCAACATTAGTGCTGTTCCAGAACTTAAAACATATTCTGTAAACAAGTTGACCATTTATCCTACATCGGTTTCAGAACAATTGATTGTAAGCTTTGCGTCGGATGTGGCAGAAAAAGTGCAATTCCAAATTTTAGATTTACAGGGGAAATTGTATATACAACAAGTTTGGAATTGTCAGTTGGGTACAAATATAAAAAATGTATCAGTCTTAGAACTTCCAAAAGGGTTGTATATCTGTCGCTTGATAAACTCAAAAGCAATTGCTACAAATAAATTCATCAAATTATAAACACAGCATGAAAACTATTGGACTATTTTTTTTAGCACTGGTTTTGAGTCACAATATTGTCATGTCGCAAGATTCGCTAAGGGTTTACAAATCGGGACAAATTACACTTCAGCGGGCGGTGCAGGATATTGATAGCATTAAATTTGAAAATAAATCAAATGCTGCAACCAATCATTACGACAGTTTGTATGTTTATAAAGCAGGCATCTCAGTCAACAAAAGTGCGACAGTTGATATTGACAGTCTGATTTTCACAAAACCAGCTCCTCTTTTTGCCCAAATAGTATATACATCAGATTTGCATTACGGAATTTCCCGAACATTTAGAGGCGGTTCAAGTGTGGATGCCAGTGTGGTAAATTTGGCAATGATCAATCAAATCAATAAAGTACCAGCAGCAACTTTCCCTGCGGATAATGGTGTGAATGCCGGAAAGCCGGTTGGATACGTTGATTATGTGGCTATTACAGGCGATATTACCAACAAAATGAATAAAGCTCCTACTGCAACAGTTTCTTGGGCTAAATTCAATACCGATTTTTTGAATGGAATAAGCACGAAAAATCAAAAAGGACTGAACTCGGAGTTTTTGCTGACTTGCGGAAATCATGATGTTTCCAATGCCATTGGAATTTTTAAGACCATGACACCTGCAACAGATAATGCTTCCATGTTGAATATCTACAATTTAATGATGAAGCCGACACCGTTAAAAACAACAGCTACTTATAATTATTATAATGATAAACCGAATTACTCGAAAGACATTGCCGGAGTTCATTTGATGTTTGTAGTGATGTGGCCCGATTCGGCCAATCGTATATGGATGGAAAAAGATTTATCGAATGTAAGTAAAACCACGCCAGTATTGATTTTTACGCATGATCCGGTTGCATGCGAAAGTTCTCATTTTACAAATCCGATTGGCGATCATAGCATTAGCGATTCCTACGAAAATCAGATTGAAGAACGATATAAAAGTGATGTCATAGAACAAAGGGGATGGGTAGCTTTTGTGAAGATTCACCCCAATATAAAGGCCTATTTTCACGGTCATTCCAATGACAATGAGTATTATACTTTTACAGGACCCGATGGCGGAATTAATTTGAAGATTTACCGGGTAGATTCACCCATGAAAGGATCAATATCTGGAAATGATGAAACCAAACTTTCGTTTCAGGTCTTGGCCATCGATGGAAATACCAAAACACTCACTGTTAGAGAATGTTTATGGAATACATCAGGAGCTGCATCAGCAATTGTGTGGGGTACAAATTCAACTATTTCATTGAAATAAATACTGAAGTGCTGCTTCACAATTTATGAATTGCATTGTCATATAATATTAATCTGTCGGAGATATTTATGTAATAAAAAAGTGGTTATTTTGTACAAATAATAAGACATAAAGTTTCTGTTTCCAATGGCGTTATCCATTTTGTTCCAAAGAGGTGAGGAGTGAGAAATCGATAATGCAGTAGGACAGAAACTTTCTATGAATTAAGCTGCTTTTAAAGGTGGCTTTTTTTATAAAATCTGTATTTTATGGATCAATTTATTGAACTATTGTTTGATGCAGATGCTGAATTAATAGCTATTACTCATGTAGTAAAAAAATGACAATTTGCAGCGATTTTATTGGGGAATAATTTCAATATCACACACCTCTTTAGCGACAAGCATTGAAAGAAATGCATTTGATAAGAAATAAATAGGGTTTTAATCTATAAATCTAAAGTTCTTTTTGAAATTCATTTCAACAGATTGTTACTTCACTGAATCAACTTTTAATCCCTATTGGCAAATCCATTCTTCGCTTTGTAATTCTCTTGTTTCATTTTAATAAACGCTGCTTTATCGCTTTTCATAATTTCAATTTCAGGACTTTCTTTCATTATTTTATTAAGTACTCTCACGTTTTCATCACTCCATATAGACAGCTCCACGATGATAGGTGTTAAAGCTAAGCCTTTTTCAGTCAATAGGTACAAGTTAGTTTTTTTATTATCTGGAAGCTGTGTTTTAGTTATAATCCCAAATTCCTCCAAATATTTTAGCTTAGAAGCAAGTATATTAGTGGCTATGGCTTCATCACTTTCTATGAAGTCTTTAAACGTCTTTTTGTCTTGTATCAACATCAGTTTGATGATAACCAATATCCATTTGT
>JBAXAD010000179.1:0-7932 GCA_037142715.1 Paludibacter sp. | reverse complement strand
GTGTTGCACTTGCCGAATAAGTTGTTCCATTTACTCCTACATAACTGTAAGTTACCGCCCCCGTTGAACCACCCTTTGTAACAGCATTTGGACCTTGAGGAGAACCATTGTAGGTATAGGTTCCAACAGGAGTGACTGTAATTGTTGGAGTTCCTTTGGCTATAGTAACTGATTGAACTACTGTAGTAGCTGCTGAGTAATTCCCAGTTACATCGGCTGCCTGATAAGCAGTGATGTTTGATGTACCAACACCCACAATAGTTAAGCTTGAACCACTAACAGTAATGGCAGCTGTATTACTAGAGCCATAAGTTATGGCTGAAGCAGCAGAAGAAGAAGCAGGTGTATAATTTGAACTTGCAGTTAAACTTACAGGGCTACTACCTACTGATAAACCAGTTAAACTTTGCGACCATGTGAGTGCAGGAGTAACAACTGCTACTTGAACAGGTTGAACTACCACATCGTCAATCCATACCGAAACTCCATTTGGAAGTTTTCCCAATAGGAATTGTAGTATGTTACGTCCGTCGGGTTGTAAAAATGGATTTGTAGTTGTAAACCCAAATGTTTGAACTGAGGTTGTCAAATTAACGGTTTGTTCAGACAGGTAAGTAATTGAGGGACTTGCCGAATACGACCATGCTTGTAACATTACTCCCATTGTAGTAGCTGCTGATGCTTTTGCTTTAAAATAAACATTGTATTGTTTGTCTTTAACTCCTGCAAATACATAAGCAAACTGTAAATCGGTTGAAGTGGCAGTGGCAGTGCCCGTAGAAGTAAGCTTAACAGACTGACTTCCAGTGATTTTATCAACTCCCGTTTCAGTTGTTGCTGTCATTGCAGCTGTAGATGCAGTTAGTTTATCCAAACTCCATCCATAATACAATGAGTTAGCTGTTGCATCAGGTGTACCCGAAGAAATTCCATTATAAGTATAATTTGTAGGGGCATAAATAGCATTATTTATTGTTGCCTCAAAATCTCCATTACACATATTTGCATTGGTCAGAGGTGTTTTCTCTACTATCGTAATATCATCCAAATAAATATCTGTCAAAACATCTCCAAAATAGAATGCAAATTTACAAAGTCCAGTGGTCGAAGTGGTGGTAATATCATACGAAAAAGTTTGCGTAGAAGTTGTCAAATTAAACGATGCGCTTCCACCCGAAATCCAACCAAAAGGTTGATATGATTGTACCAATGCAGCTTGAATAGTACATGCAGTACTTGCTTTTGCCTTGAAAGAAACTGTATAGATAGAAGGTTTTGGCAAGGTCAGATATTGGAATAATGCACATTGTGTTGCTAAACCTGTAGTTGTAACCGACAATTTTGCAGAGTTTGAACCAGTTATCTGGCTAGTGTTGTCAATGGTGTATGTAAAATTAGCTGCTGTACCCGTTTTTTGCCACCAACTTACATTGGTTGATGCATCTGTTCCTAATTCAAATGTACCATTACTTAATACTGCTCCCCGATATCCGTTTTGAGTAACTGTAACGGATTTTGAAACTGAAGTAGCCGCATTATAATAATTGTTTGCTGGTTGTGACGCAATAATATTTGCCGTTCCCACACCCACCACTGTCAAAACATTACCATTTACACTTACTACTGCCGAATTATCAGATGCATACGAAATGGCTGATGCTGCAGGTGTAGATGATGGCGTAACAGTAGAGCTTGCTGCTGTTAGTGTTACAGGGCTTTGATTAGATAAAAGATTTAGTGCAGTTTGTGTCCACGTAATTACAGGTTTTGTGGTTTCGTAAGCTCCCACAGTTGGTATTGCGGTGAAAGTAACTCCTGCTTTATCATATTTATTACTTGTACTAATTCCTTTTCCCGTTAAATATGAACCGTTGTCGATTGTCCATTTCGAGGTAGCAACCGATGCATCTGTACTATAACCAATTAGTGACGTAGGAGAAGTAAAATATGAACCTTTAGCATTAATATTGGTAGAAGATAAATCATTAATATTTCCAAAAACATTATTTACATTGGTTGTTGCACTAAAACCGGCATTACTAATATTATTAGCAATCGTAATCGTTCCTGCAGATCCAGCTGGAACTTGATTGATGATTAAATTTTGAGCAGTAATAGTTCCACTTCCATTGTTATTTTTATTATCTAGCAATACATTATTCGATATAACATGATAAGGTTGAGTAGTATTTGAAAATCCACCTCGTATTGCGTATCCAATCCGCATCATACTATTATTTGCAACTGTACAATTTACAATAGAATCCATGTTTGTAGTGGCAGAATTATAAGTATATATCAAACCTCCATTACCTAAGTTTGTTGTACCAGTACCTCCGTATGGAATAAATGTAACTGAATTATTATGTACAACAAGATTTTTCATACAATTATTATAAGTTGTACCCGAGGAAATTGATATTATCATTCCTCTAGGATTGTTATAAGTTGGAGTACTCATACCAAAACTTGTATAATCGAGTGTAATCAGATTTTTTCTGATAATACAATTTGAAAACACGTTTCTACCTGTTGTATTTGAAGCGTCAATGTGTACAAACGGAGATTGTTGAACATCCTGTGTTTGTGAGCTGGTGGGAGTTACTTTTGAAGTATTATTTTCTATTAAACAATTGTCAACAGTATTTGACCCTCCTGTTGTGGTTGTTGGCTGCCCCATAAATATCAATGCCCCTTTTGTGTAACCCATATTAGCGGTTGCAGTGTTTGGAGCAGCACTTAATGTACAACCACTTAAAGTATTGTTTTGGAAGGAGGTAAAATTATTTATTTTAACCATATTATTACCACCTGTTGAAGCAGATAGTTGGCCAACATTTAATGTCCCAGTAATTGTAAATCCATCGAATACTCTTTTTGCCGTATTAGAAGTAATATTCAATCCATACGCATTATTGGTTGCATTAATGGTTATTACTGTAGCATTGGTAAATTCCCATGGTTCAGTAATTCCATTATTATCCAAGTCGGAAGTGGCTCTGGTGGCAGGTGTTTCAGCATCGGATGCACCTAAGAAACCTCCATAATAGTTTACATTTGCTTTTGTTGCCCATGCAGAACCTCCCGCGGTAGAGGAAGATAGTGTAGTGTAATTTCCTGCTTTTACATAAATGTTGTCACCAGCAGTTGTTGCTTTAGTTTCAGCATAACTGATAGTTGCAAAGGCAGTTGACCAACTTGTACCAGCATTTGCACCATCAGTTCCATCAATTTTCACATAATAAGTAGCAGCATTAGCCACATGACTTAAAACAATAATACAAAGTATTGTTGTAAATAGTTTTTTCATGATTTTCAATCAATTAAATTGTGAGGTAAAAAATTTATCGTGGCAAAAATAGATGGTAAAAGTAAATAGTAGGTGGGTAAATTTGTTTTTTTTGGTGGGATAAATCGTTCAACTATCTATTGTTGTAAATCGTTCAAGTTGCTTGTAATTAATGATTTATTGTAATAAATGGGATGTTGAAATGATATCATTCACTCAATCAGGCAGGCATGGCACAAAAAAAGTTGGTTGTTTTCGATTTCGAAAACAACCAACTACCTTTCATTAACCAACTAACCTTTTTTTATAATCCGAAAATTTTTACATTACAACTTTATGTACCGAAGTACCCTTGTCAGTAATAATGCGTATGATATATGCACCGCTTGCAAGGTTGATTTTATTGCCTGCCTGTACATTCATACTTCTAATCAACTGACCACTGATGGTATTTACCTGAATTGCGCCATTGACATTGGCAACAATAGCATTTCGGGTAATGATTAATGGATTTGTATCGATTAAACTATTAACAGCAGTGCCAAGATCTTTAGTAACTGTTACATTTTGAGAAACATCAGCAGCAGCGTTATAATAGGCATTGGCAGCTTGTTTGGCAGCCACGGTGGTGGATGCTGTTTCGGTGGCAACTACGGATAAGGTACTTCCCGATACTGACACAACACTTGTATTTGCTGATTCAAAAGTTACTGGTGCTGCTTTTATTACTGCATTGGAAGTGGCAGTAAGTGCTACAGCGGCACTGGTTGTCATTAATCCGGTAAGGGTTTGCGACCAGGTAATTACGGGTGTAGTTTTGGTTTCGTAAGCACCTACAGTTGGTGTTGAAGTAAAGGCTAAACCTGCTTTGTCGGTTTTATTGTTTGTAGCAATACCCTTAGCAGTTAAGTAAGAACCAGTTTCTACCGTCCATTTTGAACTTGCTATTGATGCATCGGTGTTATATCCGGTAACTGTAGATGGTGAAGTGAATTTTGCTCCTTTGGAAGCATTGGCATTGTCAGCAGCTAAATCTTTAACATTTCCTGTTACAATGGTTGTATTTTCAACAATTTGGTCGGCTCCGCCGTTTGCATAATTATTCGCAATTTGAATTCCACCAGCCAAAAGTGTAACCGCCCCTGCTGACAAAGTCATATTGCTGGTAGTAGTTATCGATCCATCAACTGCATTATCATAACATACATTATTGAAAACTTTTACATAAGGATATTGGAAGTTATTATATTGAATACCTACTTTTAATCCTGCGCAACCAGTTTTTGTGCCCTTATTTTTGGCTATTGTACAGTTTATAATTGAATCGGACTGTGAATTTGCAGCTGCGTAGTTTGTAACTGCAGCAGCATTACCTAAACTATTTGTCGAACCAGTTTTAGGAATAAATGTCATATCATTATTGTGAATAATAGTATTTTTCAAAGTAGTTGGGTATGTAGCACTACAGTCAATGGCAACAATTAATCCACGTGAGTTGTTTACGCTCGTCAAACCAGTTGCACTGTAATCTATTGTTACTTGATTATTGCGTACAATACAGTTTTGCATTACATTACGGGCTGTCGCAGCAGAAACTTTAATGTAGATTAATGGTACTTGCTGATAATCATTTTGAGTTGCAGTTCCAGTGAGAGTTACTGTATTTTTATCAAATAAGCAATTATCTACCAATACATTATTGCCCGTAATAAGCATGATTGAACCCTGAGTATAAGCTAAAGTTAACGAATTAGTAACAGTTACATCGCTTACAATATTATTTTGAAATACGACATTTGTAACTGTGCTGATTATGCTTGGACCAAAAATATAAGTCGAAGTTGTACCTGTAGTACTTGCAGTTTGTGTTCCTGTAATTTTAAAACCGTCGAAAACACGAGCAGCTGCTCTGGTGGCGAAAGTTAATCCCGTAGCGTTTGTCAGTGTAAAATTCAGAACAGTTTGATTGGTGAATTCCCACGATTCAACTATTCCATTTCCGTCTAAATCAGACTTTGCTCTTTCAGTTGGAGAAGCTTCAGTACCTGCAAAACCACCATAAAAATTTCTGTCACTTAATGAAACTGTTGCATTAGAGCTGTATGTTCCTTTTTTTATAAAGATACTATCACCAGCAATACCGAGTGCACCACCAGCAGCAATCGTTTGTTTGGCTGTTGCCCAGGTTTGCCCATTACCTGTATCATCGGCTTTGGAACCATCTACATAATACTTGTTAGCATTTACACTGGCAATAATAGCCAATAAACCTAAAATTGAAGTAAAGAACTTTTTCATGTTTTTAATTTTTGAATGATGAATAATAATTTTTAGAATGATGATTTGAATTATTTCTGAATTATGGTTACAAAAATAGTATGTTTGAAATTGTACAATGTCTGTATTTTTGTTTTAAATGGTATAAAAAATTGTCCAAACAATTTTTTATACCATTCAAATAGGGTCTTATCATTATCTTTTGATAAATCTGGCCGAAAAGACACTTTTTTGTGAGTTAAATCGAATCATATAATATCCACTTGGAATATTTGAAATGTCAATATGATGGTTTTGAAAAACGGTTTCATTCATAGCCGATTGAACAAGTTTGCCCGCAATATCATGTATGGAATAACTAATTTTTTGTTCCAAATCATTGAATTTCAGAAATAAATCATTGGTTGCAGGCACGGGATAAACAATTATATTTTCTGATTTGTCTATTTGTTGTAATGCATTTGGAGTCACTGCATCCAAAGTAATGGCATAATTCCATTTGTCGGTGCGGAATGGGCAAGCGATTAATCCTTCATTATTCATTAAGTTGGGAATCGCAGTTGAGGAATAGGCAAAAGCCACATTTATCGGACTTGCTACCGAACTAGAAGATACCAGCACATCATTGCCATCAATAAGTGCCGTGGCTGTCACGAAATTATTGTCGCTACCCGCAATCTGGAAATTATTAAGTGCTTGTCCATCGCGGCTTGCCAAACCTGTACCTACGGAAACAGGATGAAATTTGATACGGATTTTACTGCCTTCTACTGCAAATGACTTAAGCATTGGTCCAGAATAAGTAATATTCTGTCCGTACAATTTTGCTTCGGCAATTTTAGCCAACCGTATTCCAACGTCTTTTTTGTTGCGTGGGTGAATATTACCAAGGTCGGCATCCGCCAAATCGAGCGAAACTGCCATACCGGTATTTGGTACTGTCAACATACTAGTTTGCTGGTCACGCAGGGTGGTGGACATATAAATGTATGCTGGCATTTGCACATAATAAAACGGGATGTTTCCTTGTCCCCAAAGTGCACGCCAGTCGGCAAGCATGGTGCTACAAAGTTTGTTGTAAATATCGACATAATTGGTGGTGCCATTATTCGCTTCGCCCTGATACCACAGAAAAGCTTTGAGAGAGAACGGTACCAGCGGTGCTATAATTCCGTTGTACAATACGGTAGAAGCAGTGGCATAAGCCAAAGATGGGCTTTGATCGAATGGGTCGAGCACAGTGCTTTTCAACACAGGGTCGGCAGCCAAAGCTTCGCGGCGCATCCACGACTGAACGGACGAACCACCCACCGCAGGAGTTAATAATCCAATCGGTATATTGATGTTTGAATTATTGTATAACTCTTGTGCGAAATAATAAGGCACAGCCGAATAGCCGGCAATAGTCGTTGGGTTACAGTCCGTCCAATAACTGCCATTATTTTCGTTGGGCACGTATTGTGCATTGGCATAAATAGTCATTTTGTTGATGCGAATATTTGGATAATTGGCTGCTGCAATTTCCGACGCATAATTCAGAACGCCCAAGGTATTAGAACCATTTGGTTGCATGGTAAATCCCATATTTGACTGACCTGAACAGAGATAAACATCACCAATCAGAATATTGGTGAGGGTAATAGTATTGTTTTTCCCTACAAAAGCAAGCGTATGCTTGGTTTGATTTGCACCGGCAACTGCTTTAGGCGTTTGAATTTTGGTGCTCCATTTACCTGTGGCATCGGCAGTGGCAGTGGCGGTTTGATTCCAACTGGCGGAAATTTGAACGGTTTCGTTAGGTGCTCCCCAGCCCCATAGTGCTGCCTGAATATCTTGCTGCATCACCATATTACTGCTCAAAACTGATGGCAATATCAAACTTTGACCGTAAACGGTGGCGGTAAAGTTGGCTTTATAATTACCTTCAGCAGTTGTAACTGTAATAATTGCATTTCCTGGCGAAACACCCGAAACCACGCCTGTGGAACTTACCGTAGCAACCGAAGTTTTATTGGAACTATAAGTTACAGTAGTATTGGTAGCATTTGTAGGAGCAAAAACTGGCGAAAGTTGCAGCGGAGCACCTATTGCTACCATTCCGGATATACTACCAAATGAAACTCCGGTAAGTGGAATGGCTACCGAAACCACAGCCGTAGCTTTGAAGTTTCCATCTTGTGTTGTGCCCGATATATTGGCAGTTCCTTTTGCAATGGCTCTAACAAGTCCATTTGCATCAACAGTCGCCACCGCCTCATTATCCGAGAACCATGTAACCGTTTTATTGCTTGCTCCCAATGGAGAAACTACAGCCGAAAATTGTTTGGTATCACCAATATTTACTGAAGCCGAAGTTGGTGTAACAG
>JBAXAD010000178.1:0-7934 GCA_037142715.1 Paludibacter sp. | reverse complement strand
ATATATGGATTATCAAACAAACCAAGCTGAAATTTAAGTCGGAGCACGCGATAAACTGCCGTGTCTATGTCCGCTTGTTTCACTTTTCCTTCCTTCACCAATTCTGGCAGAAACGGAAAACATTTCGGAGTCGGAAATTCATATTGCACACCGGCATTAAAGGATTTCATAGCTGCATCTTTGGCATCTTTAGCCACCAAATGCTTTTCAAACAATTCGTCAATTCCGTTATAATCGGAAACAATCATTCCTTTGTAATTCCACTCGCCACGCAAAACGGTTTGCAGCAACCAGTTATTATCGTGCGATGGTTTTCCGTCAATCTCGTTGTACGAAGGCATCACCGATAAAGGATGGGCATTTTCAATCACCATTTTGAACGGTGGAAAATGAAATTCTCGCAGCGTTCGCTCTGAAAAATTGGCAGGTGCCTGATTATTACCACCTTCGGGCTGACCGTGACCGCAAAAATGTTTCAAGGTTGCTGCCACGTGATCGGGAGCAACGATACCGGTAGTCGTTCCCTGCAAGCCCTTTACCGCAGCAATGGCGTACATTCCGTTCAGGTACGGATCTTCGCCGTAAGTCTCTTCTACCCTACCCCAGCGTGGATCGCGACAAACATCAATCACCGGCGAAAGCACGTGATGACCACCACGAGAGCGCATTTCGTGAGCTACCACTGTGTAAACCTGCTCAAACAAATTTGTGTCCCACGAACAAGCCAGCCCAATAGCCATGGGAAACGAAGTAGCTTCGGGTTTCATCAGTCCGTGCTGACCTTCGTCGACGAACAGTGCCGGAATGCCCCATTTGGTTTTTTCAATCAGGTATTTCTGGATATTATTGCGTAGCTCAACTGTTTCTTTGATGTCACAGAAGAATGGTTGAACAGATTCTATACCTTTGCCAAAAACACTCCTAACTTTGGCTGTATCAGCAAAAAAATCGTGATTATACCGAATTGGATGACCATCAAAGACAGCTATAAGTTGAGGTATTTTATCTTCCAAACTCATACGGCATAGCAAGTCTTTTGCACGTATTTCAGGAGACAATTTAGCGTCTTTGTACGGCAATAATTTTGTTGATTGAGCAAAAGAGAATGTAGCCGTAATTACGAATAATGTTGTTAGAATAATATTTTTCATTATGAGATATTTATAAATCAATTAGTTATCATGCAATAGAACAATTATTCTAATTAAGTTTTCTGCATATTAATGGGAGATCATGACTGATGACAAGTTGGTTGAAAGTAAATTTATATTGTTCGATAAACCAACTACTTCTGCGGAACAATCTTTCCATGCAAAACAGATGGTGTTATACATTTCTGTTGAACAGTTACTTTAAAGTTATATTCAACGTTTGATTCGAAAATTTTTGCACAGTTTAAATCAACTATGGTTTTCTCATAGGGTTTCAGGCTTAATATTTTACCAGTTGCCACTACAATTTCTTTATTGCCTTTTATATATGCAACCTTTAATTGGGCTGTTTTGGAAGCAACCTGACCAAAATTCTGCACTTCCACTTTCAAATTAAATCCATTGTTAGTTGGTGTGATTACCGGCAAACAAGCTGATAGGATGGGTTCTATGAAATTCACTTCCGGCAACCGTGCATATCCGTAAAACAGCTTGCCATCAATTGTTTTTCCGAGCATTTTGGCGGCAAATTCATCTTCGGGAATGCCATTTCCAACTCCATTAAAAGTAACTATCAAATCATTTCCTGATTTTTCGGAGCTGAGTATTTTACTGCCTCTTCCGTAATTCACATCCTCGGGATTACCAAACCGCAATGATTGAATATCGATATCGGTTTGCGGATTAAAACCGGGTTCAGCAGATATTTTAACACGAATATTTTGAGTGTTGGCATTGATTTTCTTTTTATCAAGAATAGTAAGCAAACGCCCTACAGTAAGCGGAATACCAATATTCTTGGAACTATGAATATCGCTGCCTTTATCATATACTTTCTCAATATCAATCACCGCAAAATTAGCCTGAGTAGCCCGCCCGTATTGATCCTGAAAAACCTTCATACGCTCAAATTTAAACCATCCTTCAACACTTCCATCTTCGCGCTTAGCAATGCCGGGCATATACGCTTCACCCGACTCCACTTTCCACGAAACACCATCCTTAGAGCGCAAATAATAAGCAATGCGCCCCAACCAATCATTAACCACCAAATTGTATTGCACGTTATCGCGCCAAACCACTGGATCTTCAAAACGTCCCTTAATATCCGGATATGCCCTTAACGGAATAATCTTTCCATCGTTAGTTATCTTTTTAGGAGTTAGCTGATTATAAGTCGAAAGTCCTGTCTGACTGATCCATTGACCACCACCACGACAAATCATCAGGTACGATTTATCTTCGCGTTGGGCATAGGTAAAATTTGAATTGCCTTCAATCAAAATACGGTCGCGGTTATTAAAATCAAACTTACCGTAAGTCCAAGGCCCATTTACATTATCGGCAATATAGTAGCCACCAATCACATAGATAATATATCGCCCATCCTGAATCTGAAATATCTCGGGATTGTGCCCATTGCCAATTGTATCTTGCACCACAAATGGGCCAAACGAATTATCGGCAACTGCATGAAAAACAATGGAATTACCCCACTGATTATGACCTCTGACTGAGCTTTCCAACCAACCACACACATAAAAATGGAATTTTCCATCTTTACTTTCTTTAATATTTCCACCCCAAAACGACCATTTCCTATTTTCAATACCATTGTCGATATACCGCGGCAACACATTCTCGCCACCCCAAGTATCACTTGTTAGTTTGCCCATCGATGGCATTGGCAGGAACCGATCCATAAACCGACCGCCATAAACCAGGTTTTTCCACTCTGCTGGACGTACCCGCTCAACAGTCTGAGCATTTACATTAGCTTGAGCAGCGAAAAAAGAAAAGAATGCGAAAACGTATATCTTAAAATACATAATTCTCAACAGTTATAATTATTTCAACAAAATAGGTTTCACGCTCATAGCTTCCACATCCACTTTGCCGAGCTTTACAAGCTTACCCGATTTATCGAGGTATTCAATGTTGCCCGACTGGGGAGCGGTGTACAGGTTCATCAAAAACAACATTTGCCGATTGCCATCAGTACGCAAAGTGTGCCAGATGTTCATATTATCGCAGCTAACTTGTTGTTTATAATCAAGTTTACTGAGCAGATAAACCAGCATTTGGTTTTGCTCGTTATGACTTGCCAGCCAGTTGATTCCGGCAATAATGATTGTACCATTCCCTTCGGTTGTAAACTTGCAGGCAATCGGCTTTCCAGAGTTTTCCTCCACGCCAAGCACTTCCGCATCTTTCGGCATTTTCTCGAAAATAAAGATATTTTTCTTCCGCACATTTTGGATTGTTCCAAAGGTAGCACGTTTCACCGCACTGTTTGAATTTCCCAATTTTACGTCACCCAAATAGTCTTTCAGAATTGTACAAGGAGTCAGGTTATTGTCAAATTCAGGAACAGTGGGCAACAAAAGCACTTTGCCGCCTTGTTTTAAATAATTGACAAGGTTTTGTTGCTTGTCGGCTGACATGGCCGAAGAAGATACCACGATAAGCGGCGTTTTGTCTTTCATAAAATCGGCATTCGACAGGTCGCAAAACTCAGGCGAAATACTTGCCAGCATGGCTGTAGTCAATACACCTTTCGCCATCAAATCCCATGCATCCGGACTCGACACGGCAAATTCGCCTTTGTTTTTCCAGTAATTTCCCGAACGGGCATACTCAAAATCGAGCGAGATGCGACAATCGTGGGTCATTTTGGCATTCACCAACCAGTTTTCTTTGGCTACAAAATTGGCCACTTCCTGTTGGGCATAATAAAGCGGACGCACTTCGTTGTGAGCTCCAACAGGCGCACCGTAGTCGTAGTTATCGGTTGTTGCGCCATAACCCATCGGGTTAGGGCCACCGGTAAAAATGTAGTAATTATGCCCTTTCATTCCGAAGGCAATGTTCAGCATATAACAAGCTTTGGCATCTGTGGCCGACATAGCTGGCCAATCGGAAGCACTACCCGAAGCCAACTCAAAAATAGTGGCCGGAAAGCCCATCAACCGCAACATTTCCAATCCATAGAACTCACGAATGGCATATTGTGGCGTCGGATTATTTTGTCCCCAGTTTTGGTCCAGGTTGTAATAACTGTCCATACCCAACAAAAATGGCTGCTGGAGCTTACTCACAGTTTCTTTGAAATAAGGAATCATTTCGGGATTGGCAGCATTATGAATGAACGGCACATCAATACCGTTACTCCGTGCCATGTTGGCCAAGGTGTCGAGATATTCCCCACACATAAAGAAATAAAAATCGTAGTAATCTTTTACCCTACGAATTTCGGACGTTTTATCATAGCTTTTAGGTTCGATTGGTCGCACCTCTTCGAATGATTGAAAGGTGGTTTCGTAGTTTTTGTTGAGCGTTGCAATGTCGCCATACTTCTTTTTCAGAAAAAGCGGATACTTGCCGTCTTTCTGTCCAAAACCCATTGTTTCGGGATTATAATCAATGCTTCCGTTCCAGAAATGCGCTCCGGTAAGTTCATTGTCCAGTTGCAAAAAAACCACTGCAACACCTTTATTTACAGAGTATTTTGCCAAAATCGGGTTCACGATATCGAACCATGTTTTCGTTTTTTTCAGAAACAAAGGATGTTGATATGAAACGGTAGACCCTTTCAAATCTTTTCCATCAAAGGTTTTAGCGCGCAATTGTGGATAATTCTTTGCCAACCAGTCAGGCAATCCATCGAATGCCAGTTCGGAATATTGGTATGGGCCGGGGCGAACAATCACATATAGATTTTCTTCTTTGGCAAGTTTGAGGAAAGCTTCCAAATCGCGAATGCCTTCGGTGCTAAAATCAAAAGTACCTTCCTTTGGTTCGTGTATTAACCACGGCACATAAGTTGCCACACAGTTTCCACCGGCTTGTTTAAAAAGCTCCATGCGCTTTTTCCAATCGTCCTTTGGCACCCGGAAGTAATGAAACTCACCCGAAATTAGGTAAAAGGGCTTGCCATCTTTGAGGTATGAAATCTTGTTAAACTGAATAGGCGTAAGTGTTTGTTGGGCATTGGTTTCGAAGTGAAAGCACATTAATCCAAACAGGATGAAGAGCAGAAAAGTTGATTTTCTCATGGGTTGATATTTTGTTATTTCTCAATTTTATATTCACCAATCTAAGTCATTTATTTGCGGTGCTAAATTACAAATAAAATATTACAGTATTAGTAAAATTTCTATGGTACAAAAATAGGATAAGCAATGCTGAAAAGCTTGTATTATTTTGCTAATTGGCTATAGTATTTAATTATTTGTTGAAAAGCATTTGCTATAGCCCACAAACACTGCATTTTCTAACTTTCTAAAATTATTTTAAAAACTAATTGATTTTCATACTAATAATCTCAAATTAAGTTAGTATTTTTGTTGCACAATAAGGGTCAACAATTCCCAATGACCCAACAATTCCCTTTCAAATTAGCATAATACATAGAGATTTTACGAAGGCTGCACTGAAAAATGCGTGGGCGATACTGAAAAATGCAAGGTAGAGGATGAAAAGTGCGAGGGCGGTACTGAAAACTCGGATGTTGGTACTGAAAAGTGCGAGGGAAGCACTGAAAAATGCGAGGGAAGCACTCCGAAATGCAAGGGCGGCACTGAAAAACGCGAGGGAAGCTGCTTCCCACCCATTTTTCAGTAGTTACAATAGAATTATATCTCAATAAATTTTCAAATACTTATCTTCTAAATTATTTATCGTTATGGAAACTCCAGAAATTACAACACCAGAAGCAAAAAAAGCTCCTAAAAACTATCATGACACGATGGACGAATCGATTGTCAAAATGAAAATGACTTTTGGCAATGCTTCGTTGCCCGAAATTTTTCCAGTAATGGAAACAGTAGGTTACACTGCCGAAAAAGTGGCAGGAATGAAGGCAGAACTTTTGCAGTTGGAAACACTGAGCCAAGGACAAATTAAAGAGTACGCCGACCAAGATGCGGAACAAGAAAAGTTCGACCTCAAACGTGCTGAAATCAATGAGGTATTCAACAAACATCGGTCGTTGACACGTGTGCTTTTCAAAGGTGACATTCACGCTTGGGTGTCATTGCAATTGGATACTGCCAACCCAAAAGCATATCCGGCATGGGCGCAATTGCTCACAAACTACTATGCTCAAATAGCTGCAACACCAGCTTTACAAGCAAAAGTACAGACCTTGGGCATCACGGCAGCCGCAGTTTCGGCACAATCGCAAGCCTTGCTCAACCTGCAAACACTCAAAGAAAGTCTGCGCAAAGAAACCGCCGAAGCCCAAACTGCCACCTATACCCGCGACCGTGCCTTTGATGCCCTCTATCCGCAATATTCCGAATACATCAAGTACGCTAAAATCCTCCTTGCCGGCAATCAGGCTCTGGAAGCAATTGGTGTGAAGGTGAAATCGAAATAAAAAGTTTTTTCCCCTGCTGCTTGAGTGGTGGTAGGGGAATATCAACTTTATCCCAGCACAAAAAATATCTAGCAAATAAAAGATACTTTAAATCTTTCAATTCGACTAAATGTTTTGCATTGCAGTAGATATTAAATATACTTTTAATAATGACTCTGAAAATTTTGGCTATAATTGGTATTGTATTCAAATAATTAGTAATTTTGAAAACGAAATAAAAATTGAATCAATAATGAACGATAAAATAGGAATTTTCTCTTTTTTTGCTGGAGCAGGATTTTTGGATTTTGGTTTTGAAAGCACTAATCAATTTGAAACTCTCTTTGTAAATGAATATCATAAAGCCTTTGTAGATATTTATAAAGCCTCAAGAATAAATCTCGGAATCCAACCACCTAAATTTGGTTATCAAATTGGAGATATAACAGAAAATCTGACAAACCTAAACTCCTTGTTTCTACTTGAAAATATGAAAGAAGCAAGAAAGGACCATAATTTAATTGGTTTTATTGGAGGTCCACCATGTCCTGATTTCTCGGTTGCTGGAAAAAACAGAGGACAAAATGGTGAAAATGGTAAATTGACTGGAACATATATTGAATTAATTTGTAGAGCAAAACCAGATTTCTTCCTTTTTGAAAACGTAAAAGGACTATATAGAACAACTAAACATCGAGAATTTTTTGAATCAATAAAAAGACGACTAATAAGTGAAGGATATTATTTGACTGAAAAGCTAATAAATGCAATAGAATTTGGAGCACCTCAAAATAGAGAGAGAATAATTCTAATCGGATTCAAGAGGAATGTATTGGATGACTTAGGATTTAAAATGAATGGCAATCCCACAATTAAAAATTTTGATTGGAATAAAAATACTCTTTACAATGCACAAGAAGTTTTAGGATTAAAATGGCCTACTCAAGATAAATTCACAAACAATTCTGTTGTACCAAGTCCATTATATATACCTATTGAACTAACAGTTGAATACTGGTTTAGAAAAAATGATGTTCAAAATCATCCAAATTCAAATCATTTTTTCACTCCGAGAGCTGGATTAGAAAAATTTAAAATTATTGATGAGGGGGATGATTTGAAAAAATCATATAAACGACTTCACCGCTGGCGATACTCTCCGACTGCTGCATATGGAAATAATGAAGTTCACCTACATCCGTATAAAGAAAGAAGAATATCTGTTGCAGAAGCACTTGCTATTCAATCCTTACCTAAAGAATTTGTAATTCCTGCTGAAATGACATTGACAGATATGTTTAAGACTATTGGTAACGGTGTTCCATATTTAGCTGCAAATGGTTTAGCAAAGAATATTATTGATTTTATGTTTACAATAGTTCGGTAAAAAATAATTAGCATTTAAGCGGCAATAGTGCCGTATA
>JBAXAD010000177.1:0-7940 GCA_037142715.1 Paludibacter sp. | reverse complement strand
GCCAAACGTGCAGCGGTGGGTACAGTGCTAGGAATGGCAGCGGTGCGGAAAATTCATGAGGACTTGGGTTCTGTGGATATTGAAGTGAAACCGGGAAGCCGAAAGGGTGAAGAAAGTTACTCGATGACTGATACTATCAACGGTCGTTGGTTGTCGGCTAGCTTGAGTGATGGAACTCCATTTGCAAACCTGACATTGGCACAACAAAAGGATTTGAGTGATAAAGGTTATTTCTATGCCGGCTCGTTTGCTGATTATAGTGGATTTTACTTGAGTGGTTGCCCTACAGCTGTGGAAAAAACAAGCGACTATGCTTATTTTAATTTCAACTGTATTTGGAACAAAGCGGCTCGTATCATTCGTAAGACTTTGATACCAAAGGTGCGTTCTAAAGTGCCAACTGACCCCACAACAGGGGCTTTGAAAAGTACTTGGGTAAGCGATTGTACAGGTCAATGCAAGAAACGCCTTGAACCAATGATTGCAGCCGGTAACATTGAAAGTGCTGACGTGTATATCAATGCGGCTCAAAGTGTGAGTGAAAGTACGCCAATGGCTGTAAAAGCACAGGTGGTGGTTGGTCAAATTGTACATGAATTTGATGTTGATTTAGGTTTAACCTCTAAAATTGTATAGTGATGAACACAACTATCATAAACAAGTACGGCAAACTGGCCGGCTGGAATTCCATTACCGTGAACATGCTTGGACGCGATGTGGAAGGTATTAAAGAGGTGGAGTATTCTGATTCTACAGAAAAAGAAAATGCCTTTGGTGCTGGTAACATGCCCATAGGCCGTGGCGAAGGCAATTATACTGCCAAGGCTTCGATAACCTTGTTTGTAGAAGAAGAAATGGCATTACAACAATCGTTGCCTCCGGGGAAACGGTTTTCGGATGTAGCTCCATTTGACGTAGCAGTAGAATATGAATTCAACGGATTCAAATATACTGACCGTGTAAGAAATGCTGAGTTTACAGGTCGATCGGTGGCCATTAAACAAGGTGATAAGACTATTGCCAACAAACATGAGCTGATTGTAAGCCATGTGGATTGGAATGTGAAATAGTAGGTAGATGGTAGAGACGTGGCATGCCGCGTCTCTACTTAAACAGGATTTAAACAACAAATTTACAATTAAAATTTTAGGATTATGAAACTTACAAGATTTCGATTATTGTTTTTGGTGGCTGCTTTGATGGCCGTGGTTTTTACAGTGTGCGATGCTTCGGCTTGCAATTCGGCAATTCATTTTGCCAGTAACCTTTCGACTGAGCATGTGGGTATGGCCGTGGCCGCTTTCACTATTGTGCCACTGAGTACTTTTGTAAAAGATAATTGTACCATTTCGCACACTGAACTTACTGAATTGGCATTGAAGTATGGCAAAATAAAGATTCTATCGGTGGTAATTGAAGCTCCATCGTATGATGACAATGGCAAGTTGACAGATAATGGTGAATTTTATAGTTATGCCTGTAGGCGACCCGACCAAGGAACTATCAGACTAATGATGGATTATGCCAAGAAAGGGAATACAGAACAGTATATCGACTGCTTTATAAAGAACATAGTGGTGGGTGGTGATGTAGAAAAGTTGAAGTCTGATGGGCTGGTTTATTTGGGACTGACTACTCAGGTGGATAACTTTTTGAAGCCATACGAAAGTTTTTTAGCCAACGCATAAAGCGCGAACAAATAGCGGACAATGATATACAAAGTCAGATTGATGCCATAATTCGCAAGGAATATGGTGTCAATCCTGAAGAATTATCATTTGACAAATGGTGTAAGCTTTATGCAGAATGGCAATTTATCACCAAAATAAAACATGCAAACCTAAAGACTGCTATCATGGATGCTGCAGTTGAAATTTTAAAAGTAGTATTACCAAATGGCGGCACAGACTTCACAGGGGATTCTTGAATTAGTTGATAAAATATCATCACCAATGAAAACGGTGATGACCAATACAACTACGGCAAGTCATGGTGTAGAAAAACTAGGCAGCGGATTGAATGGTATTGCTGGCAAAATGGGTAGTATTGCTTCAATGCCCGGAAAGATACTGGGAACGCTCGGTATTGGGTTTGGGATGTTTCAGTTTGTAAGCATGATGGAAAAGGGCATCGAAAAGGCGCATCAATTACATGAAGCTGAAGCATTGGTTAAGGCTGGATTAATTAGTACCGGTGGTGCTGCCGGTATGTCTTACCAAGCGATTGAAGAAAATGTAAAAAAAATAAGTTCGGCAGCTAACTTTAGCAAGGCTGAATTGATGAATATGCAGTCGTTGTTGGTTACTTTTCCAAACATTACCAAAGATACATTTGGAACGGCATCTCAAGCTATTACAGACATGAGTGCCAAAATGCATACTGACTTGAGTTCGTCGGCAATACAGGTTGGAAAAGCATTGCAAGACCCAGTATTAGGGGTTACAGCATTGAGACGGGTTGGTGTAAATTTCAATAAGGAACAAACCGATGTAATCAAGAACCTTGTGGCCAATGGCAATATTGCTGAGGCTCAAACAAAAATACTCACAGAGTTGAACCATGAATTTGGGGGTTCGGCAAAAGCAGCCTTCGATGCAAATCCACTGGCAAGATACAATAAAGCGATTGGTGGCATACAGGTACAAATGGGTACTGCAGTAATAAAAATTCAAGAAATGTTAGGGCCAGCATTACTCACAGTGGCAACATTCCTGAAAGATGTATTCACAAAAGTAGCCGACAATATGCAGCCTATAATGAATGCCATTGAACCAATATGGGTTACAATATCAACTGTATTTCAAACTGCATGGAGTTATGTTTCGGCCTTTTTGGGTGAAATAGGTGGTGTTATTGGCTTTTTGACTGGAACAAAAACGAGTGGTGACGGTGTAGTTGATACCATGAGAACTATCGGTTCGGTACTTGAATACTTGAGTTATCCAATAAAAGCCCTGGGCGACATGCTTGTTTTTATGATTGATAAATTCGGCTTTGTCGGTATTGGCTACGGAATAATTACAGCCGGACAATGGCTTTGGAATGCTGCGTTGGCTGCAAATCCTATTGGGTTGGTTATTGCCGGGGTTGCTGTTTTGGTTGGAACAATCATGTATGCTTGGGATAAGTTTGGCGTTTTTCGTGGTGGAATTATGGCTACATGGGAAACTATAAAGGGTTTTGGTAATATAATCAAAGAATATGTTATTGACCGAATACAGGGTATTTTATCAGGTTTTGGTGGAATAGCAAAAGCAATTGGACAATTATTCTCCAAAGATTATAAAGGTGCATGGGCAACTGCCAAACAAGCTAGTGCTGATTTATTAGGTATTACAGCTGACCAAAATGTGTTGAAGAACGCTAGTGAAGTTGGAAAGAAAATAGGTTCAGCTTATCAACTTGGAGTTTCGGAAGTTGCTACAAATGATAAGAAAAAAGCTGCTGCAGATGCTGCCAAAAAGAAAGACACTGATTTATCAAAGGGTGGAGTTTCGCCAATAATTCAACCGACTAATTTGGGCGGTGGTGGTTCGGGCAAAGGCGGTTTGTCTGGTTCGGGTGGTGGTGTTGGTGGTGTGAAAACCATTAATCAGAAAATTGACATTAAAAATTACTTTACCGTAAGTGGTGGAGCGGATGTAGAAGCTATAGCAGCTACGGTGGTGAGAGCAATAAATGACCGATTGAGAGATGCAACGGTAGCATTACAGTAATACAACTTTTCCAAAGTTAAAAGAAACTTTTGAAAAGTATAAAGACAATTCAATTATGGGCGTATTTGATTATAAGACAGAAGATGTAACCCGAATGATACCGATAATTGACATCGGTTTTGCAGCGAGTGTTTTGGGTGATGTATTTGGGTTTAATAGCCCTATATTTTTACCTTATGGATTGTCGAAAGATTATGAAGCGCGTGGATATTCGGTGAGTGTAGCCGAGGTGGTGAGTGATGAAGTTGCTGACCGATTGAGCCAGTTTGGTACTCCGGTTCTGGGAAGCTTTACAATAGCTGGTGGAAAGTACAAAGTATATGAAAAAATGACCGGGAAACTGGTTGATAAAGAGTTTGGAGATTTTGAGTTCCCGGTGGCAACGATTGTTGATTTTTCTCGAGCGAAAATTATCACTGAAACGCCTACTATTGGAAGTTCGGGAACGGTAAAAGAAATATTTGGTTTTGAGGACTGGAAAATAAGTATTCGTGGTATTTGCTTACATGACTCAAGTAGAGTGGCACAAAAGACAGCCAAAGAGCAACAATTATACATGGCTTCACTGAATGAAATTGCTGGTGGTCTTGGGATTTTAAAAGGAAAGCTTTTTTTTGAAAAGGGTATCACCCGCATTGTTATGAAGAATATTTCATTTACTGCAGTACAGGGAAAACCGGGAATGATACAATATGAAGTTGAAGCGGTGAGTGACGAGGATTTTTTGATAATGGATATTTAAAACGAAACTATGACTTACGCAATTTATGGAGAAATAGAATTTCCCGCTTCCCGGACTCGTGGGAAGGTACTCGTAAGGCGGTTTAGTAAGGTAAAGATAGAAAGTAGTTGGAAGAAATTGACTGATACTGCTGAGGTGGTACTCCCACGAAAGGTAAAGGATTTTGACCGATTTAAAATAAACGAGGTTTTTCAGGCTGGTGACCCGATAATAATACGGATGGGTTACGATGGTGAACTGGTGACCGAGTTTGAAGGATATATTTTTAAGGTGACAACCGGAGTGCCGGTAGTGATTACCTGCGAGGATGAAATGTACATGTTGAAACGCGAAACGGTGAGTGTGAGTAAGGCTAGTTGTAATTTGAAAGAGTTATTGAATGCCATTGCTCCTGGTTATACGGTTTTGTGTGATGATACAGCCATTGGTTCTGTACGCTATGCCAATAAACTGGTGAGTGAAATACTGGATGACCTGAAGAGCAAAATGGGGTTGAATACTTATTTCCGTGGTAAAACATTGGTGTGTGGTAGAACTTCGATAGATGGTGGTAGCCGGGTGAAAGTAACATTGGAACGACAAGCTTCGGAAACCATGAAGGAACGGAACGTGGAACAAGTGTACGTGAAGGTAGAAAGCCTACAGAAAAACGGCAAAATGCTGAAGGCTGACAAAGGTGAAAAGAAAGGGAACTCGATTGTGATTAAACAACCGAACCTGACAAAGATAGAAATTGAACGTGTGGTGGATGATGCTTATGCAAAAGCTATGAAGCCAGGACTTGAGGGTGATTTGACATTGTTTGGCATTCCAAGGGTTCAACATGGTATGATAGTGGATTTGAAAAGTATGCTTTATGCCGAAAAAAAAGTTGCTTATTATGTGGATTCGGTAACGAAAACGGTGGAGCATGGTCAAGGGTATAGGCAGGTGGCGAAATTGGGAGACAAAACTAGTTAGTAGTTTATAGTCGGTAGTAAGACACTTCAACCTAAGAATAGAGACTAAATCAAAATGATTTACAATGGCGCATTTTAAGCGCGAATAAACGACTTTGCAGTTATGAGCTTGGAAACGGAGGCAAATGATTTTATGTTGCTATTTAAACGGCATTTAAATGGGTCTACGCAGGCACAGATACGATGGGTAACATGTAAGAGCGTGGATTGGGATAAAAAGACAATGATTGCGGATGGTGTGAGTGATGATTTGCCTTATTATGATATTGCGCTTGGTTTTGGTTCTTTGCATATCAAGCCGGTGGTGGAGACTGATTGTTTGATAGCGATTTTGGAGGGTCAAGAATCGGTGGCGTGGTTGCTCCATGCGAGTGAAGCTGATGAAATGGTTTTTAATGGTGGTGAGAATGGTGGGTTGACGAATACTAAGGAGTTGAAAACGCAACTGGATAAGTTGACAAAGAGAGTGGATGGAATAATAAATGGTATAAATAGTCCTACGATTGTGCCAGTTCCTTCGGATGGTGGGGTTGCATTACTTTCATTATTGAGAACGCAAATAGCTAAAATTGTGACTAAGGAGGACTTTGGAGACATTGAGGACTTGAAAATAACGCATTAATAATTGACAGAACCCAACCCCTCCGCTACGCTCGTCCCCTTAAAAATGGGACAATAAGAAAGAAATATGGATAAGAATAGAAAAGGCATATTGTTGACATCTGATTTTGAACTGGCCGTGAATGTGGTTAGGGATGCGAATGGACTGATTGTTTCGGGCTTGGTGGTTGGGAGTTCTATTGACCAAGATGCTGTGATTGTTCTGAAGCTTCACCAAGGAGATTTGAAAGAAGATCCGCTTCTTGGTCCTGGTCTAACAAAGTTTATCCGGGGTAAGGTTGATAAGTCGCAAATTGACAACCGGATTCGTCAGCATTTTACGAGGGCGGGGATTGATTATGATGATTATAAGGATAGGATACAGTTGAACACTAAATAATACTAATCAATTTTTCCAAAGTCGAAAGAAACTTTGGAAAAGTGCAAATCAAACATTATGGCAGACTATAAGAGCGCAATAAAGCATGTCCTTCTTAGTGAAGGTGGCTATGTAAATGACCCTACTGACAACGGTGGTGAAACATACAAGGGTATTAGTCGTAACAACTGGCCAAAGTGGCTAGGATGGCCGTTTATTGATAATGCAAAGAAAAAGCCGGGGTTTGAAAAGTTGCTGAATAGCAATTCACAGCTACATGATTCTGTTGTAGCTTTCTATAAAGCAAATTTTTGGGACAAAGTAGGCGGTGATATGATTGCGAGTCAGACTATTGCTAATCTACTCGTCGATTCGGCAGTGAATGAGGGTGTTCGCCCTGCCGTAAAGAGAGCGCAAAAGATTGTATTAATGGCCGAAACGGGGGTTTTTAGTCCTGAATTGGTTGAAAAATTGGGGGCTTTGGTATGAGATATTTATTATTGTGTTTCGTGTTTTGCGTTTCGTGTTCGGTTTTTGCTAGTAGTCCGGTAAAGCGTGATTCTATTGCTATTTTAAAGGATTCAATTGTGAAGTTGAACAAACGCCCGGTAATGAGTGCTGACCAATTTGTGAGACTGTACAAGTATGACAGGTTACTGAAGTATTATAAGATATGTAAGAGAAAGCCTTCACAATGGAAATATTATAAGGGTTGGTCAATCCGGGTATTTGAATTATAACATTAAAGAATTATGAATAACTATTTTACAAAGTTCTTAGCAGCCTACGATTACGGTGATTTTCGTGAATTCTCGTTGTCTGTTTTCCCTACTTTCAAGTACGAGCTTCAGGGTTTAATGATGTTGGTATCGTTTGTAAGTGGAACGGTAAACTACTTTTTTGGGATTCAACCAGCTTTGGCAGCTGCTATGTTTGTGGCCGTGGTTGTGGAGGTTTGGACTGGAATCAAAGCTTCGCGTAAACTTGGTAAAAAGTTTGAGAGCTTCAGGTTCTCGAGGTGCGTGATTAAAATTGGCATTTGGTTGATTATACTTTATATTATTCACGCTTTTGAAAAGGAATACGAGTCCAGGACCAACCTTATACAAATGGCTGCATACGCTTTTTTTAATTTTGTGTATGTGGTTGCATTGACTGGCTTCCTGGTCGAATACGTAACATCGATACTTGAGAATGTGGCCGTGCTGCAAAATAAGCCTAAAACACAAATAATTGAAGCCATTCAAAGTGGGTGGTCTCGTTTTACTGACTCTATAAAATCAAAGAAAAATGAAAACTAAACTATTGTTCCTGGTACTTGTGATATTTGTTGCTTTTGGTTGTAAAACGACTAAACAGGCTACAAAAGAGACGCTGCATGCAACGTCTCTACAGAACAATGATGTGAAAACATCTGCTGAAACCAAAGCAGCTGTTGAAATTAAAACGGTGGCTACCGACAAGGGCGTGACGGCTACTAGCACGAATACGAAGGTAACTGAAACGGAGTTCTCCGAGCCTGATGCTAATGGTAAACAACACCC
>JBAXAD010000176.1:0-8001 GCA_037142715.1 Paludibacter sp. | reverse complement strand
ATAAAAATTAACCGCCATATTAACGAATGGAACTTATGCGTACTTTTAAGTGTTATATGTCACCCTATTGAGCATCCTACTTAAATTCAAACTAACATGACTTTGCCGCCCTACCCAACGCTATTTTTAGCACATTGCAAGGCACACAAAACCCCGACACAAAGCCAACCTTGCAAAGAGCTAAAAATGCCAACGCACACCCTGCCCACCCCAGCTGACGAATATCTATCATCTTTTGTTCAACACATCAGCAACAAATCTTTACTGAGCACCCAAGCCCACCCACCACCCAAATACAAAATTGAGCTGACAATTTCTTATTTTGCAAAGTATCTTACAAATTTTTAGATGATTGACAAAAAAACTTTATCCGAAAGGGACATATGTACCAAGTTTATCACACCAGCTTTGGAAAAAGCTAAGTGGGACAAATTGACCCAAATATTGGAGGAGGTTTCTTTCACAGACGGTAAAATTTATGTTCGGGGGAAACTGACAGCACGAGGTGCAAGAAAAAGAGCTGACTATATTCTTTATTTCAAACCCAACATTCCCATTGCAATCATTGAAGCTAAAGATAATAACCATTCGGTAAGAGCAGGTATTCAGCAAGGACTTGACTATGCAAAAACCCTAGACATTCCTTGTGTATTCAGCAGCAACGGTGACGGATTTTTATTTCACGACAGAACTGCAACAGACGGAAACATTGAAACTGAAATTGGTTTAGACAATTTCCCAACGCCTGAACAGTTGTGGGAGAAATACAAAAAATACAAAGGCATCGGCACAGCCGATGCAGAGAAAGTTGTTTCGCAAGATTATTATTTTGATGGCAGCGGAAGAAAGCCACGATACTATCAACAAATTGCAATCAATAGAACCGTAGAAGCTATTGCCAACGGACAGAATAGAATTTTGTTAGTAATGGCAACAGGCACAGGAAAAACTTATACCGCCTTTCAAATCATTCATCGCTTGTGGAAAGCAGGGGCAAAAAAACGAATCCTGTTTTTAGCAGACAGAAACAATTTGATTGACCAAACACGGAGAGGCGACTTCAAACATTTCAAAGATAAAATGACGGTGGTAAAACACCGAATGGTTGACAAGAGTTATGAAATTTATTTGGCATTGTATCAGGGGTTAACTGGTAACGAAGAAGAAAAAAATATCTACAAACAATTTTCTCCCGAATTTTTTGATTTGATTGTAGTGGATGAGTGCCATAGAGGAAGTGCAAACGAGGATAGCAGTTGGAGAGAAATTCTAACTTACTTCAAACAAGCCACACAAATTGGTTTGACAGCAACACCAAAAGAAACAAACACAGCAAGTAATACCGAATATTTTCAAGACCCAATTTATACTTACAGTTTAAAGCAGGGAATTGATGATGGCTTCTTAGCTCCCTATCGTGTTGTAAGAATAGGTTTGAATGTAGATTTGGAAGGTTGGCGACCATCGGAAGGTAAAACAGACAAAGACGGAAATCCTATTGAAGATAGAATTTATAACCGCAGAGATTTTGACCGTCATCTTGTAATAGAAGAACGTACCGACACAGTTGCAAAAAAGCTCACTGAATTTCTGAAAGGCTATGACCGCTTTGCAAAAACCATTGTTTTTTGCCAGGACATTGACCATGCGGAAAGAATGAGAACTGCATTACAAAGACATAATAATGATTTGGCTGCCGCCAATCACAAGTATATAATGCAGATTACAGGCGACAACGACGAAGGCAAACGGGAGTTAGACAACTTCATTAACCCCGAAGAAACATATCCGGTTATTGCTTGCACATCGGAACTCATGACTACAGGAGTAGATGCACAAACTTGCAAAGTGATTGTGTTAGACAGCAACATTGCAAGCATGACCAAATTCAAACAAATCATTGGTAGAGGAACGAGAATAAACGAGGACTACAACAAACTTTATTTCACAATTCTTGATTTCAGAAACGCAACTGATTTGTTTGCCGACCCAAATTTTGACGGCAACCCGATAAGAATAAAACCAGTTACAGAGGAAACAGATTTAGGAAACATAGTTGATGAAGAAGAAAACAGCAGCGAAAATATTATTGATGAAGAAACAGGAGAAGAAATAATTATTACACCGCCTTATATCAGGACACCGGAAGAATCTTTTGAACCAAACATTAGTGAGCCAAGAGAAAAGATTTATGTTAACGGAGTTGACGTATCTGTTTTAGTAAGTCGTGAGTTATACTTTGACCAAAACGGCAGACCAATAACCGCAAGTTTAAAAGACCATACCAAAGAAATTATAAAAGGAAAATTTGCGTCGTTAGATGATTTCTTAACCCGTTGGAACAATACAGAAAGGAAAGAAGCAATCATTCAGGAGTTGCAACAGCAAGGGGTTTTAGTTGAGGCGTTAATGGAAGCAGTTGAAAACAATTGCGACTTATTTGATTTGATTTGTCATATCGCTTATGACCAACCACCGCTAACAAGAAAAGAAAGAGCCAACAATGTGAAGAAGCGAAACTACTTTACAAAATATGGTGAACAAAGCCGTAAAGTATTAGAGGCATTGCTTGACAAATACGCTGATGAAGGAATTGAAAATATTGAGAGCATGGAAGTATTGAAAGTAAAACCACTTACCGAGTTTGGTTCGCCAACAGAAATAATAAAGGAATTTGGCAGTAGAGCAAATTATTTGCAAGCTATAAAGGAATTAGAAACAGAATTGTATAAAACAGCATAAGAAAATATGAGTAATATATCAGGAATCATTGGAGCAATAAGAACAATTATGTGGCAAGACACTGGATTGAACGGAGATGCACAACGCATTGAACAACTAGGTTGGATGCTTTTCTTAAAAATATTTTCCGATAAAGATTTGGAAATGGAGTTGATGGATTCAAAATACAAATCTCCAATCCCTGCTGAATTTCATTGGGTAAAAGAAAAAGGGAATTGGGCTGGTGATGATGAAGGTATCACTGGTGATGAACTTTTGGAATTTGTTGACCGCAAATTATTCCCTGCATTGCGTAACATCAATGTAGCCACAGGCAACCGAAGAGCATTGATAGTTCGTGAAGTATTTGAAGGAAACAACAACTATATGAAAAGCGGAATTAATCTTCGCAAGGTGTTAAACAAGTTGAACGAGATTGATTTCAATGTGGCGAAAGACCGTCATGCTTTTGGGGAGTTATATGAAAACATTTTGAAAGAATTGCAGAGTGCAGGTAAAAGCGGAGAGTTCTACACACCAAGAGCTGTAACACAATTTATAACAGACATCATCAATCCGAAAGAAGGAGAAAAAATTCTTGACCCTGCATGTGGCACCGGTGGCTTCTTGACTTGTGCAATTGAAAATTTAAAAAAGAAAGCAAACAGTGTCGAAGCAAGAAAAGCACTACAGGAAAATGTAAACGGTTGGGAATACAAACCACTTCCCTATTTGTTGGCAACAACAAATTTAATTCTTCATGACATTGAAGTTCCGAACATTCGTTTCGGTGATGCACTTGACCAACCTCTTAGCAACTTCACGGAGAAGAATAGAGTTGATGTAATTATTGCCAATCCGCCTTTCGGTGGAATTGTGGCAAACAACAACGAAAATAATTTCCCTCAAAACTTTCGGACAAAAGAAAGTGCCGACTTGTTTTTAATTCTAATGATTCACTTATTGAAACATGGAGGTAGAGCAGGAATTGTTTTGCCTGATGGAAGTTTAACAGGTGATGGAGTGAAACAAAGAATAAGACAACGCTTATTGGAAGAATGTAATCTTCATACAATTATTCGTTTGCCAAATTCTGTTTTCCAACCTTATGCAACAGTTTCAACAAATCTTTTATTTTTTGATAAAGGCAAACCGACAAAAGATATTTGGTATTACGAACACCGAATGCCAGAAGGAGTAAAATCGTACAACAAGACAAAACCAATTCGGATTGAAGAATTTGAACCAATAAAAAAATGGTGGAAGAAAAGAACAGAAACTGAAATCAGTTGGAAGGTTTCTATTGACACCATTATTGAAAGAGGTTACGACCTTGACATTAAAAATCCAACCAAGCAAGAGGAAGCACAAGAATACAGTAGCGTAGAGTTGATGCAGATGATGGACAAAAGTTTTTCTAAAGGAAATTCATTGTTGAACAAATTAAAAGAAGCGTTGCAATGAGTTGGAGAAAAGTAAAATTGGGAGATTTGGTTGATAATTTTTCTGTTAGAGCCAAAGATGTTGGAGGTGCAGACGGATTACATTTTTTTGGTGTTAGCAATGAAGTTGGAATTACCAAAACAAAATATGCAGCAGAAGATAAAGCAGAAGATTACAAAATCATAGAGCAGTATTGCTTTGCTTATAATCCTTATCGTGTAAATGTTGGTTCAATTGGAATGGTAACAGAAAACATGAAAGGGTTAATCAGTCCTGCTTATGTTGTATTCAAACCAAAACCAAATTCAATAAAAGCAGAATTGCTTTTGAAATTTCTAAAATCAAACGAAGGATTACGACAAATTAAATTTTATGCAAGAGGCACCGTAAGACAAGCATTGCGTTTTGAAGATTTATGCAATATTGAATTATGGCTTCCTGATTATGATGAACAAGAAAATTTAATTCAGAAACTAAATTCAGTTCAATTAGAAAGTGATTTACTTAACACCGAACTCACTCACCAACAAAGTTTACTAAAGCAACTTCTCCAATCATTTTCACGAGAAGCCATGCAAGGGAAGCTGGTAGGACAAAATCCTAAAGAGGGAAATGCAACTGACTTATTAAAAAAACTGAAAGCAGAGAAAGCAAAACTGATTAAAGAAAAGAAATTAAAAAAGGAAAAGGATTTACCTGCAATTACAGATGAAGAAGTTCCTTTTCCAATTCCTGACAATTGGGTTTGGTGTAGGTTGGGTGATTTGGGAAGTTTTAGAAGAGGGCCGTTTGGCAGTGCTTTAACGAAAGCAATTTTTGTCAAGGAAGGATACAAGGTTTACGAACAGAGAAATGCGATTTACGACAACCATACTTTAGGAAACTACTTTGTGACAAAAGAAAAATTTCAAGAGTTAAAAGCATTTCGTGTTTTTCCAAAGGACTTAATTGTTAGTTGTTCAGGTGCAACACTTGGAAGAATTGCTGAAATACCAGAGAATGCAAGAGAAGGGATAATGAATCAAGCATTGATGCGAATTACATTATTCAATTCTACAATCCTAAATTCTTTTTTTATAAAACTATTTCGTTCCCCATATATGCAGAAAAATATATTTGGACAAGCCTGGGGAACAGCTATTCCAAACATGGTTGGATTAGTTGAGATAAAAAAAATATTAATTCCATTGCCACCCATTGAAGAACAGAAACGAATAATAAATAAGTTGGCGGAGGTAATGAATCTTTGTGAGGAATTAAAAACAACAATAACAGATAATCAAAACTACACCAAACAACTTTTGCAGGTGGCATTGAAAGATGCCTTGCAAATGAATGAGGTAGAAGTATAAAATAATATGACAACAGAATACAAAAATCAATTATTCCGTTTAGCTGCAGTTTTGTATGCTGATAATAACTATGAAGTTGCTCCTAAAACAATTCATCGAAAAATTATTGAATCTGGATTACTTAGTAATGATAATAAACAATTAAGCATCCATCAAATAATTGACTATATACATGAGAACTACAATATTCAATTTGATGAAGCAGAAATAAGCAGTATTGTTAACAGCGATAAAGAAGAAGGTTTTTTAATAAACTCCAAAAATGGGGAAACCTTTGTTTGCCTATCAGAAAAAAGAAAGCTTGCATTACAAAGTAAAATTTCCAACAAAACGATAGATTATTTTATTTGTGAGTTTGAAAAAGAAAATGAAACGCTGATTACAGGCTCAAACGCTAAAGAATTAATTTATCGTTTTCTTTACGAGTTATTGAGTACCAATATTTCAAGTTTTAAAAAGCTGCTTGACAATAAAAGAAATATTGAAGAACTTATAAATGTTGAATCCCATTCATATACAGCCGTTGAGAGAGAAATAGTAAATGCCTTTCTAATTTGGGATAATAACGAAAAAAACAAAGCTATTTTTGATATTGCCAGTTATGCTATTGAGTATTGTATGATTTCAAATAATGGTGGGGCATCATCACTTCATTTGTCTTCATTAAAAAATAAGATATTCTATCTTGATACAAATGTTATTTATAGAGTGCTTGGTATTAATGGAGTAAACCGGCAAAACAGAACGAAAACATTTTTAAAGAAATTTCTGGAGGCTGGTGAAAAATTAATGGTTTCAAAATTCACTGAACTGGAGTTCAAAGAAAGTATTCGCTTTTACGTGGAGAAGTTGAAAAGGTATCCCATCAAAAAACTTAACCCTGCAATATTTCAAGAAAAGCACTTTCAAAGCTTGTCTAATGTTTTTGATTTTTTTCATAAGTGGCGAATAGGAAAAGTAAACGACAGCTTTGATTTGTTTGAAGCCCACGTTTTAAGTTTGTACGAATCATTTAAAAATGAATTTACAATAGATGTAGATTACAAAATACCTTTTGACACAACAGACGACAAGACAGAAAAAATTCTTACAGAGCTTTCAAGTAATATTTCTTCTTTTAAAACATCAGAAGGTGCAAATCATGGCTACGACAGCGATTACAACGATGCCTGTAATATTTATTTGGTTGAGTTAAAACGAGAAGGAAAAAATGTAAATCTTTTTGAGGCTAAATATTACTTTATCTCTACAGACCAAACTTTAAGACGTTGGGATTATCAAAGAACAAGTGTAACACCAATTGTTATTCTTCCAAGCCAATGGTTAAGTATCGTATTACGGTATGTTAATAGAACCAGTGATGATTTTAAAAGCTTTGTTAGCTTCTTAAACTTGCCCTATTCAGAAAATAATATTGACAGTGAAAAACTTCATATCATACTGGCAGGAATTAGCGAAATGACTGAAAATTTTGAACAACAAAGTTTTTTAGTTCACACAATTGTTCAAAATAAGTTTGAAGGCATTTTGGATAAAGGAACGAAAGATGATGAAATATTAGAGAAAACTAAAAGCTATGTGAAATCTACATTGCAAAAGAATCTGGAAGAACTTTCAGGTAAACATACTCATTTAGCAGGGCAATTTGAAAAACACAAAGAAGTTACCATTGGAAAAATCGGAGTGTTAGAAACAAAGACCGACGAGCAAAGCAAAAAGCTATCTGCAAAAGAACAAGAGGTTGACAGATTGAAACGGGAATTAAAAACTAAAACTGTTTCTGACGGCTTAACAAAATGGCAAAGACCAGCTTATTGGCTAATCCCTGTTGGACTATTTATAATTGCTTTTACAGTTTTACAATTTTGTTGCAAAGACTGGCAATACAATTACTCGTATAAAATTATTACGGCTATTGACACACTTGAAAGTGACACACAAAAAAACACTTTGCGTACATTAATGTATGCACCTTTACTTGGACTATGGTTAATTGGTACTTTTTGCTGGCAACGAATTGGTCCAACAGACAAAAAGAAAGATAAAGTAAATGAACTTGAAAAATCATTTGACGAAAAGCATTAGCCAACGCACCAAGTCAGGCACATTTGCAAGGCGCACAAAGCCGACACACAGAAGCCAACCTTGCAAAAGAGCCTGCCTTGTGCCAACGCACAGGCAACACTCTGCGGTTGGACACAGACCAACATTATAGCAGACCGAGAAGAAGGGCGAACATATAACATGGGGTTTTGTGCAAGCAGGGCCAGACGTTCAAACTTCGGCTGTTTGCATCGCTGTACTTTGGTTCGGGCTTGACGGAATTCTGTTGGGCTTTTAGTTGTTAACTTGTACTTTTATTTCTTTATTGGGCTTCAGTTCCGGGCCGGACAATCAACAATGCCCTGCCTGCACAAAGCCCTGTTCGTTGTTAGCGGTCAGCTTAAAACGACATGGAGAATTCAATAACTTAATGCAAAAAAAT
>JBAXAD010000175.1:0-8037 GCA_037142715.1 Paludibacter sp. | reverse complement strand
ACAGACAACACTATAACATATAATGATACTGCTTCTATGGGCTCATTACCAGTTGGTGATGGCAGCAAATTGATGATTCTTTTTGCACTCTGCTATATTTTCATAATCAGTTACAAACAAAATATCAAAATCACAAATATCAAAACTAACATTGTATAATCCTCAAAATTCAACAAATATGAAGAAGATTCTTTTCACCGTCTCAATGGCATGTATATGCTTATTCACTAGCAACTTAAAAGCACAAGTAACCATTGGTAATAATAATACACCAGACGTCAATGCAATACTTGACCTCCAGAGTAATACCAATAAAGGTTTACTATTACCACGCGTAGCACTTACTGCCACCAACAATCCATCGCCTACAAGTGCCCACACGGCTGGTATGACGGTGTATAATACCGCCACTACAAGCGTAAATAACGGTTACGATGTATCGCCAGGATTTTATTACAACGATGGCACAAAATGGGTGCAATTGCCTTTGGGTTATACAAAATGGTTCTACATGCCGTCCGTATCTTTTGACACTTCAACTACTGGAACTGGCAGAAGCAAAGACCTTTATGGCTTATACTACGCACAATTTCATGCACCAACAGTGAAAAGTACAGGAGCTCCAACCTCCGTACCCTATATTGCTGCTGCCACAGATATGTATTATTACATCACTTCCTATGACAATACTGTATTTGCAAATGTATCCATTAATGCCAGTGGGGTAATGACTTACGACGTGATTGGAAGTGCAACTGCTTGTTCATTTATCAATATTGCTTTTGTACTGAAATAGGAATTGAATATTTGACCGTTTTGTGAAAGATGGATTGGAATGATTTCGATTCACTCATTCACTCACCAACAATATTACTCTACAAACTCAATATCAAATTGTTGACAATACAAAGAAGTGTTTCATTTTCTTTGTTAAACTTACAATAAATACTTCGGAAGAAATGAAAACAAACAAAATACTACTGCTAATAATGCTCGTGCTCCTTAGTAGATTTACATATAGTGCAACCACAGCAAACTGTTCGATTAATGCTGGTGTTGACCAAACTATATGCTTGGGTACTGCAACACTAACTGGTGATTATTCTGGAACTTTTCCAGCCGTTAAGGTTACAACCTGGTCACAAATAAGTGGACCTTCGGCAACAATCACTACTCCTAGTGCTTTGGTAACTACCGTTACAGGCTTGTTAGGTGGAAACAGTTATAAATTTAGATTGTCATCTACCTGCGAAGATGGTTCAGCGACTTACAATGAAGTAAATGTAAATGTAAGTGTTTTTCCTACAACCTTTGCAGGCAATGACACTACACTTTGTACAGGAACAATTGTAAATGCATTAAAAGCCACTGCATTAAAAACTGGCGAAACTGGAGCTTGGTCAGTAATTTCAGGTAGTGGATTGGCCATCAGCTCACCAACAAATCGTATTTCCAATGTAGTCATCTCAAGTGGCTCTTCAAACACAGGACCTTCTGTTCTAAGATGGACGGTTACCAATACCGCAACAAGTTGTACTGCTTACGATGAGCTAACCATTACAAAAAATACCACAGCCACTCCAATTTCAGCGGGTAATACCCCTGTAACTGTATCAGGTTGTTATAATTCAACAACATCATACACCCTTTCTGGTTCTTACGCTAATGGTGGAACAAACGGAACATGGAGCGTTGTGAGTGGCCCTAATATGCCCACTTTTGGTAGTGTGAATACTCACAATACTGCTGTTTCAAACTTAATACCTGGTACTTATATTTTAAAATGGACTGTTACTGGAGGATGTACAACAGGTTCTGCCACAGTTCAACTTAACGTTAGTGCAGCTGTTGGGTCTGTATCAGCTTCATCAGCATTAATAAGCGGTAATCCCACCATGCCCTACTGTACAGCACCTTCAGAAATTGTGCTTTTGGGTAGTGCTTACAATGCTGATTTAGAAACTGTAACTTGGACAAAACTCAGTGGAAATGCAGGTTGCACAATAACATCACCAAACAGTAGAAACACAACTATAACCGGTTTTGATGGAGTTACTACTTGTACATTTAGCTACAAAATCACAAATATTCTCAATCCAACCTGTTTAACTACATCTTCAACTGCATCTGTCTCTTTTGAGGCTGGTCAAACACTTGCAATTTCAACTGCAAAACCATTTGTAACTGATTGTGGTGCTTCTACCGCTCTGATTAATATTACGCAAACTGGGGCTACTACACCACAATGGAGTGTAATAAGTGGTCCTGTAGGCTATACTCCCACAGCGTATGCAAATATTTCAGCCAATGCATTTACGGTTACAGGTTTAACTCTTGCTGGAACTTATCTTGTAAGGGTAAAAAAAGTAGTGGGAAATTGTACCACCCTCTTCGACGAAATAAATGTAGTTGTATCAAAATCACCAACTGCATCAAATGCTGGTTCTGATTTAATCTTGGCTTGTAATTCAACTACAGGTGAGTTAATTGGAAATACACCAGCAATAGGAACAGGTAGATGGACACAAGTTAGTGGTCCAAGTACTGCCACAATTGCAGCTCCAACAACACCTCGATGCGGAATAAGTGGATTAACGAATGGTACCTATCAATTCAGGTGGACTATCACATCTGGGCCAAAATGTCCAACAACGCAAGATGATGTGTTGGTAAGAATAGCCTCTACAACACCTACAACTGCCAATGCAGGGATTGACCAAACAATTTGTAATACTACACCATTGCATCTTGATGGAAATGTTGCATTATTTGAAGAATTAGGGACATGGACTGTTGCACCATCTTCAGGTGTAGTGTTTTCAGACGTAAATTCTCCAAAAGCAATTGTGACAGGCTTAAGTGCAAGCACTATTTATACATTTACCTGGAAAATAACAAACTCCTGTGGTTTTACCTCTGACAATGTTGTTGTTACTACCAATGCAACTGTTGGACCTGTTGCCTCATTGGCGGGCTCCGATCAATGTTTAGCAGCTGGTACAACCACTGCAACTTTAGCTGGAAACAATCCATCACCTGGCACGGGAACTTGGACAAAACTGACTGGTGGATCGGCAACAATTACAAATGCAGCTTTATACAATTCTTCCGTTACAGGAATGACAAACGGAACATATACTTTTGAATGGGCAATTACCCGAAATGCTTGTACCATCACCCGGGATACAGTAATGATAACTATTTCGGCAGCTGTTACAACAGCCAATGCTGGTCTCGACCAACTTACTATTTGTGGAAATTCAGCCACTTTGGCAGCCAATACTCCAACAGTAGGAACAGGTTTATGGACTCAGGTAGGTGGTGCTGGGGGAGCAGTAATTACTACGCCTACAAGCCCAACATCAACAGTCACTGGTTTGATGGATGGTTTATACAGTTTTCGCTGGACAATTACCAATGGCGCTTGTTTTACTGTTGACGATGTATCATTGTTTGCATCTACACCCCCTACTACCCCATTGGCAGGTGCTGATATTAATGTGTGTGGTGCAACCAGTACAACATTGGCAGCAAATACAATTACTACAGGAACAGGTTATTGGAGTCTAATTAGTGGCCCAAATGCTCCAGTAATTACAAATAATGCATTACCTACGACAACAATAACAGGTTTGGTAACAGGTGAACCTTACATATTAAGATGGAATAGTAGAAATGGACTTTGTGATGTATTGTATGATGAAGTACAGATTACGATGGTTCCAGCTGCTAATGCGGGATCAGCTCAAACCTTGTGTGGAACTACAACTGCTGCACTAACAGGTAACGCAAATACTTCTGGAACTTGGACATTTGTTTCACCTGCTCAAACAACTGAAACAATGAGTACTACATCACCATGGTCGGTTGATGTAAGCAATTTAATTCCAGGAATCACTTACACTTTCAAATACTCATTAACAGCAACTGGTTGTTCAACTTCATCAAACGTAACAGTTATTGTACCGTTACCACCTACTACTGCATCAGCAGGACCAAATATAGATGTATGTTTAACGGGAGTGCAAACTACAGCTACTGTAACCATGGCAGGTAATATCCCCACAACAGGAACTGGAGCATGGGCACGTGTGGCACCAGTAGGAGGTACTATTACAACAGCATCACTCTATAATACAACCATAACTGGAATTCCAACAGGAATTTATGTTTATAGCTGGACAATAACCAATGGTACCTGTACAACTATTGATTATATGACTGTTCATGTTTCAAAAATTACGGGTCAAAGTGCAGGACTTGATCAGTCGATATGCGGTACATCAGCCACCTTGGCTGCCACTGCAGCAAGCTCGGGAACTGGTACTTGGACGCAAGTAGGTACTACTCCTAATATAGCCACTATTGCTTCGGCTGTTTCTAATACATCAGCTGTTACTGGATTGATTCCCGGAGACTATACTTTCCGTTGGACAATCACTGATGGTACTTGTAGCCCAGGAGTTTCGGATGATATGATATTATCAGTTGCTATCGCACCTACCACTCCAAATGCGGGTGTAGACCAGACTGTATGTAATGTATCGACAGTAACATTGGCAGGAAATACAATTTCAACTGGTACTGGAACATGGTCGCAAGTGAGTGGCCCAAACACAGCAACAATCACTAGTGCCAATAGTCCAGCATCTACGCTAACAGGTATGATTACAGGAACTTATGTATATAGATGGACAGCATCGAATGGTGCATGTACTCCATTAACTGACGATGTTACAATTGTAAATCTGGTAGCACCTACAGCCTCAAATGCAGGATCTGACTTTAGTGCCTGTTTATACACCCCTTTTAACTTAGCGGCAAACACAGCCTCAAGTGGTACGGGTTTGTGGACTCAGATTTCAGGAAATTCAATTAGTTTCACAGATGCTACATCGCCTACAACGACCATTACTGGTGCAACTTCTGGTTCTTATACATTTAGATGGACAATTACCAATGGCATTTGTACCGCAAGTACCGATGATGTAATCTTAACTATTGATCAGCCTTCAACCATTGCAGATGCTGGACTTGATCAAGCACCCTCTGGGACATCTGTGACAATGGCAGGTAATACTATTAGTGGTGGAAATGGATTGTGGACAAAAATAAGTGGTCCAAATGGCGCTGTCATTACAACACCAAACTCACCAACTTCAACTATTACTGGTTTAGAAGGTGGCACTTATGTGTACAGATGGACTTCAACGAATGGAACTTGTTCATCTTACGATGAAATGTCGATAGTCAAAGCCACAATTTCATGTGTAAAGTCCAACAAAATGATAACACCCGTTATAAAATAATTCAGAATAATAGTAAGTAAAATAGGCTGTTTCAAACTTAGTTTGGAACAGCCTATTTTGTTTAGAATAAGATTTTATTAGAATAAACTTGTTGAATAATGCATATGCACTACTATCTCAAAAGCTAACTCAACACACTAAAAATAAATAATCATGGATTTATTTAATTGATATATAGCAAACTAAGTATCCTGCCCCAGCGGGGCTGACTATGCATAACCCCCAGTGGAGCTTGCGGAACTGGGGGTAAAAGTGAAATATCGACCTCACTATTGATTTTCAAGTTGACTTCGTCAACTTGAAAATCAATAGGTTATAAGAAAAAAAAGGGTGCTGATTAGTTTCTCAAAAAGGCACTTTCAAACTCATGGCAATGTTTCTGCCTGGATTAAACAAACCCACTTCTTTTAAGGTAGACAAATGGTCAATGTATTTTGTGTCGAACAGATTATTTGCACTAAATGACAAAGAAATCAGCTGCTTTTGTATTTTCAAATTGCCACCCACATTCAAATCCACAAGCGTATAACCAGCAGTTGGCGTTTCGTCAGGTGCAGCATTATTTTGGTCAAAAGCAGTAGTGGTGTTGACAGAAACAAATGCATTTTTCATAAACAACAATTTATCTTTCTCTGCGCGCAGCTCAAAACGCAATTTGTGAGCAGGTACAAATGGCAAATAATCACCCGACTTTTGCTTTCCGATAACAGTTGCAAAAGTAGTTTCGAAATGTAGCCATTTTATATTGGTTGGATGGATATGCAAGTCAGCCTCTCCCCCATACATATACGAATTGGCCTGTTTATACTTGTAAATATCCACACCATTATCCGTCTTTTGTGCCGTTGGAGAGATATAAATATAATGGTCAATAACATTATAAAACCCTGCCAAATCCAATGAGAAATTGGCTTTGTGATAATGCAGACTTACATCCGATTCGTAAGCATTTTCGGGAACAAGATTTTGGTCACCAACTTCGTAGCGCAACTCATGTTGTCCGTTGGAAGTCAGTTCTGCCAAATTGGGCGTGCGGTAGGCTGAGGCAAAATTAGCACGAAACAACAAATCATCCGACAAATTGTAGGTAGCACCCAACGAACCACTAAAACTGCCAAAGTTTTTATCCAATGCTGGTCGATAAGTCATTAAGTCTGTGGCAAGTCCAATGGTCTGTGTACTAATTGATTTGTTATCATACCGGATTCCTGTTTGTAATTTTAATTTATCAAAGAACGTTTTTTGCAACAATACAAACCCCGAATAATTATTTGTAATTGCATCGGGCAATAATTTTGTTTCACGGTTATTCAAATTTGAATTATTTTGATTTAAACCCTGAAAACCAACTATATATTCAGAAGTTTTCTCGGATGGCAAATGAAGTTTGGCTTCATAGGTCAGCGTTTTCAGTCCCATTTGTATTTCATATACACCAACTTCAGCTCTATGCGTTAAATCTGTGTACTGATAAGCTGCATTTACATCCAATTTATAATCGCCCAAATAAAGCTTGTTTTGCGATGACAATAAATGCGTGTTCAATTCCTGATACCAAATTTTATTTTCGCTACCACGCACTGTTATAGCGGCAATTGCCTCATTTTCAACCAACCCAAGCTTCTGATTATTATAATCATAGAACAATTTGAAAGTGCCAATATCATTGGTAAATCCGGCATTGGTTTTCATCGACCATTCATTAAAGCGTGAATTAGGGACAAACGCACCACCGCCTTGCAAATAATCTGAATTAGTTTTCTGACCCAACCGCAAGCCACCAAAAAAGTTTTTGGAAGCTCCTTTAATACCCAAATTATTGGTCATTCCCAATGAGTTGCTGAACAATTGCAGGTTGTAATCACCGGAAAAACTCCCAAGCGGAGCTGGCTTCTCCTTAATAAAATTGATGACACCACCAATGGCATCTGAACCATAAATCAATGACGCTGGCCCTTTTATAATTTCTACATCATCAATCCCAAACTCATCAATTCCCAAAGGATGATGGCTCGAATATTGGTAATTCTCGAACCGAACGCCATTATTCAACACCAAAATATCATTCATTGAAAGGCCGCGAATTACTGGTTTGGAAACGCCACTTCCTTTCGAAATCATATCAACACCAGGCACTTGCGTGAGCACTTCAGCAAAATTAGGTGTGGCTTTAATATCAAACTGATCCATTTTGAGCACGTCAATCTTCACGGCATTATTGTGTTGCGTTGAATTATATCCACCAGAAACCACAATTTCTTCAGCTTCTATAGCCGACTGTTTCAATGCCACATTAAATTCAGTGTTTTTAGCTTGTAAATCAATTGTTTCAATCACATTTGTATAGCCTAGAAATGAAAATGAGATTTTGATTTTCCCTGTAGGTAAATTCGACATTTCATAATGTCCATTATTGTCAGAAACAGTTCCTTTATTTATATCTTGAATAAAAATAGTGGCCCCCGCCAGCGGTAATTTATCTTGGTCGGTTATGTTTCCGGATATTTTATTTTGTGCATTTACTACATGATGAGCCAATAGTAAAATGCAAACTAGAAGTTTGATTTTCATTTTATTACGATATTTTGAAAGAGATTTGTCAGTGAAATAGAAATACAACTTACGATGCAATGTCGTTTAGATAAGCATTTATAATCAAATAAGGGAAGATTATCTGGGAACTATTGATTCTACTAAGGGTTAAGAAAGAGAATATTTTTCGTTTTAC
>JBAXAD010000174.1:0-8089 GCA_037142715.1 Paludibacter sp. | reverse complement strand
GTGTCTTATTCATTATCGCTCCAAGCGGGCACTTATCAATATGACTACCTTTATCAAAAGCTGCCATTTTTGATGAACAGAGTGGAAGCACCCCTATTTCCAAAAAACGAGATTTCTTTAGTAGAAGCTGGTGGCGTTGGCGATGGAATAGCATTGAATACAGACGCTTTTCAATCTGCCATGGAGACATTATCGAATAAAGGTGGTGGACAACTAACAGTACCTGCCGGCGTTTGGTTTACCGGTCCCATAGTTTTCAAATCCAATATCAATCTTCATTTAAATAAAGGAGCACTCATACTTTTCTCACCTAATTTCGACTTGTATCCTTTGGTAAATACCATTTTTGAAGGACTGGAAACCCGAAGATGCCAATCGCCAATTTCAGGCAGAAACCTAGAAAATGTAGCCATAACAGGCGAAGGCTCTATCAATGGGTCGGGTGAGGCTTGGCGTCCGCTTAAAAAATCAAAAGTAACCGAATCACAATGGAAAAAAATCGTCAAATCGGGCGGAATACTGAGGGATGCTGACTATTGGTTTCCATCCAAAAAATCCATAAAAGGCGAGTCGTTGAGCGACATGAATGTGCCACGCGGAAATCGTTCTGATGCTGAATGGAACGACATAAAAGATTTTCTACGCCCTGTAATGATTAATTTTATTGAGTGTAAAAATGTATTGCTTCAAGGCGTTTTATTCGAGAACTCACCCAGTTGGAACATACATCCATTGATGTGCGAGAATGTTATTATCGACCATGTTTTTGCCCGCAACCCTGGCTATGCTCAAAATGGCGATGGACTTGACCTAGAATCTTGCAAAAATGTGTTGATTGTAAATAGTACTTTTGATGTGGGCGATGATGCCATCTGTATCAAATCTGGAAAGGATGAACAAGGGCGCAAAAGAGCCCGTCCAACCGAGAATGTGATTGTGGATAATTGCAAAGTTTTTCAAGGTCATGGCGGATTTGTGGTGGGTAGCGAAATGTCTGGCGGAGTGCGTAATATATCGGTTACTAACTGTCAGTTTTTGGGCACGGACGTTGGTTTGCGTTTCAAAAGTAACCGCGGAAGAGGTGGAATTGTAGAAAACATTTATATCAGCGACATCTATATGTACAATATTGCAACCGATTCGTTTTTGTTCGATTTGTATTATGGTGGAAAATCGGCTTCCGAATCATTGAACGATGGCGATCAGACAACAAAAGAAACGCAAATTCCACCAGTATCGGCAGAAACTCCAGTATTTCGTAATATCTTTGTGAAGAATATTGTTTCTAAAAATGCACGTAGAGCCATGTTCTTTAACGGATTACCCGAAATGAAGATATCTAACATTAATGTTGAAGACGTTTTTATTTCTTCACAGTTTGGTGCTGTACTGTGCGAATCGGATGCTGTGAAGTTTAAGAACGTAAACTTTGAACCACAATCTGGCCCCGCGATATCACTTAATAACGTGAATGATTTTAATTTACAAGGGTTTAAATTTCCTGATTCATTGAAGGAAGCTGTAAAAGTGGAGGGAAAATCAACAAATATAAAACTTCCAAAAACGTTGGACAAACAAAAGATTATTGGAATGAAATGAAAGTAGCTTTCTAATCCGTTATATTATAAGAACTCATGAAAAAAAAGATATCTTTTCTATTCCTATTTTTAGTGGTTATTAATCTCATTCAAGCGGAAGGCAAGCCCAAGTATTCCATCCGAATGGCGGATTCGGAAATAAAACGTAATCCCGAGAGTTGGACGCTTGATTTTGCCAAGAAACTCAAATGGGATTACTGCAACGGGCTTGAACTGCAAGCCATATATCAGGTTTGGAAACAAACCCATAATCCGAAATACTTCGATTACGTAAAAAGTTATACCGACACCATTATCAGCGAAGATGGTAGCATTACGGGATATAAAATGCAAGATTACAACATTGACAAGTTGAATTCTGGCAAGATTCTTTTTGAATTGTACGACCAAACAAAGCAGGAAAAATTAAAGAAAACCATTGAGTTATTGCGAAGCCAAATGAAAACGCATCCTCGCACCAGCGAAGGCGGTTTTTGGCACAAAAAGATTTATCCCAATCAAATGTGGTTGGATGGTTTGTACATGGCTTCTCCATTTTTGGCGGAATATGCTGCTAAGTTTGGTGAAAAAGAGTTGTTTGATGATGTTGCCTTACAAATAATTACGATGGCAAAACACAGTTATGACCCCAAAACTGGCCTTTATTATCATGGCTGGGATGAAAGTCGTACGCAACGTTGGTCGAATCCACAAACGGGTACTTCACCCAATTTCTGGAGCCGCAGCATCGGTTGGTACATGATGGCAATGGTGGACGTGCTCGATTATTTACCTACAAATCATCCTCAAAGACCTGAAATTCTGAAAATTCTGACCAATTTAAGCCAATCGCTCGAGAAATTCAGGGACAAGAAAACCGGCATGTGGTATCAGGTAACCGACAAAATGGACGAGAAAGGCAATTATGTTGAATCCTCCGGTTCAGCCATGTTTATTTACACTTGGGTAAAAGGTTCTCAAAAAGGTTATTTGCCAAAATCCTATCTCCAAAAAGGTGAAAATGCTTACAATCAGTATGTAAAATGCTTTATCAAAGAAAATGCCGACGGAACTATTTCACTTACAAATGCTTGCTCTGTAGCGGGTTTGGGTGGCGAACCGAAATATCGTGACGGAAGTTATGCGTATTACATTTCTGAACCCCAAAGAGACAATGACCCCAAAGCTGTGGCACCATTTATGATGGTGAGTGTGTTGTTGAACAAATAAACTGACATTTCCTTAAATCTCAAATATATCATGTTGAACTCAAAAAGCAATTTCATTCTTCCATTCTTCATTTTTTCATTCTTCATTTGTAATCTTGTTCAGTCACAAACGCTCTCATTTCCAGGAGCTGAAGGTGGTGGAAAGTTCACAACCGGCGGTAGAGGCGGTAAAGTTTTATACGTGACTTCATTGAATGATGACGGCTCGGAAGGCACCTTGCGCTGGGCAATAAATCAAACAGGTCCTCGCACAGTATTATTCAAAGTCTCAGGTCTAATTAGCTTAACAAAATCACTTACAATCAAAAATGGCGATTTGACCATTGCCGGACAATCAGCACCTGGCGATGGGATTTGCATTAAAGATTATGATGTGTATGTGAGTACAGACAATGTAATTATTCGTTTTATCCGTTTTAGGCTGGGCGATTTAATTAAAGGACATGAACCTGATGCTTACGGTGGACGGAACAAGAAAAACATTATCATCGACCATTGTTCTTCCAGTTGGTCCATTGACGAATGTGCCTCATTTTATTCGAACGAAAACTTCACGATGCAATGGTGCATTGTTTCCGAATCGTTGAATAACTCGGAACATCCAAAAGGAGCGCATGGTTACGGTGGCATTTGGGGTGGTAAAAATGCCAGTTTTCATCACAACCTGATAGCGCATCACAATAGTCGAAATCCGCGTTTCAATGGATTGAGACGTGCAGGACTGAAATACAATAATGTGCAGGATGAGGAACGGGTTGATTTTCGGAACAATGTGATTTACAATTGGGGCGACAACAGCTCGTATGGTGGTGAAAGCGGAACTTATAACATTGTAGCCAATTATTTTAAAGCAGGGCCAGGCACCAAGTCAACGATTAAAAATCGGATTACCAATGTAGACATGGATGCCGATCCCACTAAATGTCCACCAGGTTATGGAAAATACTATATACAAGGAAATTATGTTTATGGATTTCCTGATGTAATCAAAAACAATTGGGATGGCGTTTCTTATGCAAAAGGTGTAAATACCACGGATTGTAAAGCTATTAAACCATTTATGGTTGAACCTATTGCTGTGCAAACTGCTGAAATTGCTTATGAAAAAGTGCTGGCTTATGCAGGAGCTTCATTAGCAAGAGATGTGGTTGATGCACGAGTTACAAAGGAAGTGAAAACCGGAACAGCTACTTTCAAGGGTTCATTAAACGGCAGACCCGGTCTTATTGATTCGCAATCGGATGTGGGTGGATGGCCAAAATACAACTCGAAAGCAGCACCAGCGGACACCAATAACGACGGAATTCCGGATGGCTGGTTGGAGAAAAATTACCCTGGAAAAACAGCTACCGATGTAAATAACAATGGATTTACTTATCTTGAAGTATATCTGAATGATTTGATTCAATCAATTACCAACAATCAAAAATGAAAAAAACAGGCTTGCTTTTAATTGTTTTGTGCTTCAACTTCATAGCTTTTGCCCAAACACCAGCCAACACCATTGTGGTGGATAGAAATGGCACGGGAAATTTCCGAAATATTCAGCAAGCAATTGATTCAGTCAGGGCTTTTAATCCTGCTGGAACTGTTACGATTTTTATCAAAAAAGGAGTTTATAAAGAAAAGCTCGAAATACCAACCCATGTTTGCAATGTGCGATTGGTAGGCGAAGACAGGGATAAAACCATAATCAACTATGACGACCATGCCAATATCAAGAAAATGGGCACTTTCAAAACGTTCACGTTGAAGATTTGTGGAAATGATATTCGGCTCGAAAATCTGACAGTTGAAAACTCCGCCGCCCAACTTGGACAAGCAGTTGCTTTGCATGTGGAAGGTGACAGAGTAGTATTTGTAAATTGTCGTTTTCTGGGCAATCAAGACACTATTTATACTGGCAAAGAAAACTCAAGACAATACTTTCAGAATTGTTATATCGAAGGAACCACCGATTTTATTTTTGGCCCTTCTACTTCCTGGTTCGAGAACTGTGAAATTCATTGTAAACGAAATTCTTACATTACTGCTGCCAGCACACCAGAGATTGTGAAGTTTGGCTACATTTTCAACAAATGCAACATCACGCTTGCCGATTCAGTTAAAGCAGTATATCTTGGTCGTCCGTGGCGTGCTTTTGCCATGACTTTATACATGAATTGCCAACTACCCAAAGGTATACAACCGATTGGTTGGGACAATTGGAAAAAAGTGGAGAACGAAAAAACCACCCGTTACATGGAATATAACAATTCTGGCGAAAGTGCCAATACAAAACAACGAGTAACTTGGGAAAAAATATTGACCAAAAAAGAAGCAGCTGAATATACAGTTGAAAATGTACTGAAAGGTTTTGACGGCTGGAATCCCCAAAAACAGTAAATTAGACCCACAATGAAAAAAGGAAACATTCTGTCCCTTCTTCTCTTTTTTATCTTGTCATTTTCAGCCTCTGCGCAATATGTTTCCAAAGTTTGGGTATCTGACTTAGGGAATGGAAATTACAAAAATCCTGTTCTTTATGCCGATTATTCAGATCCGGACGTTTGTCGCGTTGGAACTGATTATTACATGGTTGCATCGTCTTTTGGCAACACGCCTGGGCTTCCAATTCTTCATTCCAATGATATGGTGAACTGGACAATTATCGGTTACGCCCTTCAGAAAATGGAACCCGAAGAACGGTTCAATGCCCTTCAACATGGAAATGGAGTTTGGGCACCAAGTATTCGTTATCACAACAATGAATTTTATATTTATTTTGGCGACCCAGATGCCGGTATTTATATGCTCAAAAGCTCAAATCCGGCTGGTACTTGGTCGCCACTTACTTTGGTGAAAGCTGGAAAAGGGCTGATTGATGCTTGTCCGCTTTGGGACGAAGACGGAAAAGCATACATTGTTCACGGATTTGCGGGAAGTCGCGCGGGAATGAAAAGCGTGCTTGGCATTTTTGAAATGATTCCAGATGGAACCAAAGCGATAACCGACAGTCGTCTTGTTTTTGACGGACATCCAATCAATACGACTACAGAAGGTCCAAAATTCTACAAACGCAATGGTTTCTATTACATTTTCTGTCCTGCTGGTGGCGTAAAACCCGGTTGGCAGCTGGCTTTACGTTCCAAAACCGTGTATGGCCCTTATGAGGAAAAACGTGTATTGGCACAAGGAAAGTCTGACATTAATGGGCCACATCAAGGTGCTTGGGTAGATACACCCGATGGAAAACAGGATTGGTTTTTTCACTTTCAGGACTTGTACGCTTATGGTCGCGCCGTGCTTTTGCAACCAATGAAATGGGTGAACGACTGGCCGGTAATGGGCGAAGACAAAGACGGTGATGGATGCGGAACGCCTGTTTCTACTTACAAAAAACCCGATGTGGGTAAAACATATCCCATTGCAACGCCAGCGGAAAATGATGAGTTTGATGGTCGTACACTTGGGTTACAATGGCAATGGCAGGCAAATGCTAATCCACTTTGGTATTATCCTGCTGGCGAAAAAGGTTACTTGCGTTTGTTCGCTTGGGAATTGATTGGCGCAGCAAAAAACTTGTGGGATGCACCGAACCTGCTGCTTCAGAAATTCCCTGCACCCAACTTTAATGTCACAACAAAACTAAGTTTTAGTCCATATAAAATTGGTGAACGTGCTGGTTTGGTTGTTATGGGACAGGATTATGCAACTTTAACAATAGAAAGCACTGAAAAGGGTTTTGTGCTGAACCAAACGAGTGCAAAAAACGTTTCAAGAGGAACATCCGAAACGATAAATTCATCATTGCCACTTGCCAGTCCTACAATTTATTTGCAAGTGGAAGTAAAGCAAACCAAAGCATTGAACAAAGAAAATATTCTAGAGCCGAAAGCCAATTGCACTTTCAATTATAGCCTCGATGGCATAAAATATATTCCATTGGGAAATGCTTTTGCGGCCTGGGAAGGAAAATGGATAGGTGCAAAAGTCGGTATTTTCTGTCAACGCCCACAGCCATTAAACGATTCGGGTTATGCAGATTTTGATTGGATACGATTTGACAAGTAAACCTTAAATAATAATTGAAAATGAAAAAATTAAAAGTTATTTCTATCTTACTATTAAGTTGTATTATTTCAATGGGTTTTGCACAAAAGAAAGTGGTACTCGATAATTTTTACAACAACGAAACTAACACTAAAACCAACAAACCCTTTCATTACATCTGGGAAGACAAGGCATTGAGTGGGTTTTCTGAACTTGGAGATCTTTTTGTCGCTAAAGGTGCAACCATCTCCACACTTAAAGAAAAACCATCCAACATAAATCTCAAACAAGCAAGCGTTTATATAATTGTAGACCCTGATACGAAACTCGAAACTGCCAATCCAAATTATATGGATAAAACGGCTGCAACTGCCATTTCCAACTGGGTGAAAAAAGGCGGTGTGTTATTACTTCTTACCAATGATGGTAAAAACTGTGAACTGGATAGTTTCAATATCCTGGCTGCCGAATTTGGACTGAAATTCAACAACGTTTTGGTTCATCCAGAAATTAAAGCTGAAGCAGGCATGCCCAGAAATTACAATAGTTGCGCTAGCATAAATCTTCCCAATCATCCATTATTTAAAGGTGTTTCAAAAATATTCCTGAAAGAAGTTTCCTCAATAACTTGTTCAAATGCCGCAAAAGCTGTTTTAGAAGAAAACAGAGTGGTTTTAATGGCCGAAGTAAAATACGGAAAAGGTTATGTATTAGCAGTTGGTGACCCATGGCTCTACAACGAATATATCGACCATGCACATCTTCCAGTTGATTTTGAAAACCTAAAAGCAGCAAAGAACTTGGTGAATTTGCTTTTGAATAAAGTAAAAGACAATAAATAATATACTATTAAACAACCATTTAAATCTCATTAAATACAACATTATGGAATTAGGAAAATTCAGTATTGGTCTTGGTGACCGTTTTGCGCATCAAGGTGTAGCACAACTTAGGGCAATTGCAAAAGCCAATCTTTCGGGTTTGGATATTAGTCCGGTTTGGAACAAATCGAACCGCGAACACATTTATGTTCATTCGCATCCAGCTGATGTACGTACAGAAGCCGATGCGGCTGTGGCAACTCTTGCTTTTCCAGGAAAGTATTTTGTGGATGCCGACCATATCAATATGGGAACGGTTGCTCCATTTGTGGCTACGGCTGATTTTTTCACGCTTGACGTAGCTTCTTTTATTGGAAAAGAAAGTAGTGCAGCTGATGTTGACGCATTTGTTGCTTCTTGCAGTAAATAT
>JBAXAD010000173.1:0-8099 GCA_037142715.1 Paludibacter sp. | reverse complement strand
CTTTACAACTGTATTAGAATTGTTGACTTAAACATGGCTGCAGAACAAATCATATTGGGCATTGATCCGGGAACTACCATTATGGGTTACGGTTTGATTAAAGTAACTGGTAATAAGGTGGAAATGTTGGCAATGGGTGTGCTGGATTTAAAAAAATACAGTGATCATTACCTAAAACTGCAACGTATTTTTGCCCGTACTATGTCGCTGATTGATGAGTTTCATCCCGATTGTTTGGGCATTGAAGCACCTTTTTTTGGAAAAAACGTACAATCAATGCTTAAACTTGGAAGGGCGCAAGGCGTGGCTATGTCAGCTGCTTTGTATCGTGATATTCCAATTACCGAATATGCACCTTTGAAAATCAAAATGGCCATTACCGGCAGTGGGAGCGCTTCCAAAGAACAAGTGGCCGATATGTTGCGACGGATATTGAAAATTCCGTTGGAGAACATGCTTCCGCAAATGGATGCTACAGATGGACTGGCAGCTGCTTATTGCCATTTTTTACAAAGCGGAAGGCCTGTTTCTGAAAAAGGATATTCGGGTTGGAAAGATTTTGTTGCTAAAAATGAAGATAAGGTGAGGAAGAGCCGATGAACACCAAGAGAACCCCTAGCCCCTAAAGGGGAAAATGAGAGAACCCCTAACCCCTAAAGGGGAACTAAATTAGTATTGGTTATTTTAAACCTTTGACTGGTAAGATTGAATAATAAAGTAATCTCAATTGTACAAGTGCTAGATATTGAAATAATTACGCATTATTTCGGTTCGACTTAAACATTTTTTTAAATATAAAAACAAGTAAACCAATACATGCATAATTCCCCTTTAGGGGTTAGGGGTTCTTTTTTTTAAACTTTTCTCGTCATTTTGTTGTTTTAATTGAAAAAAATATTACTTTTGTACCGTCTAAGAAAAATAACTCAGTTTATGATGAATCGATTTTTTACATACTTCTTTTTTTACTTTTACTTTAGTAAGTAAGAGCAGGATAGCCTTTATGTAAAAAACGAAACTATAATAATAGAAGATACATGAAAATCCTGCTCAACATTGAGTAGGATTTTTTTTTTGATAACAATACGAACAATATATGAAAACAGTAGCAATACAAGGTGTAAGAGGAGCATTTCACGAAATTGCAGCCCGTGAATTTTTTAAGGGAGAAGAAATTGCCATTATGGAATGTATCACCTTTAAAGATTTGTTTCAGGCATTGGCCGAAGATGAAACATTGTTGGGTATTGTGGCCATTGAAAATACAATTGCTGGTAGCTTGTTGCAAAACCATAACTTGTTGCGCGACAGTGGCTGTTTGATTGTGGGAGAACACAAACTGCACATTGAACAAAATTTGGTTGCACTGCCAGGTCAACGTATCGAAGATATTGATGAGGTTTATTCGCACCCAATTGCATTGATGCAATGCGAAGATTTTTTGGATCAGCACAAGCATATTAAAGCCATTGAAAGTGAAGATACGGCTTTGTCGGCCAAAGATATTGCAGATAATCAACTTACCAAACGTGCTGCTATTTGTAGTTCATTGGCAGCTGAAATGTACGGTTTGGAGATAATTGCCAAAGGAATTGAGACCAATAAACGCAATTTCACGCGGTTCTTGATTATTGCTGAACCTAGTTTGGCCGAAAAAATGGTGGATGCTAGCACAATAAATAAATCATCGCTTGTTTTCACTTTGCCACACGAAGAAGGTAGTTTGGTGAAAGTACTTTCTATTCTGTCATTTTATAATGCCAACCTCACAAAAATTCAATCGCTTCCTATTATTGGTGAGGAATGGAAATATCAATTCTATATCAGTCTAACTTTTAAGGATTATCCGCGTTATAGACAATCATTGGATGCTATCCGACCATTGACCAATGATTTTCAAATTTTGGGTGAATATTATGAAGAATAGTTTGTAGTCGGTAGATGGTAGTTAGTAGATGGTAGTTAGAAGATGGTAGTGGGTAGATTGTAGTAGGTAGATAGTATTAGGAAGATAGTAGTAAGTAGTTTGTAGTCAGTAGTTTGTAGTCAGAAATAAGTAAGAAAATAAATATATAAAATAATCAGGACTAACCTAATTCCCCTTTAGGGGTTAGGGGTTCTAGGGCTAGGGGTCTATGAATAATATTAAACCAGCAAATCGTTTAAATAGCGTTTCTGAATATTACTTTTCGGCAAAATTGCGAGAAGTAGGAGAGATGAATGCAGCAGGTAAGAAAGTAATCAATTTGGGTATCGGAAATCCCGATTTACCACCTTCGACTGAAACGATAGCTGCACTTTGCGCAGAAGCTCAAAAGCCTGATGTGCATGGCTATCAAAGTTATGTGGGGATACCTGAATTGAGAAATGAATTTGCCATTTGGTACAAAAAATGGTACGATGTGGAATTAAATCCAGTTACGGAAATTCAACCGCTGATTGGTTCTAAAGAAGGAATTTTGCACATCACTCTGGCTTTTGTGAATCCTGGTGACAGCGTTTTGGTTCCAAATCCGGGTTATCCAACTTACACTTCGGCCAGTCGTATTTGCGAAGCAAATATTATTTCGTACGATTTGGATGAAAATAACGATTGGCAACCTGATTTCGATGCATTGGAAAAGATGGATTTAAGCAGCGTGAAACTGATGTGGGTCAATTATCCAAACATGCCTACAGGTGCAAATGCCAGCATCGAATTGTACGAAAAACTGGTTGCTTTTGGCAAAAAACACAGCATTGTTATTTGCAACGATAATCCATACAGCTTTATTTTGAATGATGAGAAACTAAGTATTTTGTCAATTGAAGGAGCAAAAGATATTTGCATTGAAATGAATTCGATGAGCAAATCGCACAACATGGCCGGTTGGCGTATGGCCATGTTGGCAACAAATGCGGAATTTGTGCAATGGATTTTGAAAGTAAAATCAAATGTTGATTCGGGCATGTACCGCCCTATGATGGTGGCTGCAGTGGCTGCTTTAAAAAATACTGAAGCATGGCATGCCGAAATGAACAAAGTATATGCGCGTCGTCGTGTACTGGCTTTGCAAATAATGGATGCGCTTGACTGTAAGTACGATACTAAACAAGTCGGAATGTTTATTTGGGCAAGAATTCCCGATAAATATGCTGATTCAGGCGTGTTGGCTGATGAAATTCTTTATAGTAAAAATGTTTTTATCACGCCAGGATTTATTTTTGGAGACAAAGGAAACCGTTACGTACGCATCTCACTTTGCTGTCCGGAACCAATGTTGGAAGAAGCATTGGGAAGAATATGCTAATTGGTTAATTAGTTGATGTGCTAATATGCATATAAATAATAAATGAAATAATATAAATTAAAATAGGTTGCTGATAACTGATATCTAATAATTGATAACTGTTTACTGGTAACTGATAACTGAAAAAATATGGATTTACAATCAATTTTATTACCAGGAGTAGACGCCAAGCGTCCTCTTATTATAGCTGGGCCTTGTAGCGCAGAAACAGAAGAACAAGTAATGGAAACTGCCCGCAAATTGGCGGAACGTGGCGTGAAAATTTTTCGTGCCGGAATTTGGAAACCACGTACCAAACCCGGAGGTTTCGAAGGATTGGGAGCAGAAGCATTACCTTGGCTGAAACGAGTGAAAACTGAATTGGGCATGTATACCGCCGTTGAAGTAGCCACTGCAAAGCATGTTCGTGAATGTTTGGCTCATGATGTTGATATTCTGTGGATTGGCGCTCGTACTTCTGCAAATCCTTTTGCTGTACAAGAAATTGCCGATGCTTTGGAAGGTATTGATATTCCGGTGTTGATTAAAAACCCTGTGAATCCTGATTTGGATTTGTGGATTGGTGCCATCGAACGTATCTACAATGCTGGTATTCGCCGTATTGGTGCTATTCACCGTGGGTTTAGTACTTCCGACAAGAAAATTTATCGCAATCTTCCACAATGGCATATTCCTATCGAATTGCATCGTCAGTTGCCTAATTTGCCTATCATTTGCGACCCAAGTCACATTGGTGGAAAACGTGAATTGATTGCACCACTTTGCCAACAAGCCATGGATTTGAACTTTGATGGATTAATTGTTGAATCGCATTGCAATCCTGACAAAGCATGGAGTGATGCTGCACAACAAGTTACACCAGAAATACTTGATTTCATTTTGAATACCCTTGTCATTCGTGATATGACCCAAAGTACTGAAAGTCTTTCGGCTTTGCGTCGTCAAATTGACGAATTGGACAATAGTTTGTTGGAGTTATTGGCACGTCGTATGCGTGTTTCTGTTGAAATAGGAGTGTACAAAAAAGAACACAATATGCCAATTCTACAAGCGCAACGTTACGATGAGATTATTTCAAAACGTATCACCCAAGCTGAACAAATGGGCATGGACGGTGAATTTATGAAAACGGTTTTGGTGTCTATTCATGAAGAATCTGTTCGTCACCAAATGGAAATAATGAAATAAATATTGATTGCAAGATAATTTCTTAAAGTCAATACATTCATAAAAAAAGGAAAACAGATGCTTTCCTTTTTTTATGAATGTATTTGCCAAACTTTATACTTTTGTTGGGCTATCTTTCATTTTCTCAATCATCTCAATGATTTTATCCAATTTATCAACTTCAAGAGATTTCAACATTATTGCCAAAGCTTCAATTTCCATTTTGGCATCCAAATTTGTCTTATAATCGGCTTCTGCATGCATTCTGTCTCTTTCATTCTGCCTGTTTTGAGACATCATGATGATTGGAGCTGCGTATGCGGCTTGAGTGGAAAAAAGTAAATTTAGAAGAATAAATGGATAAACATCCCAATGATAAAAATAGCCAACCAGATTCAAAGTCATCCAGAGTATTACTAAAATTGTTTGAAAGATTATAAAACTCCAGGAACCCATTCCTTTTGCCACTGCATCGGCAATTCTACCTCCTAACCCCAAGGATTCTATGTGTAAGGTATGCCAGTTTTTTTGTATGTTCATCTGTTTTTTTATATTTGAAATATAATCAGAAAAAATAATTGAGTAAAACTACAACTATATTTGTTATTTGCAATCATCCAAGAAAATTAAATCAATTATTTTAAAAAGTATAAATTATAAAAAACAAATAATGGGTTAAATTAGGTACGGAATAATGACTTGATTTTGAATCTATTCCTTTCTCAAATCTGTACCTATTTCAATTAGTGATTTTTTTCTTTAATTGATTCACTAAAATTATTGTAACTCAACTTAAAGTAGTAATTTTGCACCCGCTTAGAAAATTCGAAAATCAATATATATTATGGCAGAAAAAAAAATGAATTTATTGGCTGATTTTCCACCTGTTAGCAAACAGCAGTGGTTGGATAGAGTCACGGCAGACCTTAAAGGAGCTGATTTCAACAAAAAGCTCGTTTGGAAAACCAACGAAGGCTTCAATGTAATGCCTTTTTATCGGGCTGAGGACATTGAAAACTTCAAGACAAAGGATGTTGCCCCTGGCGTTTTTCCTTATGTACGTGGAACAAAAGCAGGAAACGAATGGCTTGTTCGTCAAGACATTATTGTTGAAAATGCAAAAGATGCTAATGCAAAAGCATTAGACGTGCTTTGTAAAGGTGCAACCTCACTTGGATTTAAGTTGAAAAAAGCAGACTTAAGTGCTGACTACATCGCCACATTGCTCAAAAACATTGTTGCAGAATCTTGCGAATTGAATTTTAGTATTTGTGTAAGTCGTGCAGCTGATTTGTCTACTTTGCTGACTGATTATTTCAAATCTCAAAATGCTGATGTAACCAAATTGCATGGTTCTATCAATTTTGACCCAATGAACCGCATGTTGCAATCTGGCAAAGAATTGACGAAAGAAGAAATTGTTACAAAAGGAAAAGCAGCAATTGAAGCTTCAATTGGATTGCCATTTTTCCGAGTTATTGGCGTAAATGCAACTACATTGTGTAATGCAGGTGCTTTCATTGCTCAAGAGTTAGGATATTCATTGGCTTGGGGTAATGAATATCTTTCGATGATGGTTGAAGCTGGGGTTGATACTTCATTGGCTGCAAAAAAAATTAAATTCACTTATGGAGTTGGTGGCAATTATTTTATGGAAATTGCCAAATTCCGCGCTGCACGTATGTTGTGGGCCATGATTGTTGATGCTTATCAACCAGCTTGCAAAAAAGACGACTGCACAAGTACTGAAAATGGAATTTGTAAATGTGCAGCCAAAATGCGCGTTCATGCAGAAACCAGTACTTTCAACAAAACAATATTAGATGCTAATGTAAACATGCTTCGTACTCAAACTGAAGCCATGAGTGCAACTTTAGGTGGCGTTAACTCACTTACAGTTTTGGGTTACGATTCAATCTACAAACCTACCGACGAATTCTCGGAGCGTATTGCACGTAACCAACAACTTTTATTGAAAGAAGAATCTCATTTCGATAAAGTTTCTGACCCCGCTGCAGGTTCTTATTATATTGAAACATTGACCAACGAGATTGCTGCTCAAGCTTGGAAGATTTTCCTTGAGGTGGAAGAAGAAGGTGGTTTCTTTGCTGCTATTACTTCTGGAAAAGTGCAACAAACCATCAAAGCTACTGCAGCTGCTCGTTTGAAAGCTGTTTCTAGTCGTCGCGAAATCCTTTTGGGAACCAATCAATTCCCTAACTTTAATGAAATTGGTGCTGAAAAAGTGCAAAACGTTGAAGTTGTAGATTGCGGTTGTTCACACTCGGGAACAGAAAAATTAGTCCCAGTTAGAGGTGCTGCTGAGTTCGAAGCGTTGCGCTTTGCAACAGAAGGAGCTGCAAAACGTCCTAAAGCATTCATGTTGACCATTGGTAATTTGGCCATGCGTTTGGCTCGTGCTCAATTTGCTTGCAATTTCTTTGCCTGTGCAGGTTATGAAGTTGTTGACAATCTTGGTTTTGATACCGTGGAAGAAGGCGTAAAAGCAGCTTTGGAAGCTGGTGCTGACATTATTGTTATTTGTTCAAGTGATGACGAATATACCACATTGGCACCTGCAGCGTACGCATTGGCAAAAGGTAAAGCTCAATTTGTGGTGGCTGGTGCTCCTGCAAATACTGAAGAATTGAAGGCTGCTGGTATTGAGCATTTTATAAGTGTAAAAACCAATGTGTTGGAAACATTGAAAGGCTTTAATCAATTATTGGGAATAAATAATAAATAAGAACGACATGAGACCAGATTTCAAAAAAATAAATATACAAAATATTGCAACAGAACAAGTTGCTCCATTAACTGAAAGTACTTGGCTTACTCCGGAACTTATTCCCGTGAAACCATTTTATACCAAAGAAGATTTGGTAGGTGTGGATCATTTGAATTATGCTGCCGGACTTCCACCTTATTTGCGTGGCCCTTACTCTGTAATGTACGCCATGCAACCTTGGACCATCCGTCAATATGCTGGTTTTTCGACTGCCGAAGAATCAAATGCATTTTATCTTCGCAATCTTGCTGCCGGACAAAAAGGTCTGTCGGTAGCTTTCGATTTACCAACCCACCGCGGTTACGATGCTGACCACGAACGTGTGGTAGGCGACGTAGGTAAAGCGGGCGTTTCTATCTGTTCGGTTGAGGACATGAAAGTATTGTTTGATGGTATTCCATTGAACAAAATGTCGGTTTCTATGACCATGAACGGTGCTGTACTTCCTATTTTAGCATTTTATATCAATGCCGGATTAGAACAAGGTGCCAAACTGGAAGAAATGGCCGGAACGATTCAAAATGATATTTTGAAAGAATTTATGGTGCGTAATACTTATATTTACCCACCAAAATTTTCGATGAAAATTATTGCTGATATTTTTGAATTTACTTCAAAAAAGATGCCTAAGTTCAACTCCATTTCTATCTCGGGTTACCACATGCAAGAAGCTGGGGCAACTGCCGATATCGAATTGGCTTACACTTTGGCTGATGGTTTGGAATATCTTCGTGCCGGTGTAAATGCAGGTATGGATATTGACTCGTTCGCTCCACGGTTGTCATTTTTCTGGGCTATTGGTATGAATCACTTTATGGAAATTGCCAAAATGCGTGCTGCACGTATGTTGTGGG
>JBAXAD010000172.1:0-8134 GCA_037142715.1 Paludibacter sp. | reverse complement strand
ACTACTTACTACGAGCAACTAAACTACTATCTACAAGCTGCTTACTACCAACTTCTTACTACCTACTACGAGCTACAAAGAAACGCGTTTAGCTACTTCAGCAGCAATCTTTTGAATAATAGCAGTCACTTCATCGTTGATAATACCTTTTTTGAGGACATCTAAAACGTCAACCCTATGTGACAATTCCAATACCATCAAAAATTCTTTTTCGAAGTCCTGTACTTTGTTCAATGGAACGTTAGATAACAATCCGTTGGTTCCGCAATACAACACAGCCACCTGATTTTCAACAGGCATTGGTTGGTGAAGTGGTTGTACCAATAAACGGGTATTTTTCTGTCCTTTATCAATGGTCATGGCCGTTACAGGGTCCATATCGCCACCAAATTTACTGAAAGCTTCCAATTCCCGGAATTGAGCCTGGTCCATTTTAAGGGTACCAGCCACTTTCTTCATGGCTTTGATTTGAGCGTTACCACCTACACGAGATACCGAAATACCTACGTTGATAGCAGGACGGTTTCCTTGGTTGAACAAGTCGGTATCCAAAAATATCTGTCCGTCGGTAATTGAAATTACGTTGGTAGGAATATAAGCAGAAACGTCACCTGCTTGGGTTTCGATAATTGGCAAAGCGGTCAATGAACCACCCCCTTTTACTTTACCTTTCAAACATTCTGGTAAATCGTTCATTTGCTCAGCCACTTCTTGTTGAGAAATAACACGTGCCGAACGTTCCAGCAAACGAGAGTGCAAGTAGAAAATATCGCCCGGATAAGCTTCACGCCCGGAAGGGCGACGAAGAATCAGGGAAACTTCACGATAGGCCACAGCTTGTTTTGATAAATCATCATAAACAACCAGGGCATGTCTACCGGTGTCTCGGAAATATTCACCTATGGCAGCACCAGCAAATGGTGCAAAGTATTGTAATGCAGCTGGTTCAGAAGCATTGGCAGCAACAATAACTGTATAATCCATAGCGCCTGCTTCTTGCAAAGTGTTCACGATAGAAGCTACCGTAGAACCTTTTTGTCCAATGGCAACATAAATACAATATACAGGGTCACCTGCTTCAAAATTAGCTCTTTGATTGATAATAGCATCGATGGCAATGCTGGTTTTTCCAGTTTGACGGTCACCAATAATCAGCTCACGTTGTCCGCGACCGATTGGAATCATAGCATCCACGGCTTTCAAACCAGTTTGCAAAGGTTGATTTACTGGTTGTCTGAAAATAACACCCGGTGCTTTGCGTTCCAATGGCATTTCGAGCATTTCGCCGCTCACCTTGCCTTTTCCGTCCAACGGTTCGCCCAATGGATTGATAACGCGTCCGAGCATACCTTCGCCCACCATAATGGAGGCTACACGTTTGGTACGTTTAACGGTAAAACCTTCTTTCACCTGACTGGTTGTGCCAAGTAGAACTGCTCCTACATTGTCTTCTTCCAAGTTCATAACGATGGCTTTGGTACCGTTTTCAAACACCAACAATTCATTGGCTTCGGCATTATTCAAACCATAGATACGAACCACACCGTCGCTTACCTGCAAAACAGTACCTACCTCGTCAAACTGAACGCTGGTATCCATTCCTTCAAGTTGCATCCGTAGGATTTCGGATACTTCGCTCACCTTAATATTATCAGACATCTTGTAATTAATTTACTATTAAATTATTTACTATTTACTATTGCAATTCAATAATAAACGGTATTAAAAAATGGATTTAAGATTCAAAACTTCAGATAACAATACTAATTTGATGAGAAATAGTAAATTGTAAATCTGTCAATAGTAAATCTCTCTATAAGACTTTTTTGTTTTGTTCTATATATTCGCTTCTGATGCGTTGCAATTGTCCAGAAAGACTGGCATCCCAACGTACAAAATCAACTTCGAATTGGAATCCGCCCAAGATGGTCGGGTCAATCAGCTTTTCTATTTCCACTGTACCGCCAGTAGTTTTTTGTATCATGTCCAACAAGCGTTTCTCAACAATTGCCTCTACTGGAGAAGCTGTTGTCAATTTACCAGAATGAATATTGTTTGATTTACGGTATAAATCAACAAATTTCAGCATGATGGATTGTAAGTGAATCTCGCGGTTGTTGTCCAACAATACATCGACAAATCGCACAAATGACTTGCTTGAATTTCCACCGGCTGCCAAATCTATCACTTTGCGCTTGTCGGCTTTGGCCATTACAGGATTTTCAAGTACCGAGCGCAATTCATTGAATTGGAGGAAACTTTTAGATACTGATTTAGCTTCGGTGTACAACTTGCTACGTGATGCCGTTTCTGGAACAAATTCCATTAAGGCGGTGGCGTATCTAGCGGCTATGAGTCCGTTGTTCATCTCAGATTAGGATTTAGAAATGTTGATTTCATCCAACAAACGGTTAATCATGTCCATCTGTTCCCCTTTCTTTTCCAATTTGGCACGAAGCACGTTTTCGGCAATGTCCACTGACAATTCAGCTACCTGGCGACGAATATCACGAATGGCATCTTCCTTTTCAATAGTGATTTGCTTTCTGGCATCGTCAATCAACTTTATAGCTTCCACATTGGCTTTGGCTTTGGCATCATTAATCAACAAGTCACGTGTTTTGGTTGCTTCGTTCAAGATATTTACCTGTTCACGACGCGCATTATCCACTATGGCTTGGCCTTCTAATTTAACCGAAGCCAATTCTTCATGTGCTTTTTTGGCAACAAGAAGCGATTCGTCAATATACGATTTACGGCTTTCTACCATTTCGATAATGACAGGGAAACCATATTTTACAAGTATAAAAACGACTATTCCGAATGATAGGAACATCCAGAACAACAGACCTGATTCAGGCAGTAATAATGACATAGTAATTCAATTAATAATTGACAATTAAAAATTAATAATCAGCATACAGTTATATCTATATGACAATTAATCAATACCAAAGACTTTGGTCATTAGACCTTAGACTTTAGTCGTATTCTTAAAGAATAAAGCCACAAACTACGATAGCAAACAAAGCAGCACCTTCCACAAGGGCAGCGGCAATAATCATTGTCATACGGATATCTGCTCCGGCTTCTGGTTGACGGGCAATACCTTCCATGGCAGAACCACCAATTTTACCAATACCCAAACCTGCGCCAATTGCTGCCAATCCTGCACCAAGTCCTGCACCTAATTTTGCTAATCCTGCGGCTCCAGCCACTTCTGCTAATAATACTGTTAGTAACATACTGTTTTTGTATTTTAGCCCCCAAACCCCCGAAGGGAGATTAAAGACCTAGTTTATAATTGTTTTTCTATTTGTAATATCTTAACTCTTTTGTCAGAAGTCAAAGGTCTAAGGACAAAAGACCTTGCTTTCTTAAGCTTTTATATATAATTCAACTAGTTTTTGACCTGTGTCTTTAGACTTATGTCTTTAAACCTTTGTCCTTAGACTTGTGTCTTTTGACCTTTTATTCAATGTCCTTCTTCGGGAGATTTATGATGATGTGGTTCTACCCTAGCCAATCCAATAAATACGGCGGATAGCATAGTAAATACATAAGCTTGAATGTACGCTACCAATAATTCAACCATATTGATAAATACGGTAAATATAACTGAAACCACTGTCATACTTGCATTCATTGAAGCGCCAAGTTTAACGGTTACAAATACCAAAGCTGTAAGTCCCAATACAATGGAGTGACCTGCTAATATATTGGCAAAGAGACGAATCATCAATGCAAAAGGTTTTGTAAATACACCCACCAACTCAATCACCGGCATCAACGGAATTGGCACTTTCAACCACATGGGAACGTCAGGCCAAAATATCTCTCTCCAATATTCTTTTGTTCCAAAAAACTGTACGATAATAAAAGTACAGATGGCCAACACAAAAGTGATAGCAATATTACCCGTTACATTGGCTCCTCCTGGAAACAATGGAATAAGTCCCATTAAATTATTGGTAAAAACAAAAAAGAATACGGTGAGTAAATAGGGTGAAAATCGTTTGTAATCCTTTCCAATACAAGGTTTTATAACGTCATCGTTGATATTCATGATAAACATTTCCATAACACCAACAAATCCCTTCTTGGATTCGAAAACGCCTTTTTTGTAAGACCGTGCTACAAACATGATTATAAAAATAAGCAATGCACTATTGAAAAGAAGCGAAAAAGCTACTTTGGTAATAGAAATATCGAATGGTCTAACTTCAGCTCCTTGTGCATTCTTCTCAACGATTTTGCCTTTGTATTCACCTTCGGGAGCAATGTACAAACCTTCGTGAACTGGTTCTTTATAAAACTCAAAAGACAGAAAAGTATGCCATCCGGTAGTTTTGCTATAAACAATAACAGGAAGAGGAATAGCAATATCATTTTCACCAATTTTGGTGATGTGCCAGGTGTAAGAGTCAGCCAAATGTTCCAGAATCAATTCCTTTACATTAATATCTTCAGTTGGCTTTTCGGCAGGTGCAATTGCTTCGTTGGCCAGAACATAAGTTCCAGACATAAAAACAAATAATAAAATCAAGCAGAAAATCTTAGGAATACTTCTCATTTACAATTTCCGTTTTTTAGTTTTCTCTGTCATATATAGAAAGTAAGTTTCTATAAACAAGTAAATTATATAAAATGATACAAACACCGAACTAAACTGCATCATCTTTACATTAACTGCAAAATAATACACAGCAAAAATTACAATGGCTGCTGCAATTTTGTATAACTTCATCAACATATATTTGTTGAGTAATTTCTTTTCTGTAACTTGAGTACTTTTGGTAAGGTCAAAAATCGTCAACATTCCCATAACATAATAGAAAAGTGGAATAATTGGATACCAAGCAAAATAACTATCAGTAAGCGCGGCGGTTAATATCCACCATCCACCCCAACCCGAAACCAACATAACAGCAGTAAAAAGCAAGACGAAATAGCCCCTTAACCTTTTCATTTTCTTATGATTTAATAAGTTCCAAGCAAACAGTTAGCACGTTTTTATTCATTTCTGCAAAACCACCCTCAATACCCAATTCCTGTTCTTTATCGTTTACAATGTATGTAATCTTGCCATTTGCCAATGATGATATGATTGGTGCGTGGTGATTCCAAATTGTAAAAAGCCCACTCGTACCTGGCAAAGTAACCGAGGTGACATCGCCAGAAAAGAAGATTTGTTCGGGAGTGATTATTTCTAATTTCATTTAAAGCAGTATTCAGTTTTTTTATTCTAATAAATCAGCAAAAGTTAATGGCTTAGCATTATTCTTACCTTTGGTCTTCTATCAGCTATATACTGACGAAATTGCTCAAAGTTCATGTTAGCAGTTTCTCTACTAATTCTATCGCGTTGTTGACGCATATATTCAACCGCATCAAACTCTTTTTTAGATGATATCTTCATAACTTATAAAAAGTCATTGTTTATTTAAGCAAAATATTATACCAGTACTTGAATTTCAAAGTCAGTAATTGTCATAATTTTTGTATCACCATATTGTATTAAATCTAATAAATCATTATCACCTGATATCAAATAATTTGCGTTACCATCATTTGAAAGAGATAATAAGAAATTATCTTTATAATCTCTACATACATTTGTTTTGCTATTCACTACAACTAATTCGCCATAAACATTAAATAATTCTAATAGTCTAGTGACATCATTGTTAGAGAAATACTTACGGAACTTATCTCTTTTAGAAACTTCAATTAGCTCATCAATCAGCTCGTTGCTAAATAGTAATTTGACTTTATCATTGAAAATGAATTTATCAAGTTGAATAAGCTTTTTAGAAATTAAAAAACTAATCCAAATATTGGTGTCAACAACTATTCTAATTTGTTTTGTTGGCATACCGATTGGCTCTTACACTTTCAACCTCTTTCGCAATTTCTTCAAGGGTAGGAGCTTCTTCAGAATTAGACCGCAACTTAGACAACAAGCTTTTAAACTCGTTTTTAGTATTTATCGATTTGCCAATAGCTATGAGTTTTAAATCTGCTAAATCTTTCAAAAGCTTTTTTGCTTTGGGATTTAGAATTTCAATTTGAATGGTTTCCATACAACTTAATTTAAAAGGTCATATCAATAAAAGAATCTTTATTTTTTCGACTGTGCAATCAATTTATTTCCTTTGGCAATGGCTTCATCAATAGTACCAACGCTCAAAAAAGCCATTTCGGGCATGTCATCAAGCTCACCGTTCAATATCATTTTGAATCCACGAATGGTTTCTTCGATAGATACCATCACTCCCGGCTGTCCTGTAAATTGTGAGGCACTATAAAATGGTTGTGATAAGAAACGTTGCACTTTACGAGCACGTGTTACTGTTGTGCGGTCTTCGTCCGACAATTCTTCCATTCCAAGAATAGAAATAATATCTTGAAGTTCCTTGTTGCGTTGTAGAATTTGTTTTACACGTTCTGCAGTATCATAGTGGTCCTGACCAACAATTAGTGGATCAAGAATACGTGAAGTAGATTCTAGTGGGTCAACAGCTGGGAAAATACCCAACTCAGAAATCTTGCGACTCAATACGGTTGTTGCATCCAAGTGAGAGAATGTTGTTGCCGGTGCCGGGTCAGTTAAATCGTCGGCAGGCACATATATCGCTTGTACGGAAGTAATTGATCCGTTTTTGGTTGACGCAATACGTTCTTGCATTCTACCCATTTCGGTAGCCAATGTAGGTTGATAACCTACTGCCGATGGCATACGACCAAGCAAAGCCGAAACCTCAGAACCAGCTTGAGTGAAACGGAAAATATTATCAATGAAAAACAGGATATCACTACCGCCTTCAGCATCACGGAAAGACTCAGCTACCGTTAAACCCGATAAAGCAACAGAAGAACGTGCACCAGGAGGTTCGTTCATTTGTCCGAAAATAAGTGTGGCTTGCGATTTTTCAACCTCAGTATAATCAATTTTGGATAAATCCCAATTGCCTTCTTCCATTCCTTTTTTGAACTCTTCGCCGTAACGAATTACACCAGAGTCAATCATCTCACGAAGCAAATCATTACCTTCACGGGTACGCTCACCAACACCTGCAAACACCGAAAATCCATTGTGTCCTTTGGCAATATTGTTGATAAGCTCCATGATAAGTACGGTTTTACCCACACCTGCACCACCAAACAAACCAATTTTACCTCCTTTTGAGTAAGGCTCCAATAAGTCAATCACCTTTATACCAGTGGTTAGCACTTCCTGACTGGTTGTCAAATCTTCAAATTTCGGTGGTTCGCGATGAATAGGATAAGCTCCTTTTTTCTCTAGGGTTTTCATGCCATCGATAGAATCACCGATTACATTCATCAAACGACCTTTCACCTGCTCGCCAACTGGCATAGTAATTGGAGACCCAATAGCAGTGGCAATTAATCCTCTACGAAGACCATCAGTAGAGTCCATGGCCACCGTGCGAACCGTGTTTTCTCCAATGTGTTGTTGTACTTCCACAATCAATTTTCGACCATTACCACGGTCAATGCTAAGCGCATCGTATATGGCGGGTAGTCTTTTTTCTTCTTTCCCTTTTAAATCGAAGAAAACATCCACAACTGGTCCAATGACTTGTGAGATATGTCCAATAAGCTCTGACATAAGTATATAACGTTTTGTAATTTATAGTTTCGTAGAAAAATTTTGCAGGCACAAAAGTACACATAAAATTGAAATATGTGCAACATATCATAAAAAAATAACCAAAAAGTAAGTGAAATTAATCTCTTTAACCAAATGTATGCCTTTTTAATTAGGAGAAATAATGCACTTGAACGATATAAATAATAACCCTACAAACTGATTATTTTAGTAGCAGTTTTATATATCTTAATGTTGTTTTATATTGCAATGGCTACTTGCATACCTAAGATTGTAGAAGAAATATGCACTTGATAAAAACTGAATAAGACCCCTAATGGTGATTAAGACCAGGCATATGAATAGTTTAACTTGAATGCATTGCTTTGATAAAACAGAATGACAACTATCTATTAATCCAGTTTTCAATTTTCAATTTTGATATTCTACTGAAGTGCTTTTCATTTTCAGTCACTAAAATCAAATTATTTTCAACAGCAGTAACTCCAATTTAAAGGTCAA
>JBAXAD010000171.1:0-8189 GCA_037142715.1 Paludibacter sp. | reverse complement strand
CATAACTTACGGGAGCACCAGCAATACTCAAGATTTAAAAAACTACAAGGTTTTCATCGTTTGTGAGCCAAACAGCCAATTTACAGCAGCAGAAAAAACTGCGATAATGAATTTTGTAAAAAATGGAGGTGGACTTTTCATGGTTTCCGACCATACAATTTCCGACCGGAATAATGACGGTTGGGATTCACCTATGATTTGGAACGATTTCCTCACCACCAACTCTGTACAGGTTAATCCTTTCGGTATTGCTTTTGATCTAGCAAATATCTCACAAACAACTACCAATGTAGCTACTTTGACTAAAGATTCGATATTACATGGCACAATGGGATCTGTAACAGAGGCAATGTGGAGCAATGGAACCACTATGACTTTAAACAAAACGATTAATTCCACTGTGTTGGGTCAAATCTTCAAAACTGGATCTTCAACCACTGGAACCACAAATGTGATGTTTGCTACAGCCAGATATGGAAGTGGTAAAGTAGCTGCCATAGGTGACAGTTCACCCTGCGACGATGGCACTGGAAACAGTGGCAACAGTCTATACGACGGTTATTGGACCGATGCAGCTGGCAATCATCAAAAACTATTAATGAATGCCACCATATGGCTTGCCACTGCGAATAAATCAACCTCAACAGGAATCAATAATGTTAATTCCAATGAAATTAATTTGAGTATTTACCCAAATCCCATATTGAACGGAAATCTCCATTTCAGCTATTCACTAAATGAAAGTACGCCTGTGAAAATACAATTATTTGATGCAACAGGAAAAGTATTGCGTACCATCAACTTTAAAAATAATGCTGCTGGGACACATGATGAAATGATTAATGTGTCTGGGATTGGTGCTGGTATGTATTTGGGTAGAATTTCAACTGCAACAGGAGTTACTAGTAAATTGATTGAAATTAATCGTTAAGAGATTTAGGCTAATTCGATGATATAAATTGGGCGTATAACTTTGTGTTATACGCCCAATTTATATTTTAGAAATGAACGAATGCAATTCGCATTACGCCATTTTATACACAATTTGTTTCACATAATCTGCCCAATGATTCTGGGTTTGGGATTTGTCGAATGTTTGCCACGGAATTGGTTTCCCAATACGAATGGTGAAATGTTTTCCTTTTTGTTTGAACATTTCATCGGCAAGATACATCATTTCTAGGTTGATTTTTATTCCAAAAAACTTGCGTAAGTTGGCAAGATTGTAGAAGAAATTGGAGTTGCGTCCCTCGAAGTAAATTGGAACCACATCGCGCTGATATTGAATGGATTTGGTAATAAAGTTTTTCTGCCACCTAACGTCAACAATTTTACCATTTGTTTTTCGCGAACACAATCCTGCTGGATAAGTGAGTAGATGTTTGTCAGATTCATAGAGCTGTTGCATCAACTCTGCATGTCCCTTGCCCTGCGCCCCATGTTTATTTACCGGAACAAACATTTCTTGCATTGGGTGCAAATTCATGAGTAAATCATTCGAAAAGAAACGTACTTTCCCTTCATATTCTTTGCCCAATAAATATCCAGTAGCAATACCGTCCAAGCCGCCCAAAGGATGATTGCTTACAAAAATGTATCTTCCGCCTTTGGGTAAATTTTCTTTTCCTTCAATGCTGGTGCTCACTTCCAGGTATTTGAATGCTGCTTCAATAAAATCGAGATTCTTTAATGTCGGATTTTCTTTAAAAAACACATTGAACTCATCTTCGTGAACTATTCTCCGCAAGTAATTGACTATGAAACCTGGAACTTTGGTTTTAGGCGCTTTGGTTTTCAATACATTTGCCACGTCCATTTTAATTACTTTCTCTTTACTCATATCAATTCCGTTTTTTTGTTGAAGGAGTGCAAATGTACGAAAATTGCTCAAATGTTTGAAACCGATATAAAGTATATTCGTATTTCGGCTAATTAATTTACAAAAAAGACGAATTGAAAACAATTTCCGCCCCACTTTAATGGCTTTTTAATCCTAAAATCCACCATTTTTTATTATTCAACTCAATATCTATTAGTTATAATTAAAATTAAGCATAAATGACATGTTGATAAATTGTTGAAAAGGAGTTTAAAAGTCGTATTATCGCTCTAAAAAATTGTTGATAATTATTTTGTGGGGAAATGTGGGGAATATCAAAATAAATCCATACTTTTACGGTGTAAAAAACGAACAGGAATAATTATGTCAACATTTATAGGTAAACACGAAGCAAAAGCCGATGTAAAGGGAAGAATCTTTATTCCTTCCAGCTACCGTAAACTGTTGCCGGAATCTGAAAAAGAACGTGTTGTGCTTCGCAAGGACACCGAAAATGAATGTTTTGTGCTTTATCCCGAGTCTGTTTGGACGAAAAAAGTGGAAGATTTCAAATCTAAACTGGATGAGTGGAATCCTACAGACCAGCTACTGTTAATGCAATTTGTGTCGGATGCCGAATGGCTGGACATTGATTCTCAAGGCAGAGTACTGATATCCAAGAAAAACCTGCTAATAATTGGGGTTGAAAATTCCGAAGTTCTATTTGTGGGCATGATTGACCGTTTTGCAATATGGAGCAAGACACGCTATGAACTTGCCAAAATACCGGGAGTTGATTTTGCGAAGTTGTTGAAGGAAAGAATGATGTCTAAATAACCATTAGAGAACCCCTAACCCCTAAAGGGGAACTATTTTAGTATTGGGAAACTAAACGCAAGCATGAAAAAAAACAAACAAAATAAAAAAATATCTATAGAAAATAATACTAACTTCAATCCCCCTTTAGGGGTTAGGGGTTCTTCTTTAGGGGTTGTTCCTAGCATTTACCACACTCCTGCCCTACTTCCAGAAACCATTGAAGGATTGAATATCAAGCCCGATGGCATTTATGTGGATGTAACTTTTGGTGGCGGTGGCCATTCTCGGGAGATTTTATCTCATTTAGGAAAAAACGGAAAGCTGATTGGTTTTGACCAAGACCTAGATGCTGTTAAAAATGCTTTGGACGACCCTCGGTTCATTTTTGTGAGAAGCAATTTTAAATACATGAAGAATTTTCTTCGGTATCACAATATAGATAAGGTAGATGGCATTTTGGCCGATTTGGGTGTTTCATCGCACCATTTCGATGAAGCTGACCGCGGTTTTTCTTTTCGTTTTGACGGAGCATTGGATATGCGGATGAATACAAAATCGCCATTAACGGCAGCTGTACTGCTCAACACCTATACCGAAGAGCAATTGGCCGACGTGTTTTATTTGTATGGCGAGTTGCACAATTCCCGCAAAATTGCCAAAACGATAGTGAATGCAAGAAGTGTCACTCCTTTCAAAAACATATTTCCTTTTATTGAAGTGCTGAAACCTTTTTTTGGGCGTGAGAAAGAGAAAAAAGACATGGCAAGGGTTTTTCAGGCATTGAGGATAGAAGTTAACAAGGAAATGGATGTTTTGAAATCGCTGTTGGAGCAAAGTTTGGAGGTATTGAACCCCGAAGGACGATTGGTGGTGCTGACCTATCATTCATTGGAAGACCGATTGGTAAAGAACTTTTTCAGAAGCGGTAATTTTGAAGGAACATTGGAAAAAGACTTTTACGGCAATATACTTTCGCCACTGAAAGCCATAAATAATAAAGTAATAATTGCAGATGCTGCTGAAATAGAGCGTAATCCACGAGCCAGAAGCGCAAAATTGAGAATTGCGGAAATAAAGGGATAGATGACCCCTAACCCCTAAAGGGGAATTATGCAAGTACTGTAAAACTAAAACATAGTCTAAACATCAATTTCAAATGAAAATAGGGAAAAACATAGAAACCAAAACTAACTTCAATTCCCCTTTAGGGGTTAGGGGTCAACTTTTTTAATTATGAGTTGGATAAAAAGAATGGCAGAAGCCATAAAGGGTAGCGAAGATTTCTCGGATATAAAGTCGAGTACGCTTCGTGACATCATAAACGGCAACATTCTGACCAAAAGGTTTTTCCAAAAACAATACGGTTTGCTGATTATGATTGCTTTTTTATTGTTCATGTATGTTGACAACCGCTTTTATTGTGAAACCCAATTGGCAAAGGAAATTCATTTGAAAAAAGAAATACAAGATTTAAAATACGAATCGATGACCATTTCTGCTGAATTAATGATGATTAGCAGACAATCGAACGTAATGAATACAGTCAATTCGCGAGGTTTAAATTTGGTTGAAACCACCTCGCCACCGATAGTAATTGAAGATAGCGTAAAAGAAAAATAATGGCTGATAAGCGTAAAAATATTGTCCTCCGGTTTGGCATTGTATATACCATTATATGCCTCTCTTTTTTGTTGGTCATCTACAAGATTGTTGTAATACAGACCATTGAAAGACATGATTGGTTGGCATTGGCAGCAAAAAACACAAAAACCAATATCGTAGTAAAACCAAATAGGGGAAATATTTACGCGTGTGATGGTCGTTTGATGGCAAGTTCAATTCCTACCTATTATGTATATATGGATTTGCGCGTACCAGCTTTGCATGATAAAGAAGGAAAATTATTTACTGACAATGTAGATTCAGTCGCCATTTATTTATCCAGCTTTTTTAAAGACAGAACGGCAAATGAATACAATTCCTTGTTGAAAAATGCCTATAAACGGGGACTTGGGGAATTTCAATTGTATCCAAAGCGAATTTCTTATTCGCAGCTTAAAGAACTGAAAACCATTCCATTATTTAGGTTGGGACGCAACAAGAGTGGTCTTATTACCAAAGAATCTTTCCGCAGGGTAAAACCATTTGGCTCGTTGGCGACCCGTACCATTGGGGATATTTATCCGGACGAATCCAAAGGTGGGAAAAATGGTCTAGAGCTGTTCTTTAACTCAAGTTTGCTGGGAATTCCTGGCATTTCAACCCGTCAGAAAGTGGCCAATAAATATATGGAAACGGTACAGGTGGAACCCATCGATGGCATGGACATTAACACTACCATAGATATTAATTTGCAAGACATTTCTGAAAAAGCATTGCTGAGTGGTGTTCACGAGTTTGATGCAGCTGTTGGGTATGCCATCTTAATGGAAGTTCAATCAGGTGAGGTTAAGGCCATTGTGAACATGCAGCGAAATGCAAATGGAACTTATTCTGAAAATAAAAATGGCGCCGTGTCGGATTTAACTGAACCGGGTTCTACATTTAAAGTGGTGTCATTGATGGCAGCAATTGACGATGGAAGGGTGAAAATAACAGATACTATCGACACTTTTAACGGACTATACAAGTTTGGCAACAGAACCATGACCGATCACAATGCCAACCATGGTGGATTTCATAGAATCACTGTAGCTCAGGCAATTTATGGTTCTTCCAATATCGGTATTTCCAGAGCAATCGTTAAAGCTTATGACCATAATCCATCCGAATTTGTGGACAAGCTGTACGAAATGAAGATGAACGAGCCTATGAAACTTGAGATTCCAGGCACTGCGGCTCCTTTTATTCGTCACCCAAAAGATAAATCGCACGAATGGTCAAATACCACTTTGCCTTGGATGTCGGTAGGGTACGAAACGCAAATTCCGTCCATTTACACTTTGGCATTTTACAATTCTATTGCCAATGACGGAAAATTGATTCGTCCATTCTTCGTGAAATCAATCACCAAAAATGGATTGATTGTAAAAGAATTTAAAACAGAGGTAATCAATCCAGCCATATGTAAACCAACTACTTTGAGAGACATTCGCTCTACTTTAATAGGTGTGGTGGAAGACAATATGGGAACTGGAAAGCCTGTTCGCTCAAAATATGTGCGCATTGCCGGAAAATCAGGTACAGCACAACTTTGGGATAAAACTGGTAATACTGGTAAGCACCAAGTGGCATTTTGTGGCTATTTTCCTTTCGAACATCCGCTGTATACTTGCATTGTTGTAATGCGCGAACCAGGCATTGGACATGCATCGGGAGGGCACATGAGCGGTTCGGTATTTAAAGAAATTGCCGAAAAAGTGATGGCATTAAAGTCGAACAGAAAAGCATTGACTTATGAAAAAGACTCTATTACCAATAACCCGATGAAACCTTTTGTGAAAACAGGGTTTTATAAGGCATTGCAAACGGTTATGACAGATTTGAAACTACCATTAACTCCTAACGCAACCGACTGGGTAAAGGCATTTTCGAATGATTCGACAATAAGTGTAGAGCCAATTTTGGTTGCCAAAAATGTTGTTCCCGATTTGTTGGGAATGGGAGCTAAAGATGCTATTTATCTGGTTGAAAAAATGGGATTGAATGTGCAGGTGCAGGGACGCGGAAAAGTGATTGCACAAAGCATCAAAGCTGGATATGCTGCACCCAAAGGAAGTCCAATTACATTAAAATTTGAATAATCAACTGGCAATAAACTAAATAGATTGACAAGTATGATATTAGAAGATATTTTGCAAAGTGTATTTCTGCAGAAAACGATAGGCGAAGCGGAGATTGACATAACCAACATTCAATTTGACTCGCGCAAAGTGGAAGCGGGCAGCGTATTTGTAGCCACACGTGGAACTGCATCCGATGGACATCAATACATCACTTTGGCAATAGAAAAAGGAGCTGTGGCTGTGGTTTGCGAAGAAATTCCTGCCGAAATTAATCCGAACATTACTTATATTAAAGTAGAAAACAGCGCTGATGCATTGGGCAAAATGGCAAGTGCATGGTATGGCTTTCCTTCGTCAAAGATGATTTTGGTAGGCATTACAGGTACGAACGGAAAAACGACGATTGCTACTTTGCTGTATCAACTTTTTCGTGCATTGGGACACAAAGCAGGTTTGCTTTCTACGGTTTGTAATTACGTGAACGATTTGGCGATAGAAGCCACGCATACCACACCCGATGCATTGGCATTGAACGAGTTATTGGCACAAATGGTGGATGCTGGTTGCGAATATGCATTTATGGAAGTCAGCTCGCATTCGGTTGACCAACGCCGCATTGCAGGACTGGATTTCGACGGTGGCGTTTTCACGAATATTACCCGCGACCATATTGATTATCACTTGACTTTTGAGAATTATTTGAAAGCAAAAAAACAATTCTTTGATGAATTGTCGGCTGATGCTTTTGCATTGACCAACGCCGATGATAAAAATGGATTGGTAATGCTTCAAAATTCAAAGGCAAAAAAATATACTTATTCATTACGTACGTTAGCCGATTTCAAAACCCGCATTATAGAACATGGCTTTGAAGGTATGCTGTTGGAAATGAACGACCGAGAAGTGAATGTTTCGTTTATTGGACGTTTCAATGCCAGCAATTTGTCGGCAGTATTTGGAACTGCTGTTTTGCTGGGTCAAGATGAATTGGAAGTGTTGCGCATTATTAGTTCATTGCATTCTGTTTCAGGTCGTTTCGAAACAATTCATGCACCGGCAGGCTACACAGCCATTGTGGATTATGCACACACGCCGGATGCACTTACGAATGTGATTAGCACCATCAACCAAATTTTGGAAGGAAATGGACGGTTGATTACCGTGGTGGGTTGCGGTGGGAATCGGGACAAAGGCAAACGCCCCATGATGGCTCACGAAGCCGTAAATGGTAGCTGGAAAGCCATTTTAACTTCAGACAATCCTCGTTTTGAGGAACCGCAAGATATTTTGAACGATATGTTGGCGGGATTGGATGTGGTGGAAAAAGCCAAAAGTCTGACCATTGTAGATAGACGTGAAGCCATCCGTACCGCATGCGCTTTGGCACAAAAAGGCGATGTTGTGCTGGTAGCGGGCAAAGGACACGAAGATTACCAAATTGTGCAAGGCGTGAAACACCACTTTGACGACAAAGAAGTAGTGAGAGAATGCTTTTGAATAGTAAGTAGTTAGCAGTAAGAAGTTAGTAGTAAAAAAATCCCGATAACTTTCGGAAGTAAATAATAAAAATGTAAATCTTAAAGATATGCTATATCATTTATTCCATTATTTAGACAAGATATTCGATATTCCAGGTGGAGGATTGTTTAATTTTATATCATTCCGAACAGGTTTGGCATTTATTTTGGCTCTCGTCATTTCCACATCATTCGGTCGAAAAATAATTGATTATTTGCAAAAGAAACAAATCGGTGAAACTATTCGCGATTTGGGTTTGGAAGGTCAAATGAGCAAAAAAGGGACACCAACCATGGGTGGTATCATCA
>JBAXAD010000170.1:0-8210 GCA_037142715.1 Paludibacter sp. | reverse complement strand
GCATTGTCAGTGCTTTTGTAGTTTATTCCTGATTTTTTTAGACTTTCTTTCCATTCTTCATAATCCATTAACTCTACCTCGTCTTTCATCATATCACTTTCTAGGGTTCCTCAACAGATCACCTAAAGCTAATTTTTGTCTATCTTCATGAACCTCATCAAGAAGTTTTTTAATTATGCAAAAAAGAAAAATGGAAAGGTGAAGGGTCAAATTGCTGATTTGAAGAAGCAGCTAAATGCCGATGGACTTTCGGAAGAAGCCAAAACGGATTTGCTGCAACAAATTGAAGCCGCTACACAAAAACTTTTCAAACCCATTTTGGGCTGCGAAGCGTATGTGGCACGGCGTGGACGTTTGCACAAAGATGGCCCGCAAGACCGCAGCGGATACCATTTGGTGGTGCTTGCCAAAAATAAAATTGGCTACAGAAATCTTTGCAAATTGGTATCTTACGGCTATATCGACGGGATGTATTATCGTCCTCGCATAGACCACGAAATATTGGAAAAATACAGCGAAGGACTGATTGTTTCGTCTGCCTGTCTGGGTGGTGAGATACACAAAAAAGTGGAATCGGGCAATATGCAGGATGCCGAAGATGCGGTGTTGTGGTACAAGCGTGTGTTTGGCGACGATTATTACATTGAATTGCAGCGCCACAAAACCGACAAGCCCAATGCCGATTACACTTGCTACGACAAACAAATGTTACAAAATGAGCAGCTAATAAAATTGGCACGCAAAACCAACACCAATCTACTTGTAACCAACGATGTCCATTTCGTAGAAGAAGAGCATGGCGAAGCTCACGAACGCCTGATTTGCCTGAGCACCGGCAAAGATTTGGACGACCCCAACCGCATGCGCTACACCAAGCAGGAATGGTTGAAAACGCCGGAGCAAATGTGGCAGATTTTTGCCGACATACCCGAAGCGCTCGAAAACTCGGTGAAAATTGCCGAGAAAGTTGAATTCTACGACATCGATTCGGATGCTTTGATGCCCGTTTTTCCAATTCCTGAAGATTTTGCTACCGAAGAAAATTATCGTGCTACGCTTACAGAAGCCATGCTCCGCGATGAGTTCAAGGAAGGTTTTGACCGTTTGGGCGGATATGACAAAGCAGTTCGTGTAAAACTGGAAGCGGATTATTTGCGAAAGCTGACTTTGGAAGGTGCCAAACTTCGCTATGGTGAGAACATGGAGCCCGAAACGGCGGAACGCATCGATTTTGAGCTGGACGTAATGAAGACCATGGGATTTCCGGGTTACTTCCTTATTGTGCAAGATTTTATTGCCGCAGCGCGTGGCATGGGCGTGGCGGTTGGCCCAGGACGTGGTTCTGCAGCTGGTTCGGTGGCGGCGTGTTGTTTGAAAATAACCGACATTGACCCGTTGAAATATGACTTGCTGTTTGAGCGTTTCCTCAATCCCGACCGTATTTCGATGCCTGATATAGATATCGACTTTGATGATGATGGGCGCGGACAAGTTTTACGCTGGGTGACTGAAAAGTACGGCAAAGAACGGGTGGCGCACATTGTTACTTATGGTACCATGGCCACCAAATCGTCCATCAAAGACGTGGCGCGTGTACAACGTTTGCCGCTAGCAGAAGCTGATAGATTGACGAAACTGATTCCAGATAAATTCCCTGAAGGTGCTGATGGAAAATCACCCAAAGTGAACATTGCCAATTGTTTGAAATATGTTCCGGAGCTACAAACCGCCCGAAACTCGTCAGACCAAAACCTTTCGAGCTGCCTGCGCATTGCCGAAATGCTGGAAGGAACGGTGCGTCAAGTAGGTGTTCATGCTTGCGGTGTCATTATTGGTTCGGACGATTTGAGAAACCTTGTGCCACTAAGCACCGCCATCGACAAGGAAACCAGCGAAGAAATGCTGGTAACGCAGTACGAAGGCTCGGTGATTGAAGAAATTGGGTTGATAAAAATGGACTTTTTGGGACTGAAAACCCTGTCCATTATAAAAGAAGCATTGGCCAACATCAAAAAATCGAAAGGAATAGATTTGGATATTGATGCCATTCCGATTGACGACCTGAAAACATACGAATTGTATAGTAAAGGCCTTACCGTTGGTACGTTCCAGTTTGAGTCGGCCGGTATGCAAAAGCACTTAATCAATTTGCTGCCTACACAATTCGAAGATTTAATTGCCATGAATGCGTTGTATCGCCCGGGTCCAATGCAATATATTCCGCAATTTATCAACCGTAAACATGGTCGCGAAAAGATAGAATATCCGTTTCCAATCATGGAAAACCGTTTGAAAGACACTTACGGCATCACGGTGTATCAAGAACAGGTCATGCTCCTAAGTCGCGATTTGGCTGGTTTTACGCGTGGACAATCTGATGAGCTCCGTAAAGCGATGGGTAAAAAGCTCATCGACAAAATGGAGCATCTGAAAGTGAAATTCATGGAGGGTTGCGAGAAAAACGGATATGGCCCGAAAGCGGTGCTGGAACAAATATGGTCGGATTGGTCGGAGTTTGCAAAATACGCTTTCAACAAATCACACGCCACCTGCTACTCGTGGATTGCTTACCAAACGGCCTATCTGAAAGCGAATTACCCGGCCGAATTTATGGCTGCCAACTTAACGCGCAACAAGGCGGACATTACGGAGGTGGGCAAATTCATGGACGAATGCAAAAACTTGGGCATGAATGTGCTTGGACCGGACGTGAACGAAAGTGATTTGACTTTTACGGTGGCCAAAAGCGGAAACATCCGTTTCGGGTTGGGTGGAATAAAAGGAGTGGGCGAAGGTGCTGTGGAAGCAGTGGTGAATGAGCGAAACGAGAACGGAAGATATAAAAGCTTGTTCGACTTTATTGAACGAGTAAACCTCACATCCTGCAACAAACGTGCTGTGGAAAGCTTGGCATTGTCGGGTGCATTTGATGAATTTACGGATGTGCGCCGCGAGCAGTTATTCGCCGAAAACAGCAAAGGCGAGCAGGTATTGGAAACCGTGTTGCGTTATGGAAATAAATATCAAACAGATATGTCCATGACTCGAAATTCGCTTTTTGGAGGAATGGATTCGGTGGAAATTACGAAACCCGAAATACCGTATGCACCAGAATGGTCGCCACTGGAAAAACTGAACAAGGAGCGCGATTTGATTGGCATGTATCTTTCGGCGCATCCGCTGGACGAATATGAATTTGAAATAAATCATGTTTGCAACACGAATACAGTTGATTTAAAAGACCTTTCGTTGCTGAAAAACAAGCCGTTGAAAATTGGTGGCATGGTTACCAACCTGCGTCATGGCACTTCCAAAGCGGGCAATCCGTACGGCATTCTCACCATCGAAGATTATGTCGGTGCTTTCGAGTTTGCTTTGTTTGGCAAGAATTACATTGAGTATTCTAAATACATGATTAAGGATTTGTACTTGTATATCAGTGCGGTAGTGCAAGAAAAAGGTGCCGACAATAGATACTTTAAGCCAGACCCGAACGCTCCGAAGGAATTGGAGCTGAAGATTCACAAAATTGAAGTGTTCAACGATATCAAAGATCAGCTGGTCAAAACAATGACTTTGACCATTCCGCTGCAACAATTGACAGAAGACATTGCCGTACAACTGACTGAATTGATTATGAATAACAAAGGTAGCGTGAATTTGTATGTGCAAGTGATAGATGAAAATTCACCGAATAAAGTGAAACTTTTCTCTCGCCAACATCGTTTTCAGGTCAACAAAGAGGTTTATCAAGTGCTGAAACATGCGCGTACCGAAGGAATTTTGGATTTTCAAGTGAGTTGAAAGCCCCTCCCAACCTCCCCGAAGGGAAGGAGAAAGAAATGATTAACCTGTTTTCTTGCAATCAATAGATTTTATAAATAAGCATATTTCACTAAGAGCTAAAACAATATTGATTGAATGCTGTTTTAGATTCACAAATTAGAATCATCAAATACTTATATAAACTTGGTCTTCTCCCCCTTTGGGGGTCGGGGGGCTTCTAATTAAAATTCATTATGGCTTTAGAAATTACCGATGCTAACATCAAAGAACTTATCAACAGTGGAAAACCAGTAGTAATTGATTTTTGGGCAGAATGGTGCGGTCCTTGCCGCATGGTGGGTCCAGTAGTTGAAGAATTGGCTAAAGAATACGACGGAAAAGTGGTTATTGGCAAAATGGATGTGGACAACAATACAGAAACTCCTACCGAATATGGCATTCGCAACATTCCTACGATTTTGTTTTTCAAAGATGGAGTAGTAGTTGACAAACAAATTGGCGCAACTCAAAAAGCGGTATTGGCAGCAAAAGTAGAAGCGTTACTTTAGTTGGTAGATTGTAGTTGGTAGACACAATCAAAGTTTCAAATAGAAATCTTTTGCCAAGGCGCTAAATTCAGGAGAATACTGATGCCGTTCATTGTTTTCGATGGTCAATTCCGATTCAATTTTCGGACTATATTGAAGGCTAAATTCCAGCAATACTCTTTTGGCAGCAGCTTCTGGTTTTGGATAAACGGTGACTTGTTTTGTGCAAAACAATCCTACTTTTAAGGCATAATCTACACATTGCAAACCCTCATTCACAGGCAGAATTAAACAAATTCTGCCTGTTGGTTTGAGTAACAACTTGGCGTTGTCAATTAATTCTTCGTGCGAAAGCGAACTTGTATGGCGTGCAGTTGTGCGACCAACTATTGGTGTTTTGGTAGAATTCACAAAATAAGGCGGATTGGAAACGATCAAATCGAAACGCTCTGTGGTTTCATTTACAAATAGTTGCAAGGAGATTTCCTTGGTGCTAATTCGATGTGACCAAGGAGATTTTGAAACGTTATCATCAGTTTGCAGAATAGCATCTGCATCAATGTCAATTGCCAAAATTTGAGCGTCGGAGCGTTGTGCAAGCATTAATGTTATTAATCCGCTCCCACTTCCAATATCCAGAATGGAACCTGCGTTATCTATCTCAGCCCACGCACCCAAAAGAACACCATCGATGCCCACTTTCATGGCGCACAGATGGTGAAAAACGGTGAATTGTTTGAAAGAGAAATATGGGTTGGACATAGTTGGTAGCTGGTAGTTAGTAGTTTGTAGCAATCAAGCCTTAAAGTAAAGGGTTAGAAGTGTCATGACGCTAGAATAGAACGCTGATTTCGCTGATATAGCGGATACAAAAAACGGATTTTAAATTTACTTCATAAATTGATTTTAGGAGCGAAATCAAAATGCTTGCATTTTTTTTAATCCGTATTAAATCAGCTTAATTCGCGAAATCCGCGTTCTATTCTCCTTTGGTTTATGTAAATTGATGAAAACAAGAATCTATATTTCCAATACTATCTTCATTCATCTCCTATTCGAATTCGACTGATTATCAGTTCTTCTCGATGAGTTGGAGGTTGAGTTTTGAGGACGATATGATGATCTACTTTCCGTATTTATGCGAGTGTTTTGGTTATTTGATGGCGTACTTCTTTTTACCGATTGTGGCGACTGAGAATTACCTTGCGAGTTAATGGAACGTGAACCGCTTGACGGAGTCAAATCAGTACTCAGACTTTGAGCCGGTGGATTTGGTCGGTATCTTTCTGAAGTCCGGAAACTGGTTGAAATAGTAGGTATAATACTGTTTCCATTTGGAATTTCAACTGTGGTTCGTTCGTATCTTTTATTTTCAAGTCGGCTGTTTTGGTCTGCATTTAAAACGGTTTGCAAATCGGCATTTTTATTTTTAATGCGTTCCATGGCTTGGCTTCGGGTATTTGAAACTTGTCGCTCACGCGCATAACGCAAATTAATTTCATAGACTTGCTTCGTTTGCTCAGGAGACAGATTGAGCTCTTGTTGCAGTTTTTCTGTTTGCTTAACAGCCTCTTGTTCAGGCGTTCGGTCAGACAAAACTGCCTTTTCCTGACCGTGAATGGGCGAAACCAAACACATCAATACTAGCAGAAACCATATATTTTTTAAAATTCTCATAGAAATAATTTGTAATGGCACTTAAACCGATTAACTTTGCAGCAATGATTGTGCCAAAAAGCTAATTGTGAAACAAGAATTGTTGAATGCTTATTATATCAGACATTTTCGAACAACGTAAGCATAATAACAAATGATATACTTAGGCAACTAATTATTAATTTTTAATTATTCATTATTAATTATATTTGATGGAATTCCTACACACATTTCTCGCAAACAGCACATTCCCTTTTCTAACAGCCTTTATTCTCGGTTTAATGACCACCATTAGCCCTTGTCCACTCTGCACCAACGTAACAGCTATCGGTTTTCTGAGCAAAGATGTGAAAAGCAAACGCTCCATTATTCTCAACGGGTTGATGTATGCATTTGGTAAAATAATTGCTTTCACTGGGCTGGCTTCGGTTTTTGTGTTGGGTGGCAGCGTATTGCCCCTGCAACACTTCTTTGAAACCTACGGCGAAATGTTGCTCGGTCCATTTCTGATTATTGGCGGTTTGTTTATGCTGGAGTTTTTCAAGTTTCATAAACATGGTTCAAAGCACCACGAATCGGGAAGTTTTAGCACAAGAATTATCAGTAATTCTGAGTCGGGAAGCGCCAAATGGTCGCTGTTTCTGGGAATCGTTTTTTCCCTCGCATTCTGCCCCTACAGCGGCGTACTTTACTTTGGTGGATTGATTCCACTCACCCTGGCCGAACCAGCTGGATTGTTGTTGCCCGTGGTTTTTGCCATTGGCACTGGCTTACCCGTGGTCATCATATCGTGGATATTGGCCTACAGTTTTGCTGGACTTGGCAATTTCTACAACAAAATTCAGGTATTCGAAGTTTGGTTTCGACGTATAACTGCCGTTATTTTTATTCTGGTCGGCATTTATGTGGTGATTGAATACATGTCACATTTTGGCATGGTGCATGGGCATTGAGAAGAAGCAGCTCTGAATTTTAAGTGAATGGACAACTACAAACTTTCATTTCATAAAAATAGCCTCACGGAATCGTGAGGCTATTTCTTTTACCTATATTTTAAAGTACCCAAAAGCCTGTATTGACATTAATGATTAATTTTCAACAGCTTCCTGTATGCTGTAAATCAGGTAACTTATCTAAATGCAAAACCGAATCCAACAGATGCGGTTGAATATTTTTGCAGAGTATATTGAGCATGAATAGTCATTATCATCAAAACCTTCAGACGAAATCCAATCGTTGCATTGGGCATTAATTCGCTGGAAGTGATATTGATAGGATTTGTCATGTCTTTAATTTCGATATATGTTTTACCGGAAGAAGGATCAACTTTTGGAACTGTGTAATTTGTTACTCCTACGGTTTTTACCTCCGTAATAGGATTCCCAAGAATTGGATAATTTCCCGCCATTTTCAAATCGAAATTTGTTTTGCTAACCCCAAATCCAAGATATGGTGTAAAAAAGAGCAACTTCTTGGAAACAATAATATTGGCCATCAAAGCATTTGCAGTGATATTCATTGCTTGAGTCGAATAAACGGTTGCAGTTGGTGTATAAGTAAAATTAGTGCCTTTCACCAACATGTCTGGTGTAACTTGTGATGAAGTAGGCAAAGCATAATTTAAATCGAATTTGGAGTAAGCCACCATCACAGATGCATCGAATGGAAGTTCTTTTACAACCGGTATCCATTGTTTGAAATTGTGTTTAATACCGACACCCCACATCGATACTTTGAAACCCGAATACTCCACAGATGGCATAAAACGAACCGTTACATCGTTGATAATAGGTAATCCAATGGTAAGTTGAACACTGGCGGTAGGAATATATTTAGATATACCTGCGGGAGTAGTAAAAGAAGTGATTAACTGTTTGCCTGGATATTTTGGGTTAACTACACCCGGTGATAAGTATTGGGGCTGATCTAGCATTAAATCAAGTTGTTTGCCATCTCCACTTCCAGAAAATGATGGGGCTGAGGTTGCTCCTGCTACTGATGGCTTTAGATTGGTTAATCCTGTTAGACTAAAAGACTGGTCTTCGAGTGGTGCCTGTACTCCTCCCACGCCAATCGTCAAATCGAATCCAAATGGTTTGTGAACATCAGCCGTATTGTACCAATTGGTTCCCAATCCGGTAGCAAAACTATTTCCGGCAGGTTTCAAATAGCCATTGGCTACAGTATTTAAGTAATTGAAATTATTTAATGATGTATTTGTTATAATAGTTGTACATGTCG
>JBAXAD010000169.1:0-8219 GCA_037142715.1 Paludibacter sp. | reverse complement strand
CCATAATGCGGGGTACACTGATATAATGTTGTTTAAGAAACAGAACCCCTAACCCCTGAAGGGGAAAAAGAAAAGCCCTGGCATTTGCCGGGGCTTTATTTCTATTTTTCGTGGTGCATATATTCTAAACTTTCATATTTGGTTGATGGATTGAAATTATAATTTGCAATTACATGTTTGAATAATTGTTCACCTTCAATGTCGCTTGTATTTTTATCCCAAATTTTCTTTTGATATATTTCGGCAATATGCTTATTATCAAAATATGTAAATCCCATAGAATTAGATTTGTTATCACTATATCTTGATACTAATAATTCATTTATTACTTTGATTTTGGTTGTATCTGAAATAAAAACAGACAAATTTCGCTGTGTTGGCCTATCTATATCAGAATATTCAATTTCAAAATACTTGTATAAAGTCGTGTCTTCGGATTGGGTAATTTCGGTTTTTTGAATATCCTTTTTATTGTCAAACAATGACCCAATAAATCCAATGACAAATATAACGGCTACAATAACAAAGATTACTTTTAAAAACTTTTTCATGTCGGATATTTTAAAAGGTTAATGTATTAGTATCTTATTATTTGCCATACACTTCCATCCTCTTTGATGTAATAGGTTTGACCGTTTATTGTAGCTTTGTCCTCTTTCTTTTGTGATACTGAAGCTGCAATAGCTTGAGGGTTCATGAACTTTACCCAAAATGGAAATAGGTCCAGGAACTTACCGGATACTTTATAAAACGAGTATTCAGGTGTTCCGGTTATTTCTAAGTCAGGGTTACTTCCAATCATTTTGATTCTGAAAGCCACAACCATTGGATATTCAGCATCTGAAGTATTGCTATATTTCAATAAATAATAGTTCATATCATTCTTTGAAATAGCTTCTTTCTCGTATTTAAAGACTCGTTTTGCGTTTAGTGCGATACTATCTGAAGTACGGCGAACGTCACTTAGATTGTTTGTAACAAGTGACAGCTGAGCACTGGCCGTTAGCACAAGTGCCAGGAATAAAAGTGTGATTTTTGTTTTCATAATGAGTTAGTTATTTCTTTGATGTTTTGGCAAAATTACAAAAAAAGCTGATAACTTGTGGCTATCAGCTTTTTTATTTTATAAATGACCTTCACGAATCACTTTATCACTATATGTTTCTTCTTGCGATTTGATATAGTTGTAAATGTCATTCCAGTGTGGTAAGCCTCCTATTTGCTTATCGTCAATGTATAAATGGGCGTAAACTTTTCGGGCTGGGTAACCATACAATTCTGTAATGCCGGGTTTGTGTTCGTTCACCTGGTCGAATGGTATATTGTTTTTTAGAAGCCAGTTCACCATGTCGGTTTGTGGTTTGCCTTCTCTACACGTCCAGATGATAATGAAATGACCATCCTTTTTTAATTGCCTCAGGCTTTCTATTGAGTTGGGGCGTGGCTCTCCAATGTTTGGCCAGTTCCCGGTGTGAATTGTGCCGTCAAAATCTACTGCTAATATCATATCGTTTTAGTTTTGTGTGGCTATTGTTACCACTTTATCATGTGATTCTTTTTCATTATCGCGGATTGAGCATAGTTGGTAGAATAGCTTTTTGAGGCTTTCTATGGTGGCGAATGCTCCAAGTCCGCGTTTGTTTACATAGCCTTTTTGGCGTTGTTCTTCGGTCAGTACCCATTGGTATCGTTTGGCTTCGAGCTCGTGGTTTACGGGTGTCCAGTCTTTGGCTGTGGCTTTGATGTTGCGTTCGGCCAATACGAGTAAACATTTGTTGCGAAGTTTGCGCTTGGCGGTTTCTTCGGGGTCGTTGGCGGCTGCTAGTCGGGGCTTTTGTGGTACGGCTTCAGGGCGTTGTACGTTGTTTCCAAGGCGACCTTCAGCATCGGTGATTAGTTGGTCCAGTTGTGCTTCAGATAAATCGGTAGTGTGTTCAATACCGGGGAACGAGCCTTCAATAATAATGGCTTTGTACTCAACCTGACCAAGTGAAATCAAAAGATTGTGGTAGTACTGCCTTTTTTGCGAGATGTTCATCAATTGCTTTTTCATGTTTAAGTGCTGTTTAAGTGAGTTAGTTGTCATAATTGTTTTTAGAAATTAGAGTGAAAAAAATCGTTTAGTTCGTTTGCAGTTTTGTTAGCAGCTAAGCACTTGTATTTTGGCTTTCCGCTTTCCTGTCGTTTGCGTTCTGTAATGCCTCCGCGCTCTGAATCTATGTCAAACCATACGCGGTAAATGGTTTGGGTGGTTCTGTCGTCGAATACGTGACCTATCGAGTTTGGAACATCGTTTCTACCTGTATATTTCCAGTATATTGGAACTTTAAGGAGTGGGAAAAACTCTTCAGCTGTCATTGGTATTTTGTTTTTAATTGGGGACGGTTACGACTATTTCGACTGTTGTTTAGTAGCGTAAATCTGTCCAGTGAATAAGCTTACCTTTGAAATCTTCTTTAAACCACTCAAAAAACTCCTGTACTGAATCAAAACCATCGTTACGAGCTAATACTTTAAGAAATCCTGAAGGATACATGTTTGTATATGAACCAATGCATCTATCATCGACATAGACAGCTGCACGTGGTGCATCTTTGTATAAGCGACTCCATTTGATTTCAATTATCTGAGTACCATTGCAAACATCTAGCTTAAAGCACTTATATTGCTTAGTTCTTACACCAGTGGCCATGTGCATTGTCATTCCAGCACGCCAACGGTTGTGTACATCTTCACGAATAGTGTGAAGTTTTGTTCCTGCGATAATTTTATCCGGGAACTGTTTGTTGAATCCTATTACCATAATTAAAAAATTTATTGAAAGTTTTTAAGAAAAAAATCAACTTTTTTCTATTTCGGATATACTTATAATAAAATAAATATATCATGAAAAAAATCACTATGAAAAAAGTAAAAGAATTTTTGAAAGTAGTCTATCAAATTGTAAACTTTATTATTAAAATTATCATGTTCATAAATAGTTTGTCATAAATAGAACTGAATATTTCACTTTAATAAAAAGCCCTGAAACAAAGCCAAATGTGGTCGGCTTTGTTTCAGACTGCTCAACGCTTTGAGTCAGTTGCTTGGGACTAATGCAGCGGTTCAATGCTGCAAAAGCCGTAATCTTATTCCCCTTCAGGGGCTGTTTGTTCTTCAGTAGCGTCAGAACCTTCCAAGTCGAAAGCCGAAATACTCAATGGCAGTGCAATCCATTTATCGTTTGCATCTTTGAATTTTACTTCTACAAACTGACAGGATTTTGTTGGTCTGTAGCTTTCTTCAATGATGTGGATACCGTCGCTTAGTTCTTCATCTTGTACACGGTTGGCAAGTTTGCGAAGTTCCAAAACGCGTGAAGCTTTGAGGTTACCTTTGGTGTCTTTCTTGAGTAAATCGGTAATGGTTTCTACCAATGCAGCCGCTTCATCATTGTTTGCAAGGCGTTTCAAGTAGTTGGTTACTTTTACCATACCTACCGAAAATGTATCATCGTAAGCATCTGTAACCCTGTAGCCTATTTTGATGCTAATGCTAGCTTCTAAGTCGGTGAATGAGTGGCTTTGTTGTCCTTCTTTCACGCCATAGATTTCTGATTTCATCTCGAGAATGGCTTGAAAATTGTCGAACACCAATTTCTTGATATTCAGAATGTGCTTTGATAAGCCTACAAGCGGTTTGAAGGTATCTTTTACCGTATCGCTTGCTAGTAGTTTGTACTCCTCACGATTGTTCTTAATGGCTTGTTTCTTTGCCTTTTCGGCAGTGATAATTTGCTGTTTTAAAGCTTCAATTTGGTCTTGTGTCAACTGAGCGACATCAATTGTTTGGTTTGTTTCCATGAGAGTTTGAATTTTATAAATTGATAATTAAATAATAAATTGCTGTGACTAGTGCTGCTAACGCCGCTCCAATGAATGTAGATATGATTATAATGAAATAGCGTAAGCCATCGTAATCTATTTTTTCGTCAAAAGATTCGTCCTGTTCGTATTCAGGAATGTTGTTTATTTCCATTTCATTTTACGTGTTTAAAGATTCTATCAGGTCTGGTACAACTTAGATTTTCAGGGGCATTGCAAGCCCAAAAATCAATGTTTTCATCTTCCTGAGCTGCTATTAAATCTCTGAAATAACATCCTTTGCACAGGTTACCCCCAACTTTAGAGGCCTGTGTTTTGAAATTCTTTTCGTCATGCGTGAATACTTGACCAATGTCATAATTTTGTTTTTCCATGTTCATAAACTTGAGGGTTATTGTTGAATTTTATTGCCGTTCATTGTGGCTATTTTCACGCTTAAGGCGTTGTATCTGTCAATTTTGTTATCCCATTCACCTTTTTTGAATGGTGCATCCACAAGCCAGTTGGATATTTCGTCATATTCGGTTTCGAGCTTTGCCAGTTCTTTGGCTTTTTGCTCCTGTAGTAGTCGTCCAAGTGCTGTCATAAGGCTATTCAAAGATTAATGTTGGTTCATGTTCGTTTATCCGCTTTATTTCTCTTTGCATTGCTGCGTTTGATGCATACTTATCATGTTTTATCCAGTCACCTTTTTTATTTGTTTTAGTTATGTAATTCTCAGGCTGATTATGGATTCTAAGCAACGTGTAGCCCGCTTTTATAAGTTTCATTCTGTCGTAATTAGTCATATTATCAAAGATTTAAAGTGTTATAATCAATTTTAGAACCCATTTCTGCAACCCGAATTAAGTCGATACAGTCGCTAATACCACGGAATGTTTTTTTAGCTAACCAACTACGAGTTATTAGTGCCTTGTGTTTGCTGCGACCCATTACAATGTCGAGGGTTGATTTATCAGTTATTCCGTTGGCAGTGAAAATCTCTTCAGCTTCACGCTCTGTTGGTTTCTCAAGATATTCAGGGAGCATAAACAGGCGGTCGCGGGTTTCGCTGAATAGGTGACGGTCGCGGCTTGCCCCTTTGTTAAGGTTATTGATAAAATAAGGTGTACCCGAGAAAACAACGCCACATAGGTCTTTGAATGCGGTCATAATGTCTTTGATGATGGTAATGTTGTGACCTTCGAGGCTTGAAACTTCGTCAATACAAATGAGTACGTTTTGTTTTGTTACCTGAGCGCGCATTTCAATCAATTGACTGCTGATAGTTCCAATTTTATAGCAGTCCAGGGCGATCATTAATCCGCCAATAAATTGCTTATTGGTTCGAATCATAGAGGCATCGAAATACACAACTTTGAAGCGTTGTTCGGCTTCAATGTGACGTTTATACGACTCTAAAGCAAATGTTTTACCAAGTCCACTATCACCAATTACCGGAATCGCTTTTTTGAGTTCGTAGGCACGTTCGCAACTTTCCCATACTTTGCGTAGGTTGGCAGTGGCCACGCCTTTGTAGCGGTTGGAGGCATCTAAGTACTTTTCAATTACTTCCCAACTTTCTGCACCTACCATACCGGGTTTGTCCCAGTTGTTGCGTATGTGGCTAAATTTAGAGCCATTGGTAAAGCCCAGCCGTTTGGTTGCAAACTCATTACCGCTAAGTCCTGAAGCTTCTTGCGCTGCAATAATGCGGTCGCGCAATGTTTGTTTTTGTTCCTGTGAAAATTCTTTCATATCTTTGTTTTTTGTTTGTGAGCCCTATATGCAGTTAGTTTCGAGACAGCTGTGTGTGGGGCTTGGTTTATTTAAAATAAAAGCAATTGTTTTGGTGTTGATTTTAGTTGACTTTTGAAAAAAGGATAAATACGTTTATATGTTTCTTTGCATGCATCGTATATTTCTTTAAGAGTATTCTCACTCACGTTTTTAATATCCGATTGTTTATTAAACTCTAAAGCCTTTTCGATATCACCATTAAAAGGTTTATCATCAAAGAAAATAGAGTATTTAGCATAGCATCTTGTATAAGGTTTTCCATCAATAGCTTCATCTTCTGTTTGAAATCGTGTATATGCAATTTCCATTCGTTGAGAAATCCATTCTTTACTGTTATGCCTCCATTGATTTTCAAAGAATACTGCTAATTCTCTCTTTTTACTTATTTTATTAAGCTTGGTAAAACCATAAAAGACTCTTAGTTTTGATTCCATATTATTTTCCTATATTTAAAATTTTACGTTCAATATCGGTGTATCCATCGCCTACACCATTGCGTTTGTCTTCATTCTGATTGTTGCGGGCGTTCTCGTTGCTTTTGCTAGTATCCCACCATCCCATGCCATCTGTACCGGTTGCTTTCAGTTCGCCCAGGATAGACATTTGTCGCTCCAGTTCTGTGATTGAATAGTTGATACCAAACTCGGTTTGTTTTGATTTGAATGCCACTTTCTTGGTATTCTCACCCTCTTTGAGGTCAGCCACACAAGCCGAATAGCGTTCTTTTTCGTAGGCATGTTCTATCACAATTCCATTTTGCATCAATACGCACATTTCAGGCTTGGCCATGTCTATTCGTATTTCAAACTTTTCGCCCAGGTGTTCGTTGGCAAACATGAAATCACCCACGCTATCGGGGTCAGGCACAATGAAATTGTATTTCTTTTTGTCAATCACTATTTCAACTCCTTGTGTGCCGTATTTGTAGGTGTCCTTCAGTTGGATAACGAATAGACTCAGCTTGTCGAAATAATTCATTTTAGAGCGTTTTTCGTGCTCAATGGTTTTGTACCGGTGTATCTTGCTGTCACCCACAAAGCGACCAAATGAGTCGCGTTTCTCGCCGCGTGTGTTCCATTCTGCTACTGCTTTGTTGAACTCGTCCATCACTTCGTAGAATGATGGTAAAAGTTCGGGGTTTTTACTCAACTCTTTGAGTAGTTCCGGGTTGGCTTTTGAGTTCAACCGCTTGGTGTCAATGTTACCGCCTTTAAAGTTTTCGCGTTTGCGGAGTACACGTTGTTGGAAATGTCCAATAATCGACTCCACGTATTTGGAGCGGCCTTTGTACGGCTCACAAGGGAAATGTACCCGGCTCATGTTGCTCATTAGTGCCTGTACGGCATAGCTCACGTTTGCTGACGAATTATCGTACTGAATTTGGTATGGTTTATAGCCGTGTAGGTCAATGGCGTTTTTCAATGCTTCGGTAACCATTCCGCTTGTTTCGGCAAATGCAATGGAGTGGCCAATGATAGCTCCTGAATTGGCATCGGTTACAAAATAAGCGTACAAATCGCTTACTATTTTGCCTTTGTCATCTCGGTAATACAGCTGTGTGGTAGTGCCATCAATGCTCCAAAGTGCATCCGGGAAGGATGGGGTGTCGCGCTGCATGAGTGGCTGTAAATCATTGTCGCCGGCTAATTTTCCATGACGGGCATAGTACCATACTTTTTTGATTTTTGGAATGTTCAAATAAGCTTTCACGGCTGATGTTGTCATGTTTGGTTTGCCCACGGCATCTGCCCAATCGTTGAACATCATTGTTACATCTTCCCAACTGTATTTAACGCGGTTGGATGCCAGTTCCAACATTTTAGCGTGACCTTGTGTATCGGCCATTTCGCGGTTTACATTACCAACGCCTTTGTGAATGAGGCTTTCAATACCGTCGCGCTTGAACTCCACGGCGTTGCGCATGAGTACACGCATGTTGGTGATTGTTCCTTTTTTCCAGCGGATTAGTGAAATTGGTTGCAAAATTTGTTCGTTTAAACAGCATTTAAATAGCGATTCGCGGAAGTCGTCAACGCTCTTGTAGCCCAATGAACGCACTTTGCGAGTGTCGTACTCATTCAGTATCCGCAACCAACCCGCTGCGCGTGCCAATTGATGTACTTCGGTGGCTGTATAAAGTTGCGTTTCCATAAGTTTTTTAATGTCATCAGCGTTCACGGATACTAAGCCCGGCAATTGTTCTGCAATGGCATTGAGCACCGCGCTATTCTTGTTTGTTTCTTTATTGGCAATAAAAACCTTAGGTTCTACACCGGCGCATAGTATGTTGCGCACCAATGTTTTGTATTTGACCAATAAAGCGTCGTAATGAATGAATATCTGACGGCCAATCTTATGATGCTCCCAGCAATAGACCTCGCCTTTGCGCTGCTTGCTGACGGCACTTTTCAAGTATCCGGCAGACAACCCGCATTGCTCGAGTTCCGCTATTGTGAGTGATAATATGTTGTTTGAATAGATTGGCATAAATTGTAATTTGTTGTTCCATCCCGGGAATCGAACCCATAGCCGTCAAGCTAAGCGGATAAATAGCTATAATTTAGCGGATTATGTTTT
>JBAXAD010000168.1:0-8378 GCA_037142715.1 Paludibacter sp. | reverse complement strand
CAAATTTAATAGCAAAGCAAAAAGGAATAGATTATTTATCATTTCAGTTGGTATTTTAGATTAAAGTTTTCCCCAATCAGTTGGGCTTTCTGATAAAACCATTTCAATTTTTCCTCCATTAGTAATATCGGAATGACGAAATATAGGCTTTGTCCAATCTTTTCCATTAATTTTGCACGATAGAATATAAACCGCTTTTTCTCCTGTATTTTTTGCTAAAATAGTAAGTTTTTTTGAATTAGCTATTGTTAGTACTGTTTTAGCAAATTTCGGCGCATTTAGGTAATAAATATCTGTTCCGGCTTTTGGGAAAATACCCATTACCGAAAATATATACCACGATGACATAGCACCAGTATCATCGTTGCCAGGATAGCCTGTAATATCGTAATATTTATTCATCACATAATGCGTCCAGTAGGAAGTTAAATCAGGACGACCAGCATCACCGAACGAACGAGCAATCAGAAATGCGGGTTCGTTGGTTAAATCAATCAAATGATTTTTAAAGGCAAAATCCAATCGTTTCACATAATTCTCCCTTCCACCCATTAGTTCGAATAATTTTTTGTAACCATGGGGAATTCCAACACTATAAGTCCACGTATCACCCTCATAAAAAGGTGATTTCCACGAACCGCCATTTTTCTGTGGATAAATTCCTGCAAACTTTCCATCAGCTCGGCGGGCATCAATAAATCCATTAAAACCATTGCTCGAAAGTGTGTCGTTCCACAAATTCACCCAACCCATACTGCGTTTCAGATAGTTATTGTAGTCTTCAGTTTTCTCTAATTTCTTTGCCACTTGAGCTACACAAAAATCGTTGTAAGCATATTCAATGGTGTTCGATGAACTCATCACGCATTGCGGAATCCAACTTAATTTTTTATAGCTTTTATTGTTAAACCGGCTTGTTGAATCTGCTTTCCAAAATTTATCTGGCAATCCATTTCGTTCCTTATCAGCATTGTATTTCAACAGTTTATAAACTTCATTTACATCTATCCCTTGTACATTTTTCAGCACCGCATCTGCCAGAATATTATCAACATCATTACCACCCTGTTCCTCCATTTTGTCACGTCCAGCAATAAAACCATCGCGCACGAATCCATTGTGTTTAAAACGGTCGATGAGTGCTAATACATTGTCGCGCATGGCTTTACTATCAATCAAAAGCAACAGTGGGTATGCAGTACGCCAAGTATCCCAAAAAGCATAATTATCATCCCAATAGGGTTGGTCAGTTTTCCAGTTCGGGTTATCTTTCGAACGGTCACGAGCCAGTGTAAGCACCCGATACATCGCTGAATAGAACATCGTTTTTTCATCATCTGCCTTGGTTTCAATCTTTATTGCGTTCAGTTTTTTGTTCCAATCAACTTTGCCTTGCGCTACTACTTTTTCAAAATTCCAGTCCGTAAGTTCCTGTTTTAGAAACGATTCAGCTTTATCGTAACTGCAAAACGAAATGGCCACTTTCATCAATATTGGTTCATTCATTATGGTTTTAAACCTACAAAAAGTTCCTATGTGTTGATTTTTAGACTCATCGCCTGTAATGGATGATATTTGTTTATAAATGGAATTTTCTTTCCATACCCCCCAATCTGTAAATGGTTTATTGCATTCCGCCACAAAATAAAGCGTATAAGCCCCATCGGGCCAACCCGATCTTATTTTGATTTTTCCACGCAATTGCCTTTTTTTAGCATCTATCGAAGCTATGTTTTCGTAAATCGTTCCTCCCATTATCGTTGCAATATCAAGTCCAATGGATTGCGAAGCATCGAAAACAATCGTTGCACTATCAGTAGCCGGAAAACAAAAACGATACATGGCACTGTAATGACGGGGACTTACTTCGGCAGTAAGATTATAACGGTCGAGCTGGGTTTTATAGTAATATGCCTTGGTTATTTCAGCCGATTTGGGAGAATCATGCGTTCCTTTTCCCACATTTAAGCCTACTTGAGGTGAAATCAAAAAATGACCGTAACTACCCCAACCTGTGCCACTAACATGCAATTGACCAAAACCAATTATCGGAAAACGTGGGTCATAGCCGTCATGCCCACCATAACGGTCTTGGGGGGCACGTAGCGTTTGTGGCGAAGGATTGATACTCCCAAAAGGCATCATCGGCCCAATTACGCAATTGTTTGTTCGGCTATCATTTACGCCAATGTTGGTGCAGATAAAATCGGCATTTTCACGTATATTGTTTTTTGCCTGCGAATTGTCAAATGCGACTATTAAAGCACAAACTAATAGACCGATTTTTATCTTAATGTGTTTCATGAGTTGATAATTATTCTGACATGCAAAATTAATTCAATTTTCAAGCTGATAGGAGGAGTATTTGTCGATACATATCCTAATTATTGTCGAATGTTATACTAATTGATAGTTTGATGATTATAAATTAATTTGTATTTGTATTTTTGTGAACTTAAACAATACTACCAATCACATGAAACGACAGATTATTTTTGTAATTCTTATTTTGCAATGCTCGCTTTCTTTTTCTCAAGCACTTCGTTTTAATAAAATAACTTCTAACGATGGTTTAAGTCAAAGTGAAGTGTATTCCTTCTTAAAAGACCATCAGGGATTTATCTGGATTGGGACTATAGATGGATTAAACAGATACGATGGTTATAAAATTACAAAATATAATGTAGGGTTGGATAATAATACCAGTCTGTCAAACAACACAATACATTCATTGACTGAAGACCTAAAAGGAAGGATTTGGATAGGTACAGACGATGGACTTAATGTTCTAAATACTGAAAATCAACGACTTTTTAAAATTCATCTTCCTGTAGTCTCAAATATTTTCGTTAAGATATTCCATCTTTTTGTAGATAAATCGTTGCTTTGGATTTCAACAAATCAAGGATTATTTCTTACAGATATTAGTTCAGATAATTTCCCAACCATTGAAAGGAGAACAGTTAAAATAGACATATTAGGGAACAACAAAACTACGAATTATTACGTTTATCGCACCATTCAACTCTCAAATGGTATTTATTGTAGTGGATTAAACAGTTCATTGATTACTTTTCATTTCGATAAAATGAAAAAGAAATGTATTCCTATTACCCTTTGTCCTGAATTTTCAAGTATAGGTACTTCACACATTGTTGAAGACAAAAACAGCAATATATGGTTTAGCAATGTCAACATACCAGAGGCTGGACTTTATAGATACAATATAGAAAAAGCTGAACTCAAACATTTTACAACCACCAATAGTTCTATCTCATCCAATCGGATTTCGGCAATGGCATTGGATACAACAGGGAATTTATGGCTGGGAACTATTGATAATGGGCTAATTAGGATTAAAGCCGATCAGACTTCAGCCAAACAGTTTCCTGTAGATATTTTCAAAAACAATATCTTCGACCCTAAAAGTATAAATTCAAATTTGATATATTCGCTTTTTGCATCGGCCGATAATCAATTGTGGATAGGAACAATCGGAAGTGGCGTCAATTTTCTGAATCTGAAACAAAAAAGCTTCAACCATTATTTTATTCCTCCATTCAACAACGAAAAATCGGTTCATTCCAATTTTATACGATCCATATTCTTGGACAACAACAATTGTTTGTGGATTGGTACTCATAACAATGGTCTTTTCTTACTAAACCGACGAACCGGCGAGTATAAAAAATTTGGTTTCGACACCCAAATTATTTTTCATATAGAATGGTTCGACACCAATTCTTTGTTTGTCTGTACTTCTATTGGAACTTATCTTGTAAGTCTCGATGGTCGTATAACCCCAGCTGGCAATATTAATAGAGCTTGCTTTTACAGTTGCAAAGTTGCACCCGACATTGTTTTTGTAGGGGGCATTCTAGGGATATACCGTTTGCAATTTAAGAATAATAAAGTGATACGTACCGACAAATATGATAGTCAGTATTCTAATATCAAAATATCTTATGACAATTGCCGTATTTTGCATCACGACAAACTACGAAATCAGCTCTGGGTAGGTACCGAAGGCGGAGGCCTGAATATCTTGTCACTAAATGCTGCTTTTGAACCAGTAAAATGTGAGGTCTATAAAAAAGGAAATCATGCAATAAGCAGTAATTACATTCGCAGTATTTGCCAAACCGATAAAAACACATTCTGGATTGGAACACATCTTGGACTTAATCGTTGTGCTTTCTCTTACAATACTGGAAAACTTGCTTTCAAAGGATACTTTCTAGCAGATGGGTTGCCCAATAATATGATTCAGAGCGTAACCATCGACAACAACCAATCTCTTTGGATTGGCAGTAACTCAGGGCTTACTCGCTTTGATACAAAAAAAAATAAAATGACTTCGTACAATTCAGCTGACGGTCTTCAAAGCAATGAATTTTCGGAACATACGTCATTCAAAGCTCCAGATGGCGAACTTTTTTTTGGTGGTATTAATGGCGTAAATTCATTTTATCCCGAAAATATTAAAAACATTAACCTCAATCCACAAGTTACACTTACTGACTTTTACCTATTTAACGAAAAAGTTACTCCGCAAACAACAGTAAAAGGACGTATATTACTTGACAACCCCATTTTTCTGACTAATAAAATTAATCTTAAAGCCAAAGAAAATAATTTCAGATTTGATTTTTCATCAATGAATTTTCAGACACCCGAAAATATAAAATATGCTTATAAGCTTGAGGGCTACGATAAAAAATGGAATATTTCCGAAGCTGGGAGTCATACAGCAACTTATACTAACTTACTGCATGGCACTTACATTTTCAGAGTGAAAGCAACAAACGATGATGGTGAATGGAGCAACAACGAACGTGAAATTATCATTGACATTGCCACACCATTTTATCTTACATGGTATGCATTTTTGTTCTATATCGTAAGTATAGGTTTAATTATCTTTTATTTTACACGCTATTCGATAATAAAAATTGCCACCAAACAACATATTATTCTTGATGCTGAGCACAATCAACGATTGCATGAATTGGATATGATTCGTACTCGATTTTTTATCAATATTTCACACGACTTACGCACGCCACTTACCCTTATTGCTGGTCCATTGGAACAGATTCTGAAAAATGAGAATTATCCTCCAACCATAAAAAAACAACTCCAAACAGTTCATCGCAATGCCACAAAACTTAAATATCTAATAGAACAATTACTCGATTTCCGTAAAGTAGAAGTGGGCAAACTTAAAGCTCAATACCGTAAAGTGGAACTTAATGAGTATGTAAGAAACGAAGTCAGTCATTTTGATTTTATTCTAAAAGACAAAGGTTTAGATTTATTATTCGATTTTCGACAAGATAAAATAATTACAGAAATTGACACCGAAAAAACAGCAAAAGTCCTTTTCAACCTATTGTCAAATGCAATTAAATTTACAAGCAATGGCTATATTGAAGTGCTTGTCGACACTTGTATTAAAGGCGAAATTTCTTACAATGTAATCACAGTTAAAGATACTGGGGTAGGCATTTCAACACAAAAAATAAAATATATTTTCGACCGCTTTTACAACGATTCAGTAAGTGTTACCAATAGTAGCTACGGTATAGGACTTTCGCATTGCAAAGACCTTATTGAGGTAATGAATGGTGAAATAACAGTGGAAAGTGTTGAAGGAAATGGTTCATCGTTTAGTTTTTATCTGCCAATTCGGTCTGCTGAATCAATGACTGAAATGGAACAAAGTAAGTTAAAATCAGAGCAAAATAATTCAATTCAATATCCCGCAAAACAGGAATTAATTGGAGATACTGAAATGCCAGCATCAAGTTCCAAAACGATTCTTATTGCAGAAGACAATCCGGAAATGCGTGAGTATATAAAAAGCTGTTTAATAGAAGAATACACGATTTTGGAAGCAGAAAATGGTGCAGATGGTTTTAAACTGGCATTAAAGAAAATGCCCGATTTAATAATCAGTGATTATGTAATGCCGATTATGGATGGAATTGAATTTTGTGAGAAAATTAAAACCACATTCGAAACGAGCCATATTCCGTTAATCCTTCTCACAGCTCGTACGGATAACGAAATAAAATTTAAAGGGCTAGAAATTGGTGCAGACGATTATATCTCAAAACCTTTCGAAGCCGATTATTTATTGGCGAAAATCAAGAGTTTAATTAAAAACCGTGACAGTTTACGACAGTTATTTCAAAACAACATCATTTTTGAGCCGTCAAAAGTAACTGTTACATCAACCGACGAAAAATTCTTAAATGATTTAATGAAGGAGATTGAAAAAGGAATTCCTGATTCCGAATACACGGTTGACACTTTGGAAAAAGCTATGGCCATGAGTCATGCTAAATTTTACAACAAAGTGAAAAGCTTGACAGGGCTTTCGGGAAAAGAGCTTTTGCAAGATTTCAGACTCAAACAAGCTGCACAAATCATTATAGAAAATGATGTATCGATAGCCGATGTTTGTTATATGGTAGGTTTTTCTGACCCTAAATACTTTAGTGCTTGTTTTAAGGTAAAATTTAAAATTACACCTACTGAATATAGATCAATGAATAACAATAGCAATTGATTGATGCTAGTGAATATAGATCAATGAATAACAATAGCAATTGATTGATGATATATTTTCATGTAAATTACACATTATGAGACATTATCATCTTTTTGTGTAAAAAAAGAAATATGTAATAGGAAAAGTCATAAGCTATGCAATTGGTATGTGGCCCCTTATCAGCTGTTATTGTACAGAAGGATAATTCAATATTGTCAATAATATTGTAGAGAGTTCCATTAGACCAAACACACTTTGTCAAAAGAATTTCCGGTTCTCAGGAAATGATGGCAGTTCGGAGGATAATTGTATTTTTCACACACTTCTAGAATGCTGTTTGCAAACTGGTATTGATCCACATAAATGTTTAACAACAATACTTGAAATTTTACTGACAAAAATGTATTTAATTTTTCAAAGTACTGTATATCCTAAGAAACCAATTTTGACATATATCAGAATTTCAACATGTTTTTATTTCAATATGAAGTTAGTGCATTAAGCGGTTTATTTAACTTTCTTCCAATTGTAATCCATTTATCAAAACCAACAATGCCCTATTTCTGTCAATCATAGTTTGTAAGTTTGAGCTAAATGTTTTTTGTATTTCAGAAGTAGTTTTCTTTAAAGTAAGTTCCAAAACAATATAATCAGCAATATCCAATCCATTCTCACGCTCAATATCAGTGGCTTCTTCCTCTAATAAAGTTGAACACCTCACCACTGACCCCTCCCCATTTTGAGAGGGGAATTGATAATTTAGCAATTGAGCTTTTTCATTCCATTTTTCAAAAGCACCCAAATCGGGATACAACGTAACATCTCGCCCATTCAAAACCTGACATTTTTCAATTGACAGTCCATTAAGGTTTCCAGCTGCCAACCAAATTAAATCCGGGAATATAATACTGGCAATAATGGCGGATTTCTCACTTTCTACAATGGCAACAAATTTCTCGGGATAAATTTTCAATAAATGTTCGCCAAAGAAACATTGCTGCAAATTGAAGTCCTCAGGCAATATTCCTGTTTTCTTAAGTTTATTGTGAACCCAATCAATCGCTCCACTTTGGTGTTTGATTCTTTTACCTGTATTGGGATTGTACTGCATGATTTTGCCAGTTCTGACCTTTCCTGTGATATCGATTTGCCAAAAAATTACTTCTTTCGATTTTGTTGCTCCCAAGGCATAGTTTTCTCCGGCTTGTTTCATTTGTTCTACTGTCAGGAATTCGCACAGGAAGCGCACAAAATTGCTTTTGTAGGAGGCGGATTGTTGGACGTAGGAAAAGGGGATACTACCAACTGGACCTACACGAGGTGAAGATTTTTGAAGTGGAGGAATGTTTTTAAATGACATTGAGGACGATTGGGACATTTGATTATCCATAAAATATTGTTTTGGTGTGTAATGATAACCACATTTGGTTTCACGGTTGCATATGCCAACGTTACGATGAATGGGTTCGTGAGTGTCGCCATTCAAATATTGGGTGAAGCTGTGATTGGTTTCACATGCTGGGCATTGATGACGAGTGGATTTTCCTTTGTATTTTTGAAGATAGTGCATAGATGGTAGAATGTAGTTAGTAGATGGTAGTTTGTAGAATGTAGTAAAAAAAAGAAAATCAGTAACATGTAGTAACATTAGTAACAGCTATTACTAGTGTTACTAACTGTAACTATCAACAGATTTTCTTGATTTTCGTCTGGTTGCGGCATAAAACTTCTGAAATCCTTTACTGTAAAGGATTTCAGCACTATTTTACCGCAACTAAATAGAGTTTTATTGAATTCTGTTTTTCTGATTTGGTTGCGGGGC
>JBAXAD010000167.1:0-8389 GCA_037142715.1 Paludibacter sp. | reverse complement strand
CCAATACTCGTTCCCCACAAACCTTTGTTGATGGAATACTCCATTTTCTTGAAATCAGCTTCAAAACCATGCTCTTTCAAGTAATTAATTTCATATTCACGCGTCAACACCATATCGCGGGTTGGCGTTAGAACTTTGATATTGGGGGCCAAAATATCAAAAGTCAAATCGAAACGAACTTGGTCATTACCTGCTCCAGTGCTACCATGTGCTACATAATCAGCACCAATTTCCTTGGCATAATTGATAATGGCAATGGCCTGAAATATACGTTCTGAGCTCACCGAAATAGGATAAGTGCCATTGCGCAATACATTACCGAAAACCATATATTTGATACTTTTATCATAATATTCCTGCGTTACATCCAACGCTACGTGGCTCACCGCACCCAATCGGAATGCTTTGTCCTCAATTGCCTTCAACTCCTCAGCACTAAAACCACCAGTATTGGCAACAGCGGTATGCACTTCATAACCTTTATCTTCTGATAAATACTTGGCGCAGAATGAAGTATCCAAACCTCCACTAAACGCTAAAACTACTTTTTCTTTCATAAAAATATTTTGTCTAAAGTCTAAGGTCATATGACCAAAGTCTTTTATTAGTAAATGCTCTTATTTTTCTTCCTTTTCCGGGTCATACAACATACCAGTGCACAAACAATGCTTGCGACCTGTGCGTTGCAAAATATCATAGTTAACACAACTTTGACATCCTTTCCAAAAGGATGCATCATCAGTTAACTCGGAAAATGTCACGGGTTTATAACCCAGTTCGGAGTTAATTTTCATTACTGCCAAACCAGTGGTCAATCCAAATATTTTAGCATTAGGATAGCGCAAACGAGATAGGTTAAAAGCCTCACGTTTGATACGTTTTGCAAGTCCATGACCTCGAAATTTATCCACTACGATTAAACCAGAATTGGCCACAAATTTTTTGTTGCCCCATGATTCAATGTAACAAAAACCAGCAAACTCATCACCCGCCAATGCAATAATGGCTTTTCCCTCCTTCATTTTCAGCTCGATATATTCGGGCGACCGTCTGGCAATTCCTGTTCCTCGCACTTTAGCGGCAACAGATATAGTGTCTAAAATCGTATCAACATATCCTAAAAAACGTTCATCAGCTATTTGTACCGTTATCTCTTCAACGGCAATTTCTTTCTCCATATTCAATTTGAATAATTATTCGTCTTGCAATGTAAAGCATTTGCAAGGCATGCACAATCTTTAAAAAAAATTCAATCACAAAAGTAGTGTTTTGCTGCCTTATAAAATGTAGATTTCAATATTAAGTCGTTAAAACTTTTAGTTCTTTTCGGAAAATATATTATTCAACATTTCTAAAATTTCTTCACGGGAAACACCTTCTCTTGGAATTATCAAAATGGTGTCATCGCCAGCTATAGTACCTAGTACCTGATCATTTGCTTTATTATCAATGTCCCACGCAATCGCACTTGCATACCCGGGTTTAGTTTTCACAACTGCCAATTGACCTGAAAACTCTAAACTTAAAACTGCACCATGAGAATGAAGTGTGCTAAAAGTGCCCTGAGATTGAAGTGGTTTATTATAGGACGGTAAAATGTATTTATATGCACCATTCGACAAGGGCGTTTTAGCTACTTTTAGTAATTTTAAATCGCGGGACAAAGTTGCCTGTGTAACGTCACATTGCTTATCAAATAATAGTTTAAGTAATTCCTCCTGACTTCCTACAACTGTTGAACGTAGTATTTCAGAAATGATTTGTAAGCGGTTTCGTTTGTTCTTCATAAATGCATAATTATTTAGATTTCGCACAAAAGTAATCTATTTTCTGCATATAAAACAGACAAAGAGCTTTTATTTTTCATAATTATTCTAAAAACAGTAGTTTCTGGCCTAATATATACAGTATTAATGCATAATACATCAAATTAATGTATGTATTTTGTATATCGAACTTACAATATCAAAAAATCATTTAATACATAAAATGAGAGTTGTAGCAATTATTAATTATTCGATATTATATTTTTGACACTTATGATGTATCTTTGTAGGTTGAAATAATATTAGTATTTCAACCTACATATCAGAAAACTCAATCTTCTGATGTCCAATACAATCAACAAGAAAATCAAAAATTTCATGTCCAAACAAGGAAATATAATAATAAAAGGTGCACGGGTTCACAACCTAAAAAACATTGATGTAGAAATACCTCGCAATCAACTGGTTGTAATTACTGGACTTTCTGGTTCTGGCAAGTCCTCATTGGCATTCGATACACTTTATGCCGAAGGACAACGCCGTTATGTGGAAAGTTTGTCATCGTATGCTCGTCAGTTTTTGGGGCGCATGAGTAAACCGGAAGTAGATTACATCAAGGGCATTCCACCCGCCATTGCCATTGAACAGCGCGTAAATACCCGAAACCCTCGCTCTACCGTGGGGACTTCTACCGAAATTTACGAATATATTAAACTGCTTTACGCGCGGATTGGTAAAACTTTCTCTCCCATTTCGGGTGAGTTGGTGAGGAAACATGAAGCGGATGATGTGGTAGAGGCTGCCATGGAATTTTCAGACAACACAAGATTGATGGTGTTGACACCCATACTACCTACAGCTGAAAAAACATTGAAAGAACAAATCAAGAGTCTATCTCTGCAAGGTTTCAGTAGGGTATTGGTGAGTGAAGACATGATACAGATTGAGGATTTGCTAAAAAACGATGCTATAGAAAAAGACAATTCTGAAGTTTATTTACTCGTAGATAGGTTGGTGATAGAACATACACAAACTTGTATTAGTAGATTGACTGACTCTGTAGAAACTGCCTTTTTTGAAGGAAATGGAGCTTGTATACTCAAAATTTTCACAGAAAAAGAAACTGTTCTTTTGCCTTTTTCTAAGAAGTTTGAAGCAGACGGAATGGAGTTTGAAATACCCTCTGTACATACTTTTAGTTTCAATAGTCCCATAGGGGCTTGCCCTGTTTGTGAAGGATTTGGACGAATTATTGGCATTGATGAAGATTTGGTTGTACCCAATAAAACTTTGTCTATATTTGAAGATGCAGTGGCATGTTGGAAAGGTGAAGTGATGAGTGAATGGAAAAACCAACTTGTACATTCTGCCACAAAATTCAACTTTCCCATACACAAACCGTATTACGAGCTGACAGACGAGCAACGGTTATTGCTTTGGACTGGGAATCAATATTTTGAAGGATTAAATGCATTTTTCAAACACTTGGAAGCCAGCCAATACAAAATTCAATACCGAGTGATGCTGGCGCGTTACAGAGGAAAAACAATCTGTACTGAATGCCGTGGAACTCGGTTGAAAAAGGAAGCCAATTACATACGCATTGCCGACAAACCAATTTCTGAATTGGTATTGATGCCCATAACCGCACTGAACGATTTCTTTGAAAACATTCAATTAGACGAACAAGATGCCGCCATTGCCAAACGATTATTGATTGAAATTACAAATCGTTGCCATTTTCTGCTCGATGTTGGATTGGGATATCTTACCATCAACCGATTGTCCAATTCGCTTTCGGGTGGTGAAAGTCAACGCATTAATTTGGCCACATCACTAGGGAGTAGTTTGGTGGGATCGCTCTACATTTTGGATGAACCTAGTATTGGACTGCATGCCCGCGATACGCATTTGTTAATCAAAGTGTTGAAACAACTCCGTGACCTTGGAAATACAGTGGTGGTAGTGGAACATGATGAAGAAATTATGCGTGCTGCTGATTATTTGATTGACATTGGGCCAAATGCAGGACGGTTGGGAGGAAAAGTGGTCTATCAAGGAACACCTGATTTGACTGCCAAAAATGAATTAAAAATTCAGAAATCAGAAATTGAGGATTCCTACACACTGAAATATTTATTGGGACAAGAAAAAATTGAAGTACCAAAACAACGCCGAAAATGGAATAACTATATTGAAGTACTTGGCGCACGTGAAAATAACCTGAAAGGCATTGATGTGAAATTTCCGCTCAATGTAATGACGGTGGTAACGGGAGTGAGCGGGTCGGGAAAATCGTCATTGGTGCGCAATGTGTTTTATGCCGCACTCAAAAAACATTACGGTGGCGTGGCCGACCGAACAGGTCAATTTGGCACACTGAAAGGCAGCATGTTATTGGCCAAAGACATAGAGTTTGTTGACCAAAATCCGATTGGACGCTCATCACGCTCCAACCCGGTAACATACATCAAAGCTTACGACGAGATTCGGAAACTGTTTGCCGACCAACAACTATCGAAGCAAATGAGCTACACGGCATCTCATTTTTCGTTCAATACGCAAGGTGGACGATGCGAAGAATGTCAGGGCGAAGGCACGGTAACGGTAGAAATGCAATTCATGGCCGATTTGGTGCTGGAATGCGAACATTGTCACGGCAAACGATTCAAGCAAGATGTGCTGGATGTTACTTTCAAAGATCAAAACATATTTGATGTGCTAGAAATGACGGTGAATCAAGCCATTAAGTTTTTTACTGAACACACTGGACATACCGAGAAGAAAATTGTAAAACGCATGAAACCACTACAAGATGTGGGCGTGGGATATGTAAAACTGGGGCAATCGAGTAGCACGCTTTCGGGTGGTGAAAGTCAGCGTGTGAAATTGGCATCGTTTTTAGCCAATGAAAAATCGGAACCCACTATTTTTGTGTTCGACGAACCTACAACGGGCTTGCACTTTCACGATATAAAAACCTTAATGAAAGCGTTTGATGCTTTGATAACAAAAGGGCACACAGTAATTATCATTGAACACAACTTGGAGGTAATTAAATGTGCCGACCACATTATCGACATTGGCCCAGAAGGTGGAGAAAAAGGTGGCAACCTTGTGTTTGAAGGAACACCAGAACAGATTCTAAATTGTGAAGCGTCTTATACAGGTAAGTTTTTGAAGGAGAAAATGGAATAATCTATATAGTACTCTGCTGAAGACTCACGGGGTAACTCCAAGTCACCCCGTGAGTCACTCTTTCTTTAGAAATTATTTTTTAGCCACATTCCAAAAAACCGATCATATACCTGAAAAACAGTCATTTCTTGTGTTACAAGATCTTTATCAAGGAGATACTTGAGCGCTGATTGAACAGAACTTGCTGATTGCAAACGATATTTACGAATAAAGTCGCCAGAAGTAACACCTGAAGCTTTTCCTTCTTTGGCTATAGCTATTAAAATTTCTTTTTGTTTTTCGGGTAATCTCGATAGTATTTCCTCAAATGTAAACGATTGAACCGAAAGAAGATTTGTCAATGCTTCATTATACATCAACCTATCACATTGCTCTCCAGCATCTATAAGCGAGAATAATTCGTTGAACACAATCTGTAAATACCAAGTATGTCCCTCAAATAATTGATAAACTTTATCAACAATCTCGGATTCAATGGTCCGATTATGCTTCTCGAAATTCTCAATCACAAAAACTTTATATTTCTCAAGCGAAATCTGATTCAGCTGTATCATACTCACGCTTTGGTAAAATGGTCGGGCAGGACTTTGAAACATGTTGGACATTACATGATGTTGACTACCTGCAAAAATAAAATGTGTGTTTTTGCATTTCTGTATCAACGTTCGTAAAACCGCCTCCACATTCCCATCTGAATAATGCTCAATCTGCTGAAATTCATCAATTGCCACAATACAGGGAGTATTGGATTGCTCCAAATAACTAAAAATCTCCTCTAAAGTAATATTCGCTTCTTGAATATCGCCCAACCCAATCTCAAATGATGGCTCACCAGTGATACTATCCAATCTGAAAGCAGCTCTGAGTGAAGTAATAACAGAAAAAAAATGATCCAAAAACTTTCTTTCCTTTGGTTTTAATTCCTCAAAAATCTCTTTTCCCAATGCAAGTACAAACTCACGGAGGCTAGAAGTAGAATAAATATCAATAAAAAAGGTATTAAAACGACAACTTATTTCATCTTGTTGGAAACAATGTCGAATTAGACCTGTTTTACCCATTCTTCGGGTAGATATAATGGCAGTATTACGACCATTCAACAGATAGCGAACCAAAGTTTTAGTTTCCTCTTCTCTATCGCAAAAATACTCAGGCGAAATATAACCACTAATTAAGAACGGATTTTTCATAGACATTTGATTATGGCTTTTAGAATAATTGCAAATATAATAATTATAAAAGCAATAAGAACTATAAATACTAGTTTTTTATCAATTTCAATGCTAAAATATTTTTCAACCTTCTATTTCAACACTCCACGGCAATAGAATTTTCAGTTTGTATTATAGCAAATAATGATATTTTAGTCCAAAATTCACATTGAATTACAGCTAAATGAACCTATTTTATTCTCAAAACACATTTTATCGGAAAATGGTCAGACGATTTATTTTTCCCAATTTGAAAATCTTGTACTTCAAAATGATTATCGTAAAAAACATAATCGAGCCGTAATTTATAAATCGAAGAGTCAAATGTCCAACCAAAGCCAGTGCCACAGTTGACATAAGCATCATTCAATTCACCTCTGATTTTAGTATAGCTATAGGATATTGGAACATCATTAAAATCGCCACACACAATGAGTTTGTATGGAGTAGAGGCTATAACTTCATGAATTTTATCAGCTTGTTTGGCTCTTACTGGATATGCAACTCCTAATTTCTGAGAAAAATACTTTGTGGTATTAATCAATTTACTGGAATTAAAATCATGTTTTAATTGCCTTGCTAACAACAAATCGTTACCCGTAAATCTATTGGACTCTAAATGGTTATTTACAACACGAATGGTATCTTTATCAATTACGATATCTGAATAAATGGATGCATTAAATATCGATTCGTACTTGATACGCTCATTCTTGATAATGGGATATTTTGAAAATGTAGCAAGCCCAGTGATAGAATTAAAATTATCACAATCAAATTTTATATATTTGTAAGTATAGTTTTTAAATAGGGCATCAATGTCCTCAGGTGTCAAATAGTTTTTATTCCTACTCACATTATACTCTTGAATACAAATAATATCTGCATTTGTACTTAGCAAGTATTCAATAACTCCATTGGGATGGTTGGGCAAATGTTTCTGCATTGTACTATTAGCCATGGTGTTATACGACACTATAACTATACTTTTTGAAGTATTAGCAATGACTTTCTTGCCTAGATGAATTGGGAATATGGTTGAAATTTGATTGGAAGAGAGTAAAATGGCAATCAATGAAATGAGAAAATACCATTTTCGGAGAACACCCCAAAGAATTATAAAAAACAAATTGAAACTTACAATAATAGGAAAACCGAGGGTAAAATAAATAGGGAATGAAAACTTAACAGGGCTAACTACAGAACCAATAATTGACAAAGAAATAGCAATTACTAAAAAGATATTGATAGTAAGAAGTGTGCTATGTATTATTGATTTTCTTGACATATGTGAAACTTGAGTTAAAGAAAATAAAATTCCACATCAAACAATGGCTTTTGTTTGCTAAAAGCTGCCATTATTTTTTCTTCATAAGTTATAATTACATTCGATGCCAATTGATTGTAGGCGCAAATAAGTAATTAATTTACATGTAATCGAAAATACTTCTTCTTGAATAGCACATAAGCAATTGACAAAATCAATACTACAATCGAAAGATACAAATAGGAATAAGATTTCAGCAAAAAGAAACCAGCCATTATAATAACCTGCAGTAACATATACAACGATGACACCAGTACATGTTTTATTTTCAACTCATTAGCAAGTAATTGGTAAGCATGTTTACGGTGTGCCTCAAAAATATTTTCTTTTAAAAGCAAACGATGTACGATGGTCAAAATAGTATCTACCCCATAAACTGCAAGTACGATAATATAACTAAAATCAGATGTTTTAACAATAAGAAGACCCAACAAAAACAGGATTATAAACGCTATGGAAATGGCACCTACATCACCTGCAAAACACTTGGCTTTGGTTCTGAAATTAAAGAAATTGAAAACCAACAATGCCAACACCAGCGTGTAAATAAAATTATTGTCTACAAAAGTAACTTGATAGCTATTAATATACCACAAACTACCTATAACAGCCAAGCTATAACCTCCAGTAATCCCATTTACACCATCCATAAAATTATAGGCATTGATAATACCAATGCAAAAAATCAAAGCAAGTAGAGTATAGTACCAAGGCAATTCATAAAGTCCCCATTGATAAAACATCAATCCCATAGCAATAAAATGAACCAACAATCGAAGCTTAGAAGATTGAGGATGAATATCATCAGCAAAACTGACTATGGTTATCAAGGTCAAACCCAAGAAAAACCACTGGTATTGAAAACCTTCAAGTATAAAATACAGGAG
>JBAXAD010000166.1:0-8407 GCA_037142715.1 Paludibacter sp. | reverse complement strand
GTCTGGCGCGGCTACCAATTACGCCACAGCCGCATTTTGTGTAATTCGAGTGCAAAGATACACTCTTTTTTGGAATAGACAAGCCTATTCTCAAATTTTGATGTGGAAAATTTGCAAATATTTATTTGCTAAAATGCCACTGCTTGAAATTATCGTTTCGAAATGCTGCTAAATCACTCAAATTCAAATAAAACCATAGGATACTATAACTTCTTAGACTTTGAGCTAATTATCGCCGAACACGAAACACGAAACTCGGAACACGAAACCCGGAATACAAAACTCAACTATTGTCTCACCGTTTTTTCAACCCTACAAGTAGAACTAATCAGCACTTTGTCCAATAACTCGATATGAGAAGCACGAATTGGATTAATATCAATCCCTCCGCGACGCGTGTACATGGCTGCTACCATTAGCTTTTCGGGTTCATAAGCATCATTTAGTCGCTTGTAAATCATTTCTACCACCTCTTCATGAAAATGGTTTTCTTTGCGAAATGAAACCAGATATTCCATGATGGATAACAATTCAATGTGGTGCTGTGTGGTCATTTCTACAAATAAATCGCCCCAGTCGGGCTGATTGGTCACACGGCAATTTGAGCGTAATAAATCGCTTCTAAAACCATAGTTGTGTTGTTCGTCAGTAAGTTGACTCTTCAAAAGTGATGGCGATTCATTGAAGTGGCTAAAAACAATGGATTCTTGTTCCTCCAATGGAATCGTTTTTGATAATTCAGCTTTTTTTAATCTTGAAAAAGCCTGTTCTGCAGGGCTGTCAGTATCGAACAATGTTACTTTCACTTCTGTTTCCAACAAATTATTTAAGTCATGCGTTATAATTTCCTGTACTCGTTTTTCAGCTCCTACAATGGTTTTTCCAAAGGAATCCATATTGAAGGCATTGAGATAAAGTTTCAAGGATTTCGATTCAACCAAAAATTCACTGTAGGACGAATAAACCAATTTCATTACCCTAGAAACTGGTAATCCGTTGTCGGTGAGGAATGAAAGTTCATAACAATTCCAAACATCATATCCTATAAATGGCAGGTTTGAGGCGTTTAACCCATAATGTTCCCTGTTTTCGGCACGTGGAATACGAAATAGGAGGGAAGCATCGTATTTTTCGGGTGTCACAACTGATTTTCCTAACGCTGTTTCTTTTATATCGAAGTTTTGCATGGATTATTTATTGAAATTTGAAGTAATTAAAAATGAGTTCAAATGTAATGAATAATCTTGAAAAGGAACCCATTTTTCAATTCATTGATTCAAAATATCTAAATAATATATTTTTGGAACGCTTTTTGCAATGGCTAAATTACAAATAAATTATTCACTATGAAAAAACTATTATTAATGTGTTGCGTTATGTGCTTTTCGATTTCTTCGTGGGCGCAAGGATATAAAAAAGTGGAAAATATTGCCTTTAACAATGGCGAGAAATTGACTTTTCGAGTATCATTTAATTCATTGTTGACTGGAAATTTAAAGGCTGGAAAAGTAACTTTGGTAGTGAACTCCGATAATGTAGTTATCAATAACCGCAATGCTTTACATGTGGTTGCAAGGGGATGGACGACTGGAATTGTTGAGTTTTTCTATAAAATTGATGATAGTTTTGAGTCATATATTGACCAAGAAAGTATTGTGCCCTTGAGATTTATTCGTAGAACCAGAGAAAATAGCTACAAAAAAGATGACACCATCAATTTTAATCGCAAAGATTTAATCGCAGAAAGTAATAGTGCAAGAAAGAAAATTAATGAAAATACGCAAGATATTTTATCGGCATTTTATTATGCTCGCACGCTCAATGTGAGCAATCTAAATGCAGGTAACTATTTCCAAATTCCGTTCTTTTTGGATGATTCCATTTATACTTCTAAAATTGTATATGGTGGCAAGGAACAAATTAAAACCAAGCTGGGTGTGTTTAATTGCCTGAAATTTAAGCCAATGGTTGTGAAAGGCAAAGTGTTTGACGAAACTTATCCCATTACAATGTGGGTAACGGACGATGTAAATCGGATTCCGATATTGATTGAATCAAAACTTAGCGCAGGAAAAGCTTTAATCGAATTGATTGACAGTGGAAGTGTATTGTTGCAAACAGCTCAAAATGAATGAAGTGAAAAGTAATGAAGATTTATTTTAGCAAAAAAGAGCTTGTTTCATTATGATTCAAGCTCCTTTTGATTTTGAAGTTAGTCTATTTTGTAGGGAGCACACTTTTCATTCAGCCAATCACATTCTGCATCATCCAATAACGATGAGATACTTTTATTCACTTTTTGGTGATAATTATTTAGCCATTCAATTTCCAAAGCAGTCATTATGTCCCAATCAATCAGTTTTTTGTCGATAGGAAACAGCGTCAGTGTTTCAAATTGTAGAAATTGCCCGAATTCCGTTTTCTGAGCGGGTATTACATGCACAAGATTCTCGATTCGGATACCATATTCATTGGTGCGATACATACCTGGCTCGTTGGAAATCATCATGCCTGGTTGTAAAATAGTTGGGTTTTCGTCCATCCGAATGCTCTGCGGTCCTTCATGCACACAAAGAAAATGACCCACACCATGCCCAGTTCCATGTCCGTAGTTGAGCCCCAAATCCCACATTGCTTTCCGTGCCAAAATGTCCAATTGCGACCCACGCGTGCCAACTGGAAATTGAGCCATTGCCAATGCTATATGTCCTTTCAATACCAATGTATTGTCCGTTTTTTGCTGTGAGGTGGGCGTTCCCAACACAATGGTTCGGGTGATATCGGTTGTTCCGTCCAAGTATTGTCCGCCTGAGTCGAGCAGCAAAATACTTTCGGGTTTCAGTTTTGCATCCGATGATGGAACAGCGTTATAATGTACAATGGCACCATGAGCAGCGTAGCCAGCAATGGTTCCAAAGCTTTCGCCCACGAAGTTTTCTTGTTCGCTTCGGAATTCACGCAGCTTGTTTGAAATAGATATCTCTGATAAATCTCCACTTGTCAAATTGGCTTCGAGCCACATAAAAAAGCGGGTCAACGCCACACCATCTTTCTGCATTGCACAGCGTACACCATCCATTTCCACTTCGTTTTTGATACTTTTCAGCTTAAAAATGGGCGACATGGCATTCCGAATTGTACAACCGGCGGGAATCGACTCAAACAATGCCTGATTGAGTTTTGCACCGTCAACCAAAACTGAAGTTGAAGTTGGTAGATTAGCCAAAGCATCATTGATTTCAAGATAATTGGCAACTGTTACACCTTCGTTTTTTAAATATAAATTAGTTTCCGCTGTCAGTTTTTCGGGTGCAATAAATAAGGTTGCTTTATCATTCTCCACCAAAGCATAAGCAATAACTACTGGATTGTAATTCACGTCATTACCCCTAATATTAAACAGCCATGCAATATCGTCCAACGCTGAAATAACAAATGTATCAGCATATCCTTTTTTCATTTCCGTACGAAGTAAAGCCAACTTTTCGAGCGCAGTTTTGCCACTATATTTTGTTTCAAAAACATAAAATGGTTGTGCGGGCATTATCGGGCGAACAGTCCATACCTCAGCTAGTAAGTCAATAGAAATCAGTTGAATATTACCCATTCTGAGTTCGCTTTTCATTGAAGAAAAACCATTCAACGAGAACATTTGAGGATTTACACCCACTTTTTCGCCAGCTTTAAGTTGCGTAGCCAACCATGGCAGAATCTCAAGCGTTTCGGGTAATCCTTGTTTCATCAACTCAATACTCGTACCCTCCAATTGCTCTGCTGCATGTAAAAAATAGCGAGAATCTGTCCATAAACCAGCCCCATTTAAGGTAATTACCGCTGTGCCTGCCGAACCGTCGAAGCCCGAAATCCATTCACGTTCTTTCCAATAATCTGCTATATATTCGCTTGCATGTGGGTCGGTTCCGGGAATGATACATGCCGAAATGCCATGCTTTTTCATGACATCACGCAGCAATGAAATGCGGTTTTTTACTTGTTCCATTTATATTGTATTTTTTATTTTGATATTAGCATAGCGCAAAGATAGAAAATTAAGCAAATAAAATCACATAAATATGGAAATTTATTCAAAAAAGATATTTTGGACATCCAAAGCCAGTAATTCTAAAATGGTATATTTCGGTGTATAAATGGATAATCACACCAAATACTTCATTTCTTTAAAGCAATTATTCAATTCTGAACCAATTCTATTTTGATTTGTTTCTACAAAAAAAGCATATATCAGAATGAATACAGCAAGAAGTATTGAGCAAATAATTGCACCACCCGCCCCACACATGGTTGGAGATGGTTTCAGGGTACATAATTTCTTCCCAAACAGTAGAACTATAGGAATGCAACGCATGAGTCCGTTTTTTCTTATGGATTATGGTGCCAAAACAGAATTTCCACCCACAAAATCTCCACGTGGCGTGGGCGTTCATCCACATCGCGGTTTCGAAACGGTTACTATTGCTTATCATGGCAAAGTGGCGCATCATGACAGTGCTGGCAACAGTGGGGTGATTGGAGAAGGCGATGTGCAATGGATGACAGCCGCTTCGGGCATTTTGCACAAAGAATATCACGAGAAAGCTTGGAGCGAAAAAGGAGGATTATTACAAATGGTACAGCTTTGGGTAAATTTGCCTGCAAAATACAAAATGAGTCCTCCAAAATATCAGCCCATAAAAAGGGAAGAATTTGGTCAGTTTATATTGCCAAATAATGCCGGTGTAGTAGAAGTTATTGCAGGAAACTTTAATGGCATCAAAGGTTTAGCTTCCACATTTACACCCATCGAAATGTACAATGTTCGGGTAAATAAAGATGCTGAGCTTACAATTTCATTGCCTCAGGCTTACAATACAGGATTTGTGGTGATAGAAGGAAGCGTTGAACTGAATGATAAAATTGTGCCTTTCGACCATTTTGTGCTTTTTGCCAATGATGGAACTGATATTCAATTGAAAGCAACCGAAGATGCAATCGTGTTGATATTAAGCGGAGAACCAATTAACGAACCCATAGTGCCTTATGGACCATTTGTGATGAACACCAAAGCAGAAATTATACAGGCTTATGAGGATTTAAACAATGGGAAATTTGGATATCTTGAAGATTGAGTAGGTAAAAAAAACTGAACAATACACAACTGAAATCTTTTAACTATAAGTTCATGTAAGTTACATTTCAATTGATAGTTGGAAAAGTTTCCGTTTTTATTAAATTTGCTATGTTGTTTATAGATAATCTTAAATAATAGGTCTAAATTGAATGTCAAATTTGTTATATAAACTACTAAATAACAGTGGTTTGTGAAATATTTTGTCTGTTGGCATACCAATCAATTTTATTTTAATGCACATTTTGTGTATCTTTGTGCCGAAATTAGTTTTCTAAACAAAACATTTCAGTCATAAAAGTGTTTGATAGAATAAAACAAAAAACAAAAAATATGGGTAACGATTTATTAAAAGGTAAACGAGGTATAGTATTTGGAGCTTTGAACAATATGTCTATAGCTTGGAAAGTGGCCGAAAGGGTAGTGGAAGAAGGTGCAATTATCACCTTATCAAACACTCCATTGGCAGTTCGAATGGGTACTACTGACGAATTAGCTCAAAAATTGAACGCAAAATTGATTCCTGCGGATGCTACAAGCGTTTCTGATTTGGAACAGGTTTTTGCACAATCAATGGAAGCATTGGGTGGCAAAATCGACTTCGTTTTACACTCCATCGGTATGTCACCAAACGTGCGCAAAAAACGTACTTATGATGATTTGGACTACGATATGATGGCTACAACACTAGATATTTCGGCTGTTTCATTTCACAAAATGTTGCAAGTTGCCAAAAAGATGGACGCTATCAATGATTACGGTTCTGTAATTGCACTTTCATATATGGCTGCACAGCGTACAGTATTTGGATACAACGATATGGCAGATGCTAAATCAATTTTGGAATCAATTGCACGTAGCTTTGGTTATATTTATGGACGCGAACACAATGTACGTGTAAACACCATTTCTCAATCACCAACCCCAACTACAGCTGGTAGCGGAGTGAAAAACATGGATGGTTTGCTTGATTATTCAGAACGTATGTCGCCACTTGGCAATGCTACTGCTGCTGATTGTGCTGACTATTGTGTGGTAATGTTTAGCGATTTAACCCGCAAAGTAACCATGCAAAACCTTATGCACGATGGTGGTTTCTCGAGCATGGCAATGAGTTACCGCGTTATGGAACAATATAATAAGAGTTTTGATGAGTTTAAAGACGAAAACGGAAACGTTATTTACGGATAAGTTTTTTCAATGTAAAAATGTAATATTAAAAAAGAGATTGAATTAATTTTCAATCTCTTTTTTTTCATCAACTCATTTTCGATTGATGTTAATACTTTTCCACATTTCCAATTTTTCCGATAAAGAGGATTACACCCGTACTTTTTTCACGAATTACAAACACAAATGGTTTGTTAACAGTGAAGATTGGATAATCGGGCATGGATGTAACTCCAATTTCAATGGCAGTAACAGCTGCTGCCTCGGTACCTTCTTCGTCCACAGTTATATACGTTTTGTGCAATACTTTTGAAATCAACAAATCAATGTCTGATATGTTTGAAAAATCGGCATTGTCGGTAAATGCCAAGTTCATTCCCATATTTTTCAGTACCTCGTTTAGTGTAAATTTGTTTTCAACTTTAAACCTTGGCAGACTAAGCATTACTTCTCTTTCTACCATATTTTTTAAAGTACTGTTCCAGTTTTCTAGAGTCAGATTAGCCAAAATTTCCGCTGTAGTTTTATTTTGCAATGGTAGCATCACCGTCATACTGAATGCTTTATTGCCATAAGGCATATCTAGATATTGGGCAGTATTATCAGAATAATAAGCAAATGTGTCCTTCTGATACATCATGTTTACTTTAGTGGTTTGACTCAATTCATTGCTGAAATCTCTTTCGGTAGTAACTTTCTTATCAAATTTGCTTCTCCAAATTCCCTTGAAATACACAGCATTGATCAAATACATCATGGCATCATTGGGAATTTCATCAATAATTGTAGGTATGAGTTTGTTGGTCTTTCGCGAACACCAATTATTGATGGTATCTTTAGCCCATGTTTGCGCAAAATCCAAATCGCGCACTTCAGCATTAAAATAATCGGAATTGACTTTCAAAAAGTCTGTTTTTACTTGAAAACCAGTGCGATACCAAAGCGAATTGGCAATGCTCAGTTTAGTAGTTGGGTCAATGGTGGGCAAGTTGGTTTGCATCACTTTGTAATACTCGTTGATGTCAGCAACAGACATTCCGCTCATTTTTAGAGCAGTAGCCATTTCTGTTTTTGTTTGGCCATTGGCACCATTCCATGCCATTCCCAATGCAATACTAACACTCAAAGGAGATACAAAAACATTGGTCTCGCCTGAATTTTCAATTGTCTTTTTGAGCAAATCAAAAGCAAATTCATTGTCCTGCGCCACTCGTTTTTCAAGTCCTACTCGTAGTGCAATCGGTTTGGCATCTTCTGCATTGACAATTGGGTCAGGCTCATTTTGAGTTTTACAACTTACCGCCAATAGTAAGATTATTAAGAGTTTAAAAGCTGTTTTCATCGCAATAAATAGTTTTAATTGTTTTATTTACATTCATTTGAAGACAACATTTCACGCAATTTTAAAATGTAATTTTTCAACAAAGCAGGTTCATTATTATACTCAAAAGTAACTTTGTGAGTGTTGCCATTCTTCAGATTTATTTCCAACCATTCTGCACCGCCATCAGCACAATCAGGACAACCAATTGTTGAAGGAAGGTTGAAGAAATCTTTAGTGTTTAGACTTATTTTCAATCCATCCCAAGTCGCTGCATTCAAAAAGTCTGTGTGTGTAATGGGCTGAATACTTGCATTCCAGCTTGAACAATTATAAATTACAGCATTGGATTTCATAACCAAATCATGTTTGCAATACCCAGTACATTCTCCAAAAGAAGTGCCATATTTAATTTGAATTATTTCGCTGTTGGTCAAATTTTCTACATCAATTCTTTGCATCCATTGATAGATGCTTACCGCTTCGGGAGCATTGTTATCAATCATCCAATCACCCCATGTTTTAACCATCACCTTTTGGTATCGATTTGATTTTTTGTCGTAAATAAATGCAGAATAAACAATTGAACCAGCATCAGCCATTTGATTGACAGGCTCAGAAATTTTACCATAAGATGCCCCTATAATTTTATCCTTATAAAAATTCAATGAATCGGGAGGAACAATGCCAACTACGGTTTTGCAGAGTGCTAAATTTTCATTCATTTTTGCCGCACTTATATATCCATCTTTATCGGGTTCATTCCATTTAATTGAATCTTTCGATATATT
>JBAXAD010000165.1:0-8428 GCA_037142715.1 Paludibacter sp. | reverse complement strand
GATTGGTATGCTTCATTTGCAAATCTGATTGGTTACAAAATTAAAAGCAATGAAGCGCCAGACAGCCAAAATAATTTAAAAACATTGCTTGGCGAAAACATTAAAAACCGTGATTTCGTGGTGGAACAAAACCTGCAAAATGTACTTGGGATTGTTATTGGCGATTGGAAATACATTGAACCAAGCAAGTTTGCTAAAATGAACAAAGAGACCAATACCGAAATGGGAAATAATCCAAAACCACAGTTGTATAATTTGAAATCAGACCCAGGCGAAACAACGAACTTAGCCGATAAATATCCCGAAAAAGTAGCAGAGTTTAAAAATAAATTAGATAAAGTAAAAAATAAATAAACAGCCCCCAACCCCCGAAGGGGACTTTAAGAACCACACAGTTTGCATATTAACAACTAACACATCATTTACACATGAAATCAAAGATTTTTATTGTTTCAATTATTCTTACGTTTTGTTTCGGGCTGCAAGCCAAAATTAAAGTAGCCTCATTGCTGACTGATAACATGGTATTGCAACGCAACAGCGAAGTGAAACTTTGGGGAAAAGCCGACCCGAATCAAAAACTGAATATTACAATTGGCTGGAACAAAGAAAAATTTAATGCCACTGCTAATGATAAAGGCGAGTGGTTATTGAAAGTAAAAACAACCGAAGCAGGTGGTCCTTACAGCATTAGCATTACATCTGGCAAAGAAAAAGTGTTACTTGATAATATCCTATTGGGCGAAGTGTGGCTTTGCTCCGGTCAGTCGAACATGGAAATGCCTGTTGCAGGTTATGGCGATCAGCCCGTGAATGGTTCAACAGATGCTTTATTGACTGCCGCGAACAATAACATACGACTGTTTACTGTAGCCAAATTATCGATAGCCACTCCGCAGGACACCTGTAAAGGAAGTTGGTCGGTTGCCACTCCTGAATCCGTTGCAAAATTCAGTGCCGTGGGTTATTTTTACGCCCGCTTGTTGCAACAAAGTCTTAACATTCCTGTAGGGATGATTACTTCCAACTGGGGCGGTTCGCGCATTGAAGCCTGGATGAAAAATGACGTGATTACAGGTTTTGCTGATGCCTACAAACAAACCACGCAGGAGAAATCACAGCCGAATCAGCGCGCTTGCAGACTGTACAATGGCATGATAGCGCCACTTATCAATTACAATATTAAAGGAGCAATATGGTATCAGGGCGAGTCGAACAAAGATAATTATCAGGATTATGCGGCCTTGCAAGCAGCTATGGTAAAAAGCTGGCGAACTGATTTTGGGGTGGGAGAATTTCCGTTTTATTTCGTACAGATAGCGCCTCATATTTACGGTAATTCGAAAGCAATAAATGCTGCTTTGCAACGCGAAGCTCAGTACAATTCTATGTCTTTGATACCCAATTCAGGTATGGTGGCTACAGTGGATATTGGCGAAGAGAAAAGCATACATCCTGCCGAAAAGGTTACTGTTTCCAAACGACTGGCACTCTGGGCTTTGTCCGAAACTTACAACATGAAAGGATTACCGTATAAATCGCCGGCATTCAAATCGATGCAAGTAAAAGATAGCGTGGCGGTTATTAGTTTTGATAATGCCGCTAATGGCTTGACAACGTATGGAAAAACAGTTGAGAGCTTTGAGGTTGCGGGACAGGACAGCGTATTTTATCCCGCTAAACTGACTATTAATCAAAAGCAAGCCCGCATTTATTCTCCAAAAGTAAAAACACCTGTGGCAGTACGCTATAATTTCTGCAATTTCTCGCCTACAAGCGGATTTCTCTATAATACAGCAGGTTTGCCGGTGATTCCGTTCAGAACTGATAATTGGAAGAAATAAAAATAGCTCATACCAGCCCCGCAAACCCTAAAGGGGGGTGAAAGACAGCTTTGGTAAACTCATGAAACAAATGAAGAATAGAACGCGGATTACGCAGTCCGCGATAGCTATCGGGATAGCTGATTTAATATGGATTAGAATTCCGACAAGCCGGAATGATTTCGCTCCTAAAATCAATTTGCGAAGTAAATTTTAAATCCGTCTTTTTTATCCGCTCCATCAGTTAAATCTGCGTTCTATTCTTTCTCTTAATTGTTTCATTACTCTTTTAGTCCTTTTTTTTCAGGACTATGATGCTAATCATTATTCTTATACTTGAAAAAACTTTGTATGAATAAAATTAAAAATATCTCACTCGTTATTACTGCTGCTACAGCATTTCAAGCGCAAGCACAAACCCAAGCTCAGCAAAAAACAAATGTCATTTTCTTTTTGGCCGACGACCTTGGTTGGCGCGATGTGGGTTGTTTTGGTAGCACTTTCTACGAAACGCCAAATCTTGACAAATTTGCAAGCGAAGGTATGATTTTCAACAATGCTTACGCAGCCTGTCCTGTAAGTTCACCAACTCGTGCAAGTTTTCAAACTGGTCGTTACCCTGCACGAACTGGCGTAACCGATTGGATCAAAGGGCATCAGTACGAAAAAAAATACATGGATCAAATCAAGGCATCTTGCCCAGTTTTGCCAGCCGAAAATTTATTTAACTTACCTCTGAGTGAAATAACCATTGCCGAAGCATTAAAAACAAATGGCTACAAAACGGCACATATTGGCAAATGGCATTGCTCAATAGATTCTGCCTATTTCCCTCAATACCAAGGTTATGATATAAATATTGGGGGATGTGCCAAAGGTAGTCCGTCTTCCGAGGGTGGCGGCTCCTATTTTACACCTTACTTCAATCCATACCTGCCCGACGGCCCCAAAGGAGAATATCTGACCGACCGGCTTGGCGACGAGTGCGTAAAAATAATTCAGAAATACAAGGACGGTCCATTTTTTATCAGTTTTCCTTTTTATCAGGTACATACACCACTTCTGGCAAAACCTGACAAGGAAAAGTATTTCAAAGAAAAGGCGCATCGATTGGGGCTTGATACGCTGAAAGCATTTAACAATAATCCGGTTTGGGCTGCCAAGCAAGACATAAAGACTAATTATCGTGAGCGGATTGTTCAAAACAATGCCACGTATGCAGCCATGATTGCCAGCATGGACGAAAACATTGGGAAAGTGATTGCCGAGCTGAAACGATTGGGACTGTACGAAAATACGATGATTGTATTTACTTCCGACAATGGAGGTGTTTCCACTGGCGAAGGTTGGGCTACTTCTAACCTTCCGCTCAAAGCCGGAAAGGGACATATCTACGAAGGAGGTATCCGTGAGCCACTTATTGCTGCTTGGAAAAATCATATCGCTCCGGGCACAAAAAGTGAAACGTTGGTTTCGTCAGTCGATTTCTTCCCCACTTTGCTAGAAGTGACCAACACGCCAAAACCCAAAAATGATGTAATCGACGGGCAAAGTTTCTTGCCATCGTTATATGGTAAAAAGCAAGACCGCGGTGCCATCTATTGGCATTATCCGCATTATCATCCGCTGGGTGCGCGTCCGGTAAGTGCCATTCGTGAAGGCGATTATAAACTCATTGAGTTTTTGGACAATGGCGATTTGGAATTATACAACATTCGAAAAGACATTGGCGAAACAACGAACTTGGCTGCTTCAAATAAAGAACTGACGCAAAAAATGTTTTCAAAACTGAAGTTGTGGAGATTGTCCGTTCATGCCAAAATGCCGACAAAAAACACCAATTATAAGAAAAAATGATTCAACTTTAGCTATCTTTTTGATTATGAATGTAAAAGGAAAATTTGTGACTTTTGTCCGATTATTAATGTTGGCATTTTTTCTCTGCTCAATGATAGATGCAAATGCTCAAAAACAGTCGCTGACCATACCTGTAAAAATTGATTTTGAAGGCACCAATATTTTCCCATGGATAATTGTTGGTGATTCGACAAAATTGACCCCTAATGTTTTTAAGAATGGAACCAAGTCACTCGAAATTGCGTCGGGAAGTGCCGCTCAATGTCCTCTTACTTTAAGTCCAAACTCAACTTATCAAATTTCGGTTTGGGTAAAAACCAACAGTGGTTCAGATGAAGTGCAACTCAATTTGCTGGGGTTGGCCGAAAACAACATCAGTACTGCAAGTGCTTTAACCAGCTGGACATTGATTCATAAAGAATTTCATATTGGCGAAAATCAGAACAAAGCAGTTATTGAATTTAAAAATCCCGAAAACAGTTCCAAAAACAAAGTTTGGATTGATGATTTGCAAATTGAGCGCACAGGCGATTATATCAGCACGCAAACATCAGGTATTAAACCGCTTCCCACACGAAAGCAAGTAATGGATCAGGGTTTGCTAACGCAACCCAACGAAAAACTCGCTTGGTTGCTCGATGCTAAATTCGGAATGTTTATTCATTGGGGAATTTATTCCGCGCTTGCACAAGGTGAGTGGGTGATGAACAAATCGGCTATTTCTCCCGAAGTTTATAGGACTTATGCTTATCCAGCAGCTGGTGAAAAATACTTTTCAGCCGACAAGTACGACCCTGTGGCTTGGGCAAAATTGGCCAAAGCAGCCGGCATGAAGTACATGAACCTCACCACCATGCATCACGACGGATATGCGTTGTTTGAAAGCAAGTATATGAATGCTTTTACGTCCAAACAATCCCACAACCGAGATTTTGTGAAAGAATACGTAGAAGCCTGTCGTGCCGAAGGATTGAGAGTTGGTATTTACAAAACGCTGATTAACTGGCGTTTTCCTGGATATTACGATGTGACGGGTACCGATTGCAAACCAAATTCTTTTGGATATACCACCGACATTGCCCACAAGGAAAATGCGCGGTTGATGAAGGAAGAATTGTATTGTCAGGTGAAGGAGTTGATGACCAAGTACGGAAAAATAGATCAGATTTTCTGGGATGGTGGTTGGTTAGCGCAACAAAACGGGGATGCCGATGCTGCTTATTTCTGGGAATCAGGCAAATACCTCGACCCCAACAATCAGTGGCCCATACATTCCGATTTTCAGGATATTGACGAAGCTACTGGAAAACCACTTGGCTTGATGGGAATGGTTCGAAAATACCAACCAGACATTATCGTAAACCCACGTTGCGGTTGGACTGGAGACATAAAAGCAGAGGAAGGCAATGCGCCCATCACAGGTGCTGTTCGTTCAGAAGATATTTATGAAAAATGTATGTCGATTGGCACAGCTTGGGGGTATGCAAAATCTTACGAAGATCCACAGAAAATCAAATCGTTGGATGTATTGAAAAGAATGCTTTCCGACTGCGTGATTCGCAATATGGTTTATTTGCTAAATGTAGGACCCGACAAGCATGGACAAATACCGCAAGCTGTTCAGGATAGGTTGCTTGAAATGGGGAAATGGCTCGAACAAGTGGGCGAAGCAGTATATGGAACCCGCGGCGGACCATGGAATCCGAAAGACGGACAATATGGTTTTGCGTACAAAGGCAACAAAATCTATGTGTATTTATTGGCCGATTTTAAAGGAGAAACTCTTACATTGCCAGCCCTAAACAAAGGACAGAAAGCTGTCAAAGCCTATATTGTTTCTGACAAATCAGCGGTAAAAATGAGCCAAAATAAAAACAGGGAAATCATTTTGTCAGGTATCAATCGTGCTGACAAAACGGTTACAATTATTGCTATTGAGTTGAATAAAACGGTGATGGAGTAGAATAAATGATGTTCTGCTCAACTCGACCAATGTTACCTAACAAAAATGAAACATCTATTTTTTTGTTTTCAAATTGCGTGATCAGGTTGTTTTAAATACAATCTTCACTCAATATTTCAGGACCAACAATAATTAATTCACACCAATAACCAACCCTACGAATCATTTCTATCGGGAATGAGCCCACATTCTACCTATTTGAATTTGTTTCAATCATTTGCTGTATATATAGTAAGTATTTTTGCACTGAAAAGTTTTTAAAACTAACAATCTAAGGAAGTATACCAGAATAATATTAAAAACAAGTCTAAAAAAACAAGAAAATTAATCATTTAAATCAATTGCATCATGAAAAGAAAATTACTCTCATTCAACGCCTTGTTCCTAAGCGGAACACTAATTTTTGTTCTTTCACTTATTCCAAACAGAAGTGAAGCACAAACACTAACTACAATTTTTAGCGATAACTTTGACGCTACTTCAGAAACTTTGGCTACTAATAGTTGGTTTAACTGGGGTGGGTCCATTTCGTTGATCACTTCTCCTACTTCAAACAGTGGTACGCACTGTGCTCAGTTTAACGGAGGTGCAAATGCAAGTTGTTATCTAAGAAAAACAGTGAGTGTAACTGCTGGTAAAACTTACATTTATAGTGCATATTCATCAGGAGGAAAAAGTCATGCTCTTGGTTATCAGTCAACAGCACTTGGTGATCATGCTGGATCTGCTAACACAAATAGTGCATGGGCACAGCATAGTGTGACATTCAAAGCTACCACCACAGAAAATTTGACTATATATGTATACCAATGGGGTACAGGAACAGTATGGGTGGATGATGTTTTGTTACAACAGCAACAATGGACTATTGCTGCAGCGTCAAACAATGTTTCTTATGGAAGTGTAAGCGGTACAACTGGTCTAACAGATCCAGGAACAAGTGTTTCGCTTACTGCCGCTCCCCTCAGCGGTTATTACTTTGTAAACTGGACAGAAGGCGGAACACAGGTTTCTACCAGTGCCACCTATAACTTTACCGCTTCTGCCGATCGTAATCTAGTGGCTAATTTTGCAGCAGTTTCAGCAGCATCCATAACGGTTACAGGAACATTAAGCCCTTTTTCATCAACCTATGGTACAGTTTCAGCTGAACAAAATTTTTCAGTAGCAGGTTCTACGCTCACTTCTGATATCGTTGTAACTCCTCCAGCTGGCTTCGAAGTTTCATTGACTTCAGGTTCTGGATTTGGATCATCGGTAACACTTCCTCAGTTGTCTGGAACAGTTGCTGCAACCCCTGTTTTTGTGCGTTTTAGCGCAACAGCCCTTGCAGTTACATACAGTGCTGCAAACATAGGCATTGTTACAGCAGGAACTAGCAATAGTGAGTCTTGTTCAGGAACTGTGGCAAAAAAAGAATTAAGTATTACCGGATCTTCAATTGCTGCAAAAACATACAACGGGAATACCGCTTCAGGAACAATACATGTAGGCACAATTACGGGTTTTGTTGGCACTGAAACTGTAACAGCTACTGGCTCTTGCACTTTATTATCTCCTAATGTATGGGGAGAAACAGCAACAATCGTTTATACACTTGTAAATGGAACTAATGGTGGATTAGCCTCAAACTATAGCTTAGCTAACACTACTTATTGGGAAGCTGTTACTCAAAAACAATTAGACATTAAAGCAGGTAATCAAACGGTAACGTATGGTACAGATGCTGCAGCTGTTGAAGCTGCAGGTACATATACCACAATAGGAGTTGTAGGAACTGATAATTTAGGCCTGACTGGTACAGCCACTTATACTACCACTTATACCAATACCACTGCTGTAGGAACAACTGGAGTTACAATAACCAACACTACAGGTTTATCCATTACCAATAGTAACTATTGGGTTAACAAAACAACCGGAACCATTACTATTATCAAAGCCACTCCAACCGTTACCGTATCTCCTGTTGGAACATATATTTATAATGGTTCGGCACAGGGTCCAAACGCTGCTACAACTGGTGGTTCAACTGGAGCTGTAACCTATAGCTATGCGGGAACTGGAACAACAACTTACGCTGCAAGTGTAACACAACCAACTGAAGTGGGAAGTTATTCAGTAACTGCTACCGTTGCTGCCGATGCAAATTACAATGAGGCAAGTTCTTCTGCTACAGCGTTTACAATTGATGTACCAACTGCGGTGAACAAAGTAAGCTTAAGTAATATCCAAATTCTGACCAACAATAAAAAACTTCTGATTAATGCCCCAACACCTATTTCATCTGTAAGTGTATATGATGCTTTTGGAAGAGTAATGGTTCGACAGTTGCCTATGAATAATTCTGTTTCAATTGATTTGCAGTGTACAGGAATCTATATCGTAGAAACAAAACTTGAAAATGGCGAATTGTCCAGAAACAAATTTATAATTCGCTGATTAGAACTGGGAACAATTTAATGTCTTATTTACACCTAACATTAGAATAGTCCCGATAATTATCGGGACTATTCGTTTTAAAAATAAGACATTATAACTGAACCAAATAGAGCGCAAGAATCAAGAACCAAGAATCAAGAACCAAGAACCAAGAACCAAGAACCAAGAATCAAGACAAAAAAGGCTATAAATTAATGTGTTACAAATTATTATTTCAGATTATTTAATTCGTTGTATATAACACAATGTCGTTTAGATAAGCATTTATAATCAAATAAGGGAAGATTGTCTGGGAACTATTGATTCTACTAAGGGTTAAGAAAGAGAATATTTTTCGTTTTAC
>JBAXAD010000164.1:0-8433 GCA_037142715.1 Paludibacter sp. | reverse complement strand
GCGAAAAACGAGAATAACTTTTTTCGGGCTCGATGGGACGGCCCCAAAAGTTATTGCCCGTTTTCCGTGTGATGGGTGCAAATGAACAAATTATACTCAAGTAATAGATAAGTCCTACAAAAGCCATACATAAAAGCTACATAAGTGCTCTCTTTATAGGTAGGTCATAGGAACACATCAGCTACCCTGAATAAAAAAAGGCGATCCTTTCGGAACGCCTTTTAGCTAATTAATACCAGGTACTGGTTTTAGAATGTGCTTTGAATCTTCAGTGCATGACCTGTATTAAACAGGTAGTAATCATTACCGGCTTTTTGATAGAATTCAATACCAACAGAGTTCAACACTGTTACGTCGTCTGTCATTTCAGGAGCTCCCGGAAGAGCACTTGCAATAACCGTAGGAGCTGCAATGTCCAGTTTAATATCAAGGTATGCCGAGTAGGCTACATTTGATACTTCATTCAGTTCCGGCTGGATGGGTTCATAAATACCGGTTGTTGCATTGAATGCAAAATCCGAAATCACCGAAACTGCATTAATCAATCGGAAGTGAGTGGCACCTGAAGGAGCAATCACTGATTTTGCCGGATTAAATGCCGGAACTGTCAAGGTTGAACTGTTGCGGTCAACGTTAGCCACCAGTGCAAACGGTGCAATGAACGAACTATCAAAGCTGAAGTTTCTGTTGAAATTTAAACCAAGCAAGTATTTGCTTTGGGTTGAAATCAAAATGGCGCGATAACCACGAGCTTCCGTCTGATCTTCCAGATTGATTTTTTTCATGATACCAGTCAATCGACCGGTCAGCTGGGCATCGCTCATTTGTTTCATGAGCATGTTCAACCCAACACGAACAGATTTACCCGCAATAGCACAAGCAGCAAACTCATTCATGTTTTCTCGGGTTCTGACAAACCCGGGATCATTCTTGATTTGCTCACCAGTTGCACCACCCTTTAATCCGGCAAAGTTACCGGTCATACCTTTAATCTTGAAATGGCGAATCTCGCCGATTGTACCTTTGTACTTTACATGTCCTAATTGTCTGGCCATAGTTGTAAGTTTTTAATTGTTTGTACTAATAATTTTGTTGTAAATGTACAGCGACAAATCGCTGTGTTATAAATATATAAATAATGCTAAACGATGCTTTTTGATGCTATTCAGCCAATACAATAAATCTATTTCAGAATCAATCCAATAGTTTCAATTAATATAACTGCTCCGGCTACTTTGATTTTTACCTGATTCCAAAAGTCAGTTTTCTTCTTTTGAGTTTTGTAGAAATTTATTGTCGAATCTTTACAAGCAATCAGCTTTTGTTTGCTGTCGATAACACCCTTTTGAATATCCACTTTCTCCTCCAATTCTTTCATTTTACTGGAGTAGTCATTTATTTCTGAATCGAGGCTTTTAATAACACTGTCCTTTTCAACTATTTCAACCTTCAGACCCAGAACGAGATCTTCACAGGTGTTCAAACTCTTTTCTCTTTCATACCGGGTCTGCAAGCTGTCGTTTAAAACATGTTGCTTTCTTGCATCGGCTTTTTGTGTTGCGGTGTTTGCTTTTTCATTATCAAGCCTTCTATTCAAAAGTTTGATAATACTATCTTTCTGTTGAAGCTGGGTATATGCTTTTAACGTGTTTAATCTATCAGATTCAGACTTTTCTATGTCTGACTGACCAACATTTACCTTTCGCGGTTCTGATTGATTACCGCAGCTTATTTGAAATAGAGATAAACTGCAAACTGTGATAGCGAGTATCACCAGTGAATACTTCTTGATAAATTCAATTGTTGATTTCATAATACTTGTTTTTTGTTTTTAAATTTGAGTTGTTGTTTTCTATTACCCCTGGCTTTATAGCTCACATGTACCCAGTCAGGCTGCAAATTGTTTCCTTCTTCCCATATCAATTGGTCGAAGTCGAAATGATCCCGGATAAGATAAAAGAGCCTGGCATTGTCGGCACAATCCAAATCAGCTGCTTCGCCTTTGGTGTGTTGGCTGATTGGCTTTGTTGCTCCTCCAATGGCTTTGTTTACGGCCTGTGTCCTAAATCCTGAGTTGATACAGATCGGGAAACCGTACATTTCACGAACCGGGTCCAGTAGGTTTTGCACAAGTACTTTTAGTTTTTGAGTTGCAATAGTGTCAGGGGTGTTGTCTAAGTTCTCATGAGTTACTGTCAATTCTTCTAATGAGAAATATTTTCCAAGTTGGTTCATGATTCTTTCCTTTTAAAGAATTGAAGAATAAATGCACACACGCCACCGGCAATGGCAATGTACTTCAGATAACTTGTTGGAATGGCATCTTTGAATTGGTCAGGAAGTGCAATGTAATACATGGGCAATGCTGCCAAGGCACTTGAGATAAGTTGGAAAAAACGTGCGAATGCCGGAGTGTCGGCTTTCCACCAATCAGGGAGTTTGAATAATACTTTTTTCATACAGTTGATTTTTTTTCTTGTAAATGTACAAGTCAATCAACTGTGTAATAAATACATGAACAACGCTAAACGATGCTTTTTGATGCTATAAAACAAGCCCTGGTGATGAAATCACTAGGGCTCACATAATGCTTATTGAGATTCAGAAAGTTTTGTGTAATATTGCCGGAGCAAAGAAATGAAAAACGGCTATGAAGTTTTTAAAGAAATACATATCGAAATATTCCCTCCAAATGTTATATCTTTGTATCCGTTTGTAAATAAATACCTTCTTTTGTGTAATGTTTGTGTAATGTAGGCAAATAAAAACGCCTCACATTTATCACGTAAGGCGTTTATTATCAGACAAAAATACAATAAAATATAAATTTTAATTTACTTTCCCTTTAGGGGTTAGGGGTAATATTATGGAAGAACTTTTAATTGAACCACAAACAGTAGATTACGGCGATAGCAACATCATTACCCTCGAAGGATTGGAGCATGTGCGCCGCCGTCCAGGTATGTATATTGGAAAACTTGGGGATGGAACGCATGTGGATGATGGAATTTATGTGTTGTTGAAAGAAGTCCTCGACAACTGTATCGATGAATATCGCATGGGTGCCGGTAAGGCCATTGATGTGCGCGTAAAAGAAGGTCATGTGGAAGTCCGCGATTATGGCCGTGGCATTCCATTGGGCAAAATGGTGGAGGCGGTTTCCATTATGAATACAGGTGGTAAATACGACTCCAAAGCTTTCAAAAAATCCGTGGGTTTGAATGGCGTTGGTACCAAAGCTGTAAATGCATTATCGGCTACTTTTATTGTTCAAAGTTTCAGGGACGGACAAAGCCGTAAAGCTGAGTTTGGGCAAGGTAAATTGCTGAATGACACGGAAGTATTTGCTGATAATTCTGACCGTGGCACTTATATTTACTTTGTGCCGGACAATACCTTGTTTGAAAATTACGTTTACAAAGAAGAATTTATTGAAACCATGTTACGCAATTACGCGTACCTCAATACTGGTTTAACAATCAATTTCAACGGCAAAAAGATACTTTCCAAGAATGGGTTGACCGATTTGCTCAACGAAAACATGACCGCTCAGCCGCTGTATCCAATCATTCACCTGAAAGGCGAGGATATTGAAATAGCATTTACACACAGCGACCAATATGGCGAAGAGTATTATTCATTTGTAAATGGGCAACATACCACACAGGGCGGCACACATCAAAGTGCATTCCGTGAAGCATTGGCACGCACCATAAAGGAGTTTTATTCTAAAAACATGGAATTGGCTGATATTAGAAATGGTGTGATTGCTGCGGTTTCCATTAGTGTGGAAGAGCCTATTTTTGAATCGCAAACAAAGACTAAACTCGGTTCACGGGATATGGCAAAAGACGGCATTTCGGTGAATAAATTTATTTCCGATTTTCTAAAAAAGGAGCTAGATAATTACATGCACCGTAATTCCGAGACAGCCAACACTTTACTCCAAAAAATACAGGATTCCGAAAAAGAACGGAAAGCCATTGCCGGCGTCACCAAATTGGCTCGTGAGCGAGCTAAAAAAGTAAATCTTCACAACAAAAAACTGCGTGATTGCCGGGTTCATTTTAGCGATTCATTGACAAAAGATGAAGCGAAAAATACGGCCATCGAAAGTTCAAGTATTTTTATTACCGAGGGCGATTCGGCAAGTGGCTCTATTACCAAAAGCCGTGATGTGAATACGCAGGCAGTTTTTAGTTTGAAAGGTAAACCGCTCAACAGCTACGGATTGACTAAAAAAGTGGTTTATGAAAACGAAGAATTCAATCTGCTCCAAGCCGCTCTGAACATTGAGGATGGTGTGGAAACTCTGCGATATAACAAAGTGATTGTTGCTACTGATGCCGATGTGGATGGTATGCACATTCGCTTGTTACTCATAACTTTTTTCTTGCAATTTTTCCCCGATTTAATCAAAAAAGGACATGTCTATATTTTGCAAACACCACTTTTCAGGGTGCGTAATAAGAAAGATACTTTCTATTGTTATTCGGAAGAAGAAAGGTTGACAGCCATGTCAAAGGCAGGAGCAAATCCCGAAATCACACGATTTAAGGGACTTGGTGAAATTTCGCCAGACGAGTTCAAGCATTTTATCGGTAAAGATATGCGCATGGATCAGGTAACGCTCAAAAAAGAAGATGCCGTTGCCGATTTGCTTTCGTTCTACATGGGGAAAAATACACCTGAACGTCAGGTGTTTATTATAGACAATTTGGTGGTGGAAGAAGATATTTAAAAATTTACTGTTTTATTATTTACTATTTACCATTAATAAAATGGGAATTTCATATTACAGCCAAGATGATCAAATACTAATCAATTTTGATGAGTATTTTATGAGTCAAGCATTGCAGGAAGCTAATCAAGCTCTTGAGCGTGACGAAGTGCCCATTGGTTCGGTCATTGTTTGTCAAGGTCGCATCATTGCCCGTGGCCATAACCTTACCGAAACGCTTACCGATGTTACCGCTCATGCCGAAATGCAGTCGATTACTGCCGCAGCTGGTTTTCTTGGTGGAAAATACTTGATTGACTGCACATTATACGTTACAGTGGAACCATGTGTGATGTGCGCCGGAGCTTTGGGTTGGTCGCAAATTAGCAGAATAGTGTATGGTGCTTCCGACGAGAAAAGAGGTTTTCAACGATTTGCTCCCAATGCATTGCACCCAAAAACTGAAGTTATTTCGGGTGTTTTAGAGGCAGAATGCAGCAAATTGATGAAGGAGTTTTTCAAGAAAAAAAGATAAAGACTTTCTCGCTTATTAATTTAGGAACTAATATTTCAAATTCACTACCACCACTTCAGATTCGGTGCCAATTCTATATTGAGGTCCCCAAATACCCAATCCAGAAGATACATAATAGTGAGTTGCACCTTTTTTCAAATATCCATAACCCATTTCGTACATTTTTTTTACAAATAAATTTCCTGGGAAAAACTGACCATTGTGCGTATGTCCAGAAATTTGTAAATCAACCCCATTTTGTTCTGCTTCTTCTAAATTGTGAGGTTGATGATCCATTAATATAAGTGGTAAATTTTCATCAAGTCCTTTGACGATTTCAGAAAGCTTTTTGCGATTTGGATTGCTTTTATCCTCACGGCCAACAATGTAGAACCTACTATTTACCATATTTACTTGGTCGCGGAGTACTACAATTCCGGCTTTTTTCAAATAATCAGCTGTTGCATTTTGTATTTCTGCATAATGTTCATGATTACCATTTATGGCAAAAACTCCCATTGGCGCTTTAATTGACTTCAATTCTTCCAACATATTTTGACGGATTACAGGCTCCATCCATCTATCGGAAACGTCACCCGCCAGCAACACAATATCAGGATGTTGGCCATTAATAAGCTTCACAAAACCTTGCAGCATCTGTTTGTCAATGGATATGCCAAGGTGCAAATCACTCACAGCAACTATCTTAAGCGTTTTGTTCTGCTTGGGCTTGTCAGTACTTAAATTTAAAGTTGTAATTTTTGGGTGATTGAATTTATAATTGCCAATAATCATTGCCACAGCAGTAATTGCCAAAGTAATTACCATTATCCAAAGTCGGAAACTAGCAACACTGATTGGGAAAAAGTGAATGAAATGATTTATAATACGTATGAAATCAACGAGTAAAAATGAGAACAGGAGATAGACGAATATTATGACGTAAGAAAATCCAATAAAACTGAAAGTTTTATCTATTACGGGTGATATTTCGTTTCCTAAAATCATGGTTACCATCATGACAATAAAAAGTGCTATCATACCAACAAGGTAGGTTGACCGAATGGCATATAATGCAGGCAGTACCTGATATCCACGTAAAATTACATAGCTGTTTATGGAAAGTAATATGCTCAATGAAATGATAATAAAAGTAATCTTCATAAGTGTGGGAAATATTTGTGATTGTGAATTTAAACGCTTAAATGAAGAAATTGTTTTAGAAAACGACTAAATCAAGCGAATATGTTTGAATTCAAGGGAAGTAAAGGTATAAAAAAAGGGAGCAAAACTCCCCTTCTTTATATTCAATTTTGGTTTTTTATTACCATATAACCTAAGCAAATTTATCATTATAAAATGCTCACTCAATGTTCAATATTCATCAATTTTAAAACCTTTTAAATCCGATAATCTCCCTCACCTCACGAATGGTTTTTGCGGCATTTTCCTGCGCTTTTTCTTTGCCCATCTTCCGCACTTTGGTCAGGTAGTCTTCATCGCTTAAAAGTGCTTTAATTCTTTCGTGGAATGGAGCTGTGAAGGCAATCATATCTTGTGCCAATTGCTTTTTCATATCGCCGTAACGAATATTACAAGTATTGTAAAGCTCGTCATAATAAGTAAATGTTTCGGGTGCAGAGACCACTTTCATCAATTGGAATATGTTCTGAATGGCTTCTGGTTTTACTTGATTAGGTTCGGTAGGCCCAGCATCAGTAACGGCTTTCATCACCTTTTTGCGGATTGCTTCGGGCTCGTCGGCGAAATATATGGCATTGCCTTCACCTTCCGATTTTCCCATTTTTCCGCTACCGTTCAATCCTGGAATTTTAACCAGCTCAAGACCAAAATTAAAAGCTTGAGGTTCTGGGAAGTATTCTACATTGTACAGTCTGTTGAATCTATTTCCAAAAGTACGGGTCATTTCTAGATGTTGTTCTTGATCCTTGCCAACAGGTACTTTATTGGCACGATGAATAAGAATGTCCGCAGCCATGAGCGTAGGATAAGTCAACAAGCCTGCATTTACATTTTCGGGCTGCTGACGAATTTTATCTTTAAAAGAAGTACATCGTTCTAGTTCTCCAATATAAGCGTTCATATTCAAGAATAAATACAATTCAGCCACTTCTGGCACATCACTTTGTACGTACAGCGTTGCCTTTTCGGGGTCAAGACCAGCCGCCAAGTATTCGACCAAAATCTGACGCACATTTCCGTTCAAGTCTCCAGGCGTTGGGTGGGTGGTAAGTGAGTGATAATCAGCAATAAAAAAATAGCAATTGTGCTCGTTTTGCATACTGATAAAATTGCGCAATGCGCCAAAATAATTACCTAAGTGAAGGTTTCCGGTGGGACGAATGCCACTAACTACTGTTTCCATTTAATTTGATTGCACGTTACTTGTTGCAAGTTTGCAACAAGTAAACTATATATATTTTTCTAGAGATTAAAATCTCTTACTTTAAACTTCTAACTACAAACTACCATCTATTCTATCGGAATTGTTCTCTTAATCCGCTGATCCAAAGAAGTTAGGGTTTCGGTGGTAGCCACTCCTCTAATTTCCTGAATTCGCCCATTGAGCAATTCCATGAGATGTTCGTCGTTCTTGGCATACAATTTCACTAAAATAGTATAGTTTCCAAGTGTATATTGCGATTCTACAATTTCGGGGATTTTTTCCAATTCTGCCACCACTTCTTTGTACATCGATCCGCGCTCAAGTGTAATTCCAATGTAGGCGCACATTTGAAAGCCCAACATTTTTGGATTTACTGTATAGCCAGAACCCGTAATTACATCTATATCTATCAGTCGCTGAACGCGTTGATGAATTGCAGCACGAGAAACGCCACACTCTTCTGCAACGTCTTTGAAAGGCATACGTGCATTCTTGGTAATAATCTGCAAAATTTTCCTGTCAAGTTGATCTATTTTTTCCATAACTTATTTATTTGCGTAATCATATTGGCAGCAAAAGTAAAGAAAATAAATGAAAACATTTCTGATTTGATGCCTAAAAATAGTGTTTTAAGAATAAAATAAGGATATTAGGCCATTTACTCTGACTATTTGATAAAAATAGCCGAAGTGTTTTCACTTCGGCTATTTTTTATTATTGTAATTGTATTGCTGATAAACAATGGTTCGTTATAAAAAAGTTATTGTTAAGCAGCAATTTTGCCCCAATTCC
>JBAXAD010000163.1:0-8450 GCA_037142715.1 Paludibacter sp. | reverse complement strand
GATATATGTTTAATTGTTCATTTGTTCATTTGTATGATCTCATATCATAAACAAAAACTTTTATTGGATAATGTTTAGTAATTTATCTGGTAAGCATAAATTTAAAGCTGACACCAAAGTTAGTTGATGAAACAGGATAAGAAGAAGAAATGAGTGGCGTGCTCGATTGCCAATCATAGAATAATTGAATATTCACTTTAGAACTAAACACATAGTCGGCAATCACTTTAAGGGTATATAATTTATTCCCGCTCGATGCTTGGGTAATGTTTTCTTCTACCTTACGTAAAAGCGTTTTGATATTCTTGTATGAAAAATCGGCACTCAGTTTCAAATCATTCTTTACTGAAGTTTGCTTATCATTTTTCAATCGTAGAATAACATCGAAATCCTTCAATATATATCCAGCACCCATTACAAATTCATCGGTTACAGCTTCAATCAACTGTGTACTCGAAAGATTCAAAGCTAAATTACGTTGCTTACGATATTCAAGTTTGGCAGTCATGCTGTTGTTTAAGGCTGCATTTACACCAATAAGCGGACTGAATTGTTCAGTTAACGACACGCTTGAAATATCGTAAGGTGATGACGGAATCGGATTATTGGTTTGCACATCACGCACATAGCCCAAAGCACTGTTGTCCTCGCCCATTGCCACCCAAGTAGAATAGGAAGTGTATGAACCGATGCTGTAACGGCAGGTATAGGCATGTGTCAAACTTATGGACTTGAAGTGATCTTTGATCCAACCAATGCGCGACAATCCATCATAACTCACACGCCAGTTGGGCAAAATACTTAGCAGCCCAAGAAATGGATTTGTATCTACAGAATTCACATCACGACCCGTGTATGCAGCTAAAAATGAAGGTATAAGCACATCGGCTGAGTTTAATCCATAAGCACCTAATTTGGAATCATAAGTACCCAATTTATTGTCCTTTAAAAAACCAGATGTTGTAGGATAATTTGTTCCAACATATTTCGCATTCAATCGTCTTGCTACAATTGCACGATTGGCCAAGAAATTATCAAAAAGTTCCGAATTATAATTCTGTGCCGCTGTTCCAATAGGTTTAAATGCTGTAGACAAGGCCATTAAAGTAATATTATAACTACCCGTAAATGTACTTGGCATATCTGGAAACATATATTGAATGGAGGAATTCGAAGCAGTATATCGCTTGGCACTCAAATCTATTTTCAATCCGGGAATCGGTTCAATGGTTGCTTTAATATCCAAATCCGACGTATTTGCCATTGTGGCAGGGTTTACAATCGAATCACTTCCATACAACCAATGATTGTCGTAAGCCTTTTGTATGGTAGTATTATCCGAGAAACCAAAAGCGTAAGCATAACCTGGGGCGTCCAGTCCATTGCTGCTTTGTTGTCCCAAAAATCCAGCCTCTGGTAAAAATCCAGGAAGCACCATGCTATTCGACTGGCGATAAGTGATGGAAGCCCGACGAACCATCATCAAAGTGCGAGCTACAAAATCGACAGTTGACTTGGCCACATTCTGGTCATTAGGATCCATACTGACCATGGTCAACAAAATACTGTCAGAAGAGATATTCGGCGTAATTTCCAATGTAGTTGAATTCTTAGATTTAAAGAGTAGTTTTACAGGTTTACCAGTTTTATCTACGGCATTAAAACTAAACTTTTCACTACCCAGTCGGTGATTAATAGTAATCATTTTATCTTTTTCCAAATTCACTTTTTGAGTATAAGTTTTTGGCACAAACTTAGGTTTGGTTGAATTAGATTGTGACGAAAAACGCTTGTTGACGTCTTTCAAGTACTTTGACTTATTATACAAAGTTTCAAAGTTCAATTGTCCGTCGGCCTGCCATGCTCCCATATTGGTAGCAATATTACCCAAATTGGTTCCACCCTTTATTTGCGCCATTCTATTCCAATTATAGGTAGAATTATATGAACCATTGGCAGTTATCCAATCGAAAAGTGGGATTTTATTGATGGGTAGATTCCACGAAGCCGAAAATATTTGTTGATAAGTGTAGGGCGTTCCCAATTTACGAATACTTGTCCAAACAGAATCCCTCCATTCATTATAATAATCAGGATTAATTTCGGGAGTGCGATATGGTTCAATAATATTGGCATTCATGGCGGTTTGGAAACTGAACTTGAGCGCACGAGTCAAATCGTACTTTATATCAAACTGCCTGTTCCACATAAAGTCCTTACTGAATGTCAAATCCAATGGTTGTCCTGAAGTTACTCCAGTTGCAATGGCATTAAAGTCACGCAATTTTACCTGCGAATATTGCCGGTTCATATTGGTATTAAAACTCATTGAAGCGGGTAAATAATTCAAATTGAACTCTTTAATGATTTTAAATATCGGACTATCAAGTGCTTTCACTTTCTTGAACGGCTCCCATGGTTGCGGGTTAAATGAAAAGCTATAATCTATTGCTCCACGTTGGACCTTGGACATATTCTGCTCAATTTCAGCACTGTGCTGATTTGTTTCGGTGTATACATAAGTAAATGACACATTGGCAGGGTCATAAAACTTTGGCGTTTTACTCTTAATATTGACCTTGGCACCCGAAATATTGAAACTTCTACTCGTGTTTACAGTTTGAGAAACCAATTTCAAAGTATCTCTGTCTTTCTGATTATCTAAATTATTAAGGGCATCAGATAACAATACATCCTGATCCAAGGGGTTGTATTTCGGAGAAATCGTTTCGTTGGTGTACGAAAAATACGCTGGAATCAGCAATTTGCCTTTTTCTGGCAAGAAGCGACCCAAATCCAATGAAGTAGAAAAATTCATTTGGTACAAATCGTCCATGCGTCTATTGGTAACGTTACTTTCCAAGCTTCCATAACCTGCAGTTTCCATTCTTCCGGAAAAATTCATAGTTCCAATATCCGACAAACCTACAGACATATTTCCCATGGCAGCCCATCCACCCGATTCGTCAAACTCGGACATGCGCAACTCATTTACCCAGATTTCTCCCGATTTAACAGCATCACTACCATTGCGAATACCAATCATGATATTCTGAACATCCGACAACGAAGGATTACCAACGATGGATATTTTATTCAATGGTTTGCTGGGGTCATAAATAGTATATGGAAGCAGATTCGACACATTTGCCGAACGGTTTTGTTTGGCTTTATTGCGTTTCAATTTGGCACTGGTCAATGATTCGAACGAGAAATCGAACATATTTTCGGGATACCAAACGATTTCTCTATCAGACACTTTATCGCCAAAATAAGTACCTTCGGGAGTCAACTTCAGCGGTATCTCGTATTCATAATAGTTGTTCACCATATCCGAACCCAATCGTACAAAACATGACAATTGATAATTATCAAGTTTGTTAGAATTAACATCATCTATCAACTTTTCGGCATGTACAAACATTTGCAAGCGTTTGTACTGACGCATATCGAATGTGGTATTTTTATAAACAGCACGCGCATCACCCGGTGCCAAGTTGGTTACTCGCAATACCATCGACTGCTCATTTTGTTGCAATAGCTGTGGTTGGCCGGGATCTGTTTCGCGTGTAATACCCGGAGGTAATATGTAATTAACAGGAATCTTAGCAGCATTCTCTTCAATATTCACAGCCTGCACATCCATTTTCCCAGAAGAAATTGGTGGTTTAGTAGGTAAAAACAAGTCTTTATTGAAACTCCGCCATTCGCCACGTACCAAATCGAGGGTGGCCAAACGCAAATGGGTTTCTTGCTCAAATCCGGTAAGGAACATACGAATAAACCGAATGGATTTAAAATTACGAATACTACCAATCTTTTCAACACTGTCGGTATGAATTGGAATTTTAAACTGGTACCAAGTCACTTCATCTTGTGTTCCATTTTTTAACGCAACGGTAGAAGTTATTTTATCAGTAATAAAATTATCACCCACTGACATTTTATCACGTTTAATCTTCACATGATATTGAAAATACTTTTCGTATTCATTCAAAGTATTATCACCGTTAATATCCTCCATATCAGGCAATGAAGTAGCTGTAGTACCGTAAGTTTCAGTCACGTTGGTTGCTTCAGGTGAGTTTCCTTCAGTTCCATTGAAGTACTTATATCTTTGTAAAATGGTTTTTTGGGAATTATCATAATCAGAGCCACGATAAAAATGATAGTTGTCACCAGAAGGATCCTTCAGTGGCGAAAACGGATCATTTTGCATGGTTGATCGCGCATCAGAAGTCAATATGGCATTCACCGATTCCACATAGTTTTTGTATGCTGGGAATAGGAATTCGTTAGCATTTGACAAACCATCCAATCCAACATCCTGGTTACTACGCGCTCCTGCAGTATTGTCAAAAGCACTCACGGTCGATTGCGTTTTTGGTACACGACCCCAAACTGTTGTATCCACTTTGGCCAAATCTCCATCTGCAGGCAATCCATGTTCAAATGCTTTTTTACCATCTTTCAGAATATCTTCACTCACATCGCCCAAGTTGAAATACAAATCACCAGCTTTATCATTGGTCATACCACCTTTTACAAATGGATCCATCATCCAAAACTCAATGTACTCAATATTAGATGTTTCAAAATCCGTAGCATCCAACTTACGCATAATTCCACCCCAGCGAGTGGCGGGTTTCAGAAGTGTTCCATCCGATTTCATACCAGCTGACAAAGCTGTAGGTGCAACATCTAGATTGTATGGGCCACGTTCGGTTGGATAATATGATAAATTCATAATGGTCATGCGCGATGTTTGCGTGGCTAAAGTTTCCTTATTTGGAAAAATTTCTTGCTCCAATACATTCCGTGTCAAGTGACTGGATTGCATTTCAGGATTATTGCGCAAATAATCGGGTGTAGATTTGGTATCGCCATTCAAAATTGGGTCAACATAATACCATGACATCAAAGCTCGGTTTTTACCGTAAACCGTTTTGTCACTTTGTGTCGATTCCTTGAAAAGTGCCGGCGTACTTGCCAAATACCAATTAATTGGATAATGAATATCTATGGTGGTTTTGGTCGATTCAAAATCGTCGAGATAAGCCAAACCTGCTGAACTTACCACCTTTGAGTGTCCAGGAATTAACTGTGCATATTCAGCATTTATGGCTATTGTAGAAGGTTTGGTGGCATTTACAAACGGTATTTTATCCAAGGCGTTGGTAAGCCATTGTGACTCTGTACGCCAAGATGTATTCATGCCCCAAATGGTATTGGAAATGGGCTCACTACCCGTATTTACTTTGGTGGTCAATGGCATTTCCGACAAGTGCATCATTGTTGCCCCAAGGCTGAAATCCTTATTGAATTTGTATTCTAGATGAGTTCCTGTCAGCGTTTTGCGTTGCATGCTAAACATCGATTGATTCTCGAGTTTCACATCAATTTTTGTTCCCGATTCCACCAGCGATTGGTTAATAATGGTCACGCTTCCCATGGTATAGTCCACCGTATAATCCACATTTTCTATCAATGTTGCACCACCAGCAGTAACCGAAACAGATCCACGAGGCACATTCATGGCGTTCAGCTTAATTTCAGAACCCGAAGAAGCCTTGTATTCACCCACCAATCGAAACTTATTTTTTTCGCTAAACTCCTGTGCTACAATCAAAGTTGAATCGTACAGTTCTTGGTATATATACCTATGATTGGAAATAGCAGTATCATTTATCGCTTTTACTAAATGTGATCCAAAAGGCTCGAGCACTGGAAAAATAATTCGTCCCGAGGATGATAAAGCTGTAAAACCTTCCACATAATCAAATTTCCCATCAGGATTGGCAGCTTTTTTACTATCCAGCCTATCCAAATTCATTACCCTTAGCAACAATTTATTTTTTATAGCACCTTCGGTAATATATTGTATATCAGTCCCTACAGAATCATTACGGTATACGATATTCAGCTTGAAATTTTCGGGTTGTATTTGCATAGCACCCAAATTGTAAATGTTTTTCATCATCAAATCCCACATTGCCAAATGCGGAGATTGTGCAGTGGCTTTCAATAATTTCACCATTAATGCTTGGGGAGCTGTAACGGCATCAGTCGAAAATTCACCCACTTGATACACTTCACCTTTGTAGGTATATTCATAGGACACGCCCAGCACTTCATCAGGATTCAAGGCATTGCGCAAAGAAATATATCCCAAAGTTGGGTTTAAAGTATACTCAGAGGGTTCGAGCTTTCTGGCACTTTCTATTTTTTCGTAGTCTTCGCCCCCATTAAAGCTGGAAATATTCAATCCTGATAAAACTGAATTAGTTTGCTGAATATCACGAATACCGCCCTGCAATTTCATAAATCCATAAAGCGAATTTGCATCATTGGCAGGGAGTTTAGTCAATGGCTTCCAATTTGGGTTATCAATTCGGTCAGTTTCAGCCAAATCCATAAAAGCCACGATATTACGTGCCTGTTCGTAATTTCCGCGCTTGTTAGTCACCCATACTTCCACCCGATTTATATTCACTCCAGAAGAAATAAAAGGCAGTTTACTCATTGAGTTTTCATAATTATTGCGAAAATAATGACCTAAAAAGAAATGTCGGTTATCATCATAATTATCTATATTCACCTCAAATTTAGTGGTTTGCGCACCACCCTTGGAACTTACTGTCTGTGTTTGCGATTCTTGTTGCGAAGCGATAGCGGTTACATTCAAGCGTCCAAACTGCAATTCGGTTTTTACACCAAACAAGGCCGTACTACCCGAAATAAGCGAACTGTTGAGTTGCATGCTCACGTTTCCAGCTTCTATGTTTTTGATAATATCGTCTTCTTTGCCTTTATACGCCAGCTTCACCATTTTCTGGTCGAAGTCAAAACTGGATTCTGTATTGTAATTCAATCCAAAGTTCACTTTATCACCTACTTGCCCGGTAACGTTGAGTTGTATTTTTTCGTCAAAATCAAATATGTTCGATGTTCTCATCCGTTCTGTTAAAGCCGGATTGTCTATGGTATTGTTTTTAAACCCAAACACGAGTTCGGCCGAACCTTGCGTTTTAATTTGCACACCACCAGCACCAAAAACCTTATCGGCAGCACCGATATTGAATTTCATGTCGGAAATAGAGAATTTATCTTCGTTGTTCTTTTCCGATTTGGCATTTTTTTCCTTCCAATATTTTTGCATGTCCTGCTTTGCCGAAAAACTCCGATATTCCTGTTCGGTCATCAAAAACGGAGTGGAAATCTCTGTTTCCCCCACAAAAGTCCGCAACACATAATTACCTGATTTAGCGTCATATTCTACCACCGATTTCACATTCGTGGGCTTAGGCGCATCCATTGGATATTGCGTGTTGAGTTCTTCGTAAGTATTCTGAGTGAATTTTTTAATTGGAAATTTGGGTGGTTTAGGTTTTGTAGTATCCGTTGGCGCTACTACTTTCACTGCCTTCGGAGTTTTAGGCACAACAGTTACACCAGCCGATACATAACCGTAGACCGAGCTGAGTACAATGCTAATAATAAGAAGTATAGGAAATGTTCTATTTGTAAGAATCATAAAATATTAATGAGATAATTCAATAATTAGGTAATGGGTTAATGGAAAAATGAAAGAATGAAAGAATGAAAGAATGGAAAAATGGAAGAATGAAATAATGAAGTGATTGAAGAATGGAAAAATAAATCTTAACTTCTTACTACCATCTACTAACTACCAACTTCTTACTACCAACTTCTTACTACCATCTATTCCTACATCATTTTCAAGGCCATTTTAATCAATTGTTCCACTTTCAATGACGGTTGTTCTTTTAGTATTTTATCAACTGTTTTTTGCGAAGCTGCAGCATTATAGCCAAGCATAACCAAAGCAGCAATTGCTTCCTCTTTGTGTTCCGATTGGGCATTTGTTACCATGTCGGCAAAATCACTGCCTCCCACACCTTTCACTATTTTATCTTTCAAATCAACAATGATACGCTGTGCTGTTTTTGTTCCAATGCCTTTGATAGCATTAAGAGCCACCACATTACCAGAAGCAATCATTTCTTGAATTTCCTGTGCGGTGTACGATGACATAATCACCCGTGCTGTATTTGCGCCAATACCTGACACGGAAATTAACAGCAAGAACAATTGTCGCTCACTTTGCATTCTGAAACCATACAATACATGTGCATCTTCGCGAATGGATTCAAAAACATATAATTTAGCTGATTTCTGCTCGCCCAAAAAAGTATATGTGGGCAAGGTGATATGAATAAAATAGCCAATTCCTGCAGTTTCGAGCACCACATTGGCTGGCGTTAATTCCGTTATTTCTCCCTTAATATAATCTATCATTCCTTGTTTTTGAGTCTAAAATTAAAATTTATTATTTTAACCTGCAAATATACAGATTATTTATGACTAGCACAAAATTGAATTATTAAAAAGCTATTTCACAATACTGAAATCTATAACGCTTTTATGAA
>JBAXAD010000162.1:0-8463 GCA_037142715.1 Paludibacter sp. | reverse complement strand
TCATTTCATTATCAATTATTTACCTGCTGAAGCAGCAGCTCCACGAGCGGCTCTTTTAATCATTTCAGCTGCATATTCAGTTCTTTCAGGAATGGCTTTGGTTTGCTCAGCTGTCCATTTTCCCAAAACATACTCAATCTGCTGGCCACGTTTAAAATCATCGCCTAATCCAAATCTTAAACGTGCATAATTGCTGTGACCAAGAATTTCGTTTATGTTTTTTAGTCCGTTGTGTCCTGCATCAGAACCTTTAGGCTTCAATTGCAATTTACCAAAAGGCAATGCAATATCATCAACTATAATCAACACATTTTCGATTGGAATGTTTTCCTTGTTCATCCAATAACGTAATGCAATGCCACTCAAGTTCATAAAGGTAGATGGCTTGAGAAAAATAAGTGTTCGACCTTTAATTTTAAATTCGCAAGTGGCACCATAACGGTTTTCGGTAAAAAAAATATTGGACGCCTTGGCAAAAGCGTCCAATATTGTAAAACCTATGTTGTGGCGGGTATTTTGGTATTCATTACCAATATTACCCAATCCAACAATTAAGTATTTCATTTCATTATCAATTATTTACCTGCTGAAGCAGCAGCTCCACGAGCGGCTCTTGTTAATTTGACTTGTGCAACAACGGCATTCTTATTGTTCAAAATTTCTAAGTTTTCAACAGAAACTTTACCAACTTGAATAGATTTTCCTAATCCAAGTGGAGTAACGTCAATCACGATATTTTCTGGGAATTGAGTATATAAACCTTTCACTTTCAATTTACGTACTTCAAGTGCTAATTTACCCCCGGCTTTCACACCTTCAGCCAAACCTTCAAGTTTAACAGGAAGTTCCATGATAACTGGTTTTGTTTCAGTCACCTGTAAAAAATCGATATGCAATACATTATCGGTTACTGGGTGAAATTGCAATGCTTTCATGATGGCTTTTGATTTTGCACCATCAATGTCCAAATTTACAACAAACACTTCTGGTGTGTAAATCAATTTACGCAAGTCACTTTTAGTAGCAGTAAAATGTACGTTTGCAGCCACTCCGTAAAGTACGCATGGTACGTTTTCAGCAACGCGATCAGCTTTGGTAGCTTTTTTTCCTAGGTCAGTTCTCACTGTTCCTTTTAATTCAAATGATTTCATTGTTATTTTTTTGTGTTACTCAAAATATAAGCGTTTTATTTTTAAGTGATTAGTCGCTTAATTTCCCATCACACTTTCTTTTTCAAAAAAGTGGTACAAAAGTAGTTGTTTTTTTGTGTTTGTGCAATATCTGAACGCTAATATTATGATATTTAAACCACAATCACGTCAGAGCAAATCCAAACACGTTTTTAATTCATATTTTATTTGATGGTTAATGCTCAATTTCTTGACACTTTTTCACTACTCATGCATCAATAAATAATACGTTATTATAGTTAAATGATATATTCGATTTCTTGAGTAGCAATGAATGTTTAAGAATTTCGGCGATTATTTCAGCAATGCAGTGCTCAATCCAAAAAAAAGTATTATATTTGCGCCCTCAAAAAGACAATACAATTAATTCACGTTTTTAAATTTTAGGAGGAAACATACAATAGCTAAACAATTAACCGTCAGACCTCTTAGAGGTAGGGTAAAAGAACAACCCAATCGGATAAACGAAAAAATTAAAGGAGTAAAAGAAGTTCGTTTGGTAGGTGAGAATGTAGAACAAGGGGTTTTTTCGTATGAAGATGCCATTCGTCTTGCTGATCAACTCGAATTGGATTTGGTAGAAATCTCTCCAAATGCTGAACCACCGGTTTGTAGAATTGTTGATTATCAGAAGTTTCTGTACCAAATTAAGAAACGCGAGAAGGAAGCTAAGGCTAAAACAGCCAAAGTTGTATTGAAAGAAATTCGTTTCGGTCCACAAACAGATGATCACGATTATAATTTCAAATTAAAACATGCTATTGGCTTTTTGAAAGAAGGATGCAAAGTGAAAGCTTATGTGTTTTTCAAAGGTCGTTCCATACTATTTAAAGAACAAGGCGAGATTTTACTCCTACGTTTTGCCAACGAACTTGAAGAGTATGCAAAAGTAGACCAATTACCAAAATTGGAAGGCAAACGCATGATTATCATGTTTTCACCTAAAAAAGGAAAGTAAATTATTGTAGAGACGCAAGGCTTGCGTCTTATGATATTTAAAATAGAATACACAATTAAATAAATATAGTAACAATGCCAAAAATGAAAACTAACTCCGGTGCAAAAAAAAGGTTCACCCTTACCGGAACAGGAAAGATCAAAAGAAAACATGCTTTTAAAAGCCACATTTTGACTAAAAAGACAACCAAACAAAAACGTAATTTGACTCATTCAGCTCTTGTTCACAAGACAGATATGACTAATGTTATGCAAATGCTTTGTTTGAAATAGAAGTCAATTTCAACTTTTTTTATCACATTTTCTAAGTCTAAAATCGAATGCATTTAGCCCTAAGTTCGCATTGAAACGCGACGCTAACATTCACAAAATCATTTAATTATGCCAAGGTCAGTAAACCACGTTGCTTCACGTAAAAGAAGAAAAAGAATTTTAAGTTTAACCAGAGGTTATTTTGGAGGTCGCCGTAATGTATGGACAGTTGCCAAAAACACATGGGAAAAAGGGTTACAATATGCTTATCGTGACCGTAAAAACAAAAAACGTTCATTCCGCGCATTGTGGATTCAACGTATCAACGCTGCTGCACGTTTAGAAGGATTATCTTATTCTAAATTGATGGGCGCATTACACAAAGCAGGTATCGAAATGAACCGCAAAGTATTGGCCGATTTAGCAATGAATCACCCAGAAGCTTTCAAAGCAATTGTTGTAAAAGCAAAAAACGCTTAAGCACCTTTGTTTATAAAGTAATAAATATTATTTATAAAACCGTTAGACATTCGTTTAGCGGTTTTTTTTGCTGTAAATCAATTAATTATGATAGAAATTTAACCTGCCTAAGTTTTTTGAAAATTTATTTCTTGACTTGATATAGTATTTACAAAAAAAAAAGCGCATCTTGATACGATACGCTTTTTTTGATAGGTTTTTTTATTGTGCTATCAATTTATTTATCAATGGATTAGAATACATTTCTAGTAATTTTGTCCACAAATACTTTTCATCTTTATTGTCAATTTCAATTTTTGCCATCTGCTTAATTAAGTAACGTTCAAAATCCAATTTCTCGATGGTTGAGTATTCGTGAATAAAACGTTCCTCCTTTTTAAGCAAGTCATAAGCTATCTTATTATTCGGAAAAATCGTGTAATTCGCATGTATGCGCTTGTCAATTAATTCTGCTGTAAGTGATATCTGTTCATTACGATTCGATGTTTCGCTAGAAATTCTTTTTAAATCCTCATTAATGTCGCCAGCTAACTCGTAAACAACCTTGCCTTTGTAACCCATAACACCGGTTTCCATATTAACGAGGTCATCAAGTGGATTCTTCTTGAAATCAGGATTGTCTCTGCGAAGTTGGAATTCTTTCGCTTTTAGAAAATCGCAAGGGTCATATTCATAAGAAATGGTTGTAGGGCAGATGTTTAGCGTCGTTAGATTTTCTGTGAAACTACCGCCGCCATTCATATTGAACATCTTCAAAAGGCTTTCCTGTGTTCTATCATTCGAGTCTTTGGCACGTCCTTCTCGTTGTGCTATCCAAATGGATTGTTTTTTGTCCACAATAGTATGTGCAATATATGCTGCCAGTTTTTGTGAACTTTCCAGTACTTGACGCGCACTCAAACCACGTTTCACGATAAAACTTTTATTTACACGTACCAAATCTTCTATCCACGGAAATATCAATAAATTATCACCAATGGCAATTTCTACTGTGTCCATATCGTTCTCTAATAGGACTTTGCAAAGTAATGCGGAGTCGAGAACAATATCACGATGGTTGGAAATATAGAGATATGCATTGGTTTTATCGATTTTATCAACCCCACTCAATTTTATACCTTGGGTCATATTCGCCTCAATATATTGAAGAAAGGGATATACCAACTCTTTTTGAAATTCTAAATTGGAATGAAAGCTCAACAGTTTTTGTTTTATTAATTCCTTGGGTAAAAGCGGATAAATGGTACTTAGAACCTTCATAAACTGTTTTTCGTTACTTAAACGCTCCAACACTTCATGCACCTCTTCGTTGTTATAGCAACGTATTTCTTCAAAATTTAATTCCATGGTTTTATATTTTTATTCACCATTAGGTGATTTGTTTTCTAATTATGCCAAAATTTATGATTTTGACAATCCTATAATTTATTTTTCAGCATCCATGCAAATTTCTAAATATATAGAGGATGTAAATATTTAATTACTCAATAAACCAAATACAAATACATTAAAGCTGCAGGTGTAGCTAGTAACATGCTATCAAAACGATCCATTAATCCACCATGTCCAGGAATTATATTTCCAGAATCTTTAACTCCAACAGTCCGTTTTGTCAATGACTCTATCAAATCACCAAAAGTACCAAAAATCACAATGATTTCGGAGAAAATAAACCAATTTGTTAAGCTGATTTCTGGTATTACTCTTGAAAATATATTACCTGATAGCAATGCTAAAACTGCTCCACCAACAAAACCTTCCCAAGATTTTTTTGGTGAAATACGTTCAAATAATCTATGTTTTCCAAAGCTAACCCCCGTTAAATAAGCGCCAGTATCGTTCACCCAAATTGTTACAAATACAGAAAGTAAAATTAATGGTTGATAATCATGCACATAAAGAATGAAATTTAGCATTGAAAAAGGAATTGCTATAAATGTCTGTCCCATTATGAAATAAGCCCAATTGTGAATTGGATTTGATTTTTGACGATACAATTCAGAAATCAATACTATTATAAAATATAAACCATACAGTATGAAAACCGTAATTGGCAAAATCTTTGATTTATAAAGAAATGAACATATAAATAGGAGAATGCCACCAACTATCGAAATATAATTATTTACATTTACATCTGTTTGACTGTTAGTGATTTTGTGAAATTCAAACATTGTTAATGCGCAGATTGTTATGAAAACAGCGGCAAAAGCATATTGATTTATCAAAATAGAACCAACGATTATTAGTACAAATATTGACCCACTTAGTGTCCGTTTTATAAAGTTGTTCATAGGAAGTTTGAAATAATAAATAACAATATGGTTGTTTGTCAGTAATTTGAGTATTGCAATTTCGTTTGTTCTATGTAAAATAATAATTTCACGTTCCTTTTAATTTGTTTTGAGCAGTTTCATTATTTCATCCAATTTTGGCGACAAAATAATTTCAGTTCTTCTATTGCTGGCTCTACCTTCGGGTGTAGAATTTTTCGCCCTGGGCGAAAATTCGCCCTTCCCTGAAGCTGTTAGACGAGTAGGAGTGATGCTGTAATCTGTAGTTAAAATACGTACGATTGAAGTAGCACGAGCCACGCTCAAATCCCAATTGTCTTTGTATATAACTGTTTTAATTGGAATACTGTCAGTATGACCTTCTACTAAAATGTCAATATCAGTATTTTTGTCAAGTACTTCGGCCAACACTTTAATGGCTTCAATCCCTTTTGTTTCAATCGCTGCACTACCAGATTTGAAAAGTAATTTGTCAGATAATGAGACGTATACTTTGCCATTCTTGATCTCAACTGAAAGTTCATCGGATTTAAAGCCAAGTAAAGCATTTCTTAAAACATTGTTTAGCCGGCGTGTAATTGAGTCTTGGTGAGCAACCACTTTCTGCAAATCGGTCAAAGATTTTTCTCTTTCTACCAACAATTTTTCTTTGTTTGTCAATTCGTCTGATTTTTGCTTTAAAGCTAAACCAAACTGTTCTGATTGTGATAAATTTTGATTCGAAAGGTCAATGTACTGTTTTTTTAGCTTTTTAATTTCTGTACCAAGCGTTGTAGTATCAACCTTTAAACTTGATATTTCATTGTCTCTTGAAACCAATGTGGTACACAATGAATCTCTTTCATTTATAACTGCAAGTATAATTTTTGGAAGGAATAATTTCTTGGTGGGTTTTTGTTCCCCGCATTTATAAATAGGTTTGCAAGATGAAAAGCTAAAAATTAAAGTAGTAGCAATAATCGCAAAATTTATATTTTTCATATTCTTGTATTTGAAATTTAGAAGGCTAACTCTTTTGTTTCTAATGTATTGTAAGTGAAAGTTTTATTGCAAATATGCTTAATTTTAAGGATGACTTATAAGCATTTTTTTCAAACAATTCTTCAGGAGTTTTTAAAATAAAAAAAACCTAGCACAAAGATAACAAAATTTTATACTTTTGACAGAAAAACAATAAATTCTTTTGGACCATGTGCTCCAAGAACCAATGTTTTTTCAATATCTGCGGTTCTACTTGGTCCAGTAATAGTGGAAATCAATGAAGGTAGGTTATTTTGGTATTTTTTTTGAATAGATACAAGTGCATCATCAGGATAATCCACAAGCTGTGATTCATTTGCTATAACAATATGTATTGGTGGAAATACATTCATTTGACGTCCCGATTGAGAGGCTGATGAAACTATTACACTGCCAGTTCTAGCAATAAGAAATTCACATTCTGTAATTCCAACTTGCATATTTTCAAATTCAGTTTCATTGTTACAATAAGGAATTTTCTTGCTTTCTAAAATGTTTGAAATTGAAGTATCTCGACAAAATAAATTCGTAAAGCTCCTTTCATTTAGAAGTGATTGAAGTTTAACGTATAAATCTTCACTGTTATCACACAATACTATTTGACCACTAATGGCTTCTAATTCATTTTTAAAACAAGTAACTACATCAGGTTCAATTGCTTTGTAGATTTCTTCTGTAGATACATCCGATGTATCAACAAAAGCAAGCCGCCTTTTGGAGGCGGCTGCTATTTGTTCTAAAATATGTTGACGTGATGAATTATTTGGCATCTTTTTTTGATTTTTCGTCTATCGCTTCTTTGGGAGCTTCAGTTTGCTCGGTAGTAGATTCAGGAATTTCAACAACTTCAGGATTTTGAGCCATCAACTCATCATTTCGTGAAGTCCATGGTCGTTTCCCAAATATCTTTTCTAAATCTTCAGCGAAAATCACTTCTTTTTCAATTAAGAATTCGGCTAATTTGTTGTGACCAGCAGCATTGTCATTCAAAATTTTGATAGCACGTGCATATTCATCAGCTACAATCTGTTTGGCTTCAGAGTCTATCAACTCGGCAGTTTTTTCGCTATATGGTTTTGTGAAACCATAATCGGAATTACCTGTAGAATCATAATAACTCATGTTAGCCAATTTATCGCTCATGCCAAAGTATGCAACCATAGCATAGGCGCGTTTGGTGACACGTTCCAAGTCGTTAATAGCACCAGTAGACATTTGATGTAGAAATACTTCTTCTGCAGCTCGACCGCCTAACGTAGAGCACATTTCATCCAACATGTGTTCTCTATTGGTCAGTTGTCGTTCTTCAGGTAAATACCAAGCTGCCCCCAAAGCTTCTCCTCGTGGCACAATGGTTACTTTTACCAACGGATTGGCATGTTCCAACATCCAGCTAATGGTTGCATGTCCAGCTTCGTGATAGGCAATTGATTTCTTTTCGGCAATGGTTGTAATTTTGGTTTTCTTTTCCAAACCACCCACAATTCTATCCACTGCATCCATAAAATCTTGTTTTTCAACAAATGATTTATTCTTACGAGCAGCAATCAAGGCCGCTTCGTTACAAACATTGGCGATGTCAGCACCCGAGAATCCTGGCGTTTGTCTTGCCAAGAAATTCACATCTACTGTTTCGTTTATTTTGATGGGACGAAGGTGTACGTTGAAGATTTGCTTGCGTTCATGAATATCAGGTAAGTCTACATGAATTTGTCGGTCAAAACGACCTGCACGAAGTAAAGCTTTATCCAGAATGTCAGCACGGTTGGTAGCAGCTAAAATAATAACACCACTGTTCGATCCAAAACCATCCATTTCGGTCAATAATTGATTCAATGTGTTTTCGCGTTCATCGTTGCTTCCCATGTTTGGGTTTTTACCACGGGCACGTCCTACGGCATCAATTTCGTCAATAAAGATGATACAAGGTGCTTTTTCCTTGGCTTGACGGAACAAATCGCGAACCCGTGAAGCACCAACACCAACAAACATTTCTACAAAATCGGAACCTGACATTGAAAAGAACGGAACATCAGCTTCGCCTGCTACAGCTTTTGCCAACAATGTTTTTCCTGTTCCGGGAGGGCCAACAAGTAAAGCTCCTTTTGGGATTTTACCACCCAGTTCGGTGTATTTTGATGGACTTTTCAAGAAAGCCACTATTTCTTCAATTTCTTGTTTGGCTTCAGCCAGTCCAGCTACATCCTTGAAAGTTATTTTGTTGGTAGTATCACCTTTATCAAAAAGTTGGGCTTTCGATTTGCCAACAT
>JBAXAD010000161.1:0-8477 GCA_037142715.1 Paludibacter sp. | reverse complement strand
AAAAGCTAACGCTTTTGATAATATGTAATGCAATTGTCGCTACAATTGACGCAGTTAATATATTTTGATGACTGCAAAAATTTAAATTCTTTGCGGTATTGTTTCTTTCTATTTGTTTTTTAAGTCTTTGAGCGTTTTATTTCCCAGAAGAGATTTAATTTGTGTGATTGCCATTTTGTTTAGTTCAGTCAATCGCTGACTTTGTACTAAGCCTTGCTGTATCATAACAGCATTCATGCTCTCCATATTTGATAAAACCACTAACTGTTCTACACTTGCCATATCCCTAATATTACCTTTGATAGAGGGATTTTCCTGTCGCCATTGCATTGCTGTTTTCCCAAATAATGCCATATTTAAACAGTCTGCTTCTGTGGCATACACAAATACAATTTGTTGGGGTTTAAGCTCTTTTGGTATTAGTTTTTCTTTTATTGCATCGGTGTGAATAACATAATTTACTTTTGCTAGTGTTCGTTGAAAGTTCCAATCTAGATTTAATCTATCGTTTTCTTCTGCTTTAAGTCGCTGATATTCTTTAACCAGCAGTAGTTGGAATTTTGGACTTATCCACATCCCAAAGTGAAATGCGATGTCTTTATGGGCATAAGTACCACCATATCTCCCTGCCTTTGCAGTTATCCCCACAGCACCCGTTCGGTCTATCCATTGTTTAACGGAAAGCACAAAATTATTTCCTCCTGCTGTATTTTTAATTGTACCGAATTCGGTATAATTAAAATTTGGGTTATACATTGCCTCCCACTCACCTATGTATTCAATCGTATTTTTCAAACTCAACCATTTGATAATAACAACCTCCTCCATCTGGCTATGTGCCATGTCGGTAAGTGAGATATAATCCTCATTGTTATGAGAATAAATAAGAATCTCTTTGTCGTCTATCTGTATAGTTTTGTTTTGAGCCACTATAATTTTATTAATTTGTATTTTCATGTGCTGTAAAAGCTACACCATAAAATGAGCGTTGATGTAAATAGATTTGCAAATGTAGCTATAATTTTTATAAAAAGTTGGTTGTTTTGAAAAGTTTTTAAAATATATTTTAGTAGTGTAAATGGAGAGTGTATTCGGATTGGTTTTGGCATGAAAAAAGGCAACTGCGTTCTTTGTTTACAGTAAGGAAGTTGTAACTTTAATTTAGCAGAAATTCAAAATACCAAAACGGCCTTCATATCGTTATTTTGTTGTATTTTTGTAATCCGAAAAAAAAATTAAACATCCAACAATTAATAATGGTATTCTCTTTCCGACTTATATTTCTTACTATCATACTTTTACTCTGTAGTTTGAAATCCTTTTCGCAACCAAGCACCACCGAACAACCACGTTTGGTGATAGGCATTATGGTGGACGGATTGCAACAAAAACACATCGATTTGCTTTGGAATTATTTGGACACCAATGGTTTTAAACGTATAATTGAAAAAGGTGCAAACTGTCAGAATGTACATTATGATATCGTTTCTGCAGGTAATGCGTCGGATATTGCTACGGTGATGACGGGTTCAACTCCATTTTACAATGGCATTGCGGGAAACAATTATTATAGTAGGGAAACCACCAATGTGCAATCAATCATTGAAGATGACGACCAAATTGGCATTGGCACCAAACAAACTGTGTCGGCTCACAATCTGCTTTCGAGTACCATTTCGGATGAATTAATGTTAGCTTATCCCAATAAGTCAAAGAGTTATGTGGTGGCAATAAATGCCGAAGATGCCATCATGTTGGGCGGTCACACTGCTAAAAGCGTGGCGTGGTTGGATGACGTGCAGCAAAAATGGGTTACAACCGGTTACTACAGCGACGGACTTTCGCGATGGGCAGACGAGATGAACGTGAACGGAACTTTCAATACCTACGCCACTCGGTCATGGACACCTATGTTTGCCATCAATACCTATTTTAATGCGCCTAACAAAGAGGACAAAAAAAACGGATTTCTTTACGACCCAAGCAGTAAAAAATCTAAAAACTCATTGGCAACTATCCTTAAAACTACTCCTTCGGCCAATTCACTGGTGGCAGAATTGGGGTTGAAAATAATTACCGAGGAGCAATTGGGAATGGACAAATATCCAGATATGTTGATGTTGCAATTTACGGTGAAAACTCCAAACGAAAAAACTTATTCGCTTCAATCAGCTGAAAAAGAAGACATTTACCTCCGATTAGACAAAGAGATACAGAGTATTCTTCAAAATGTGGACAGCAAAATAGGATTGGACAAAACTTTGGTATTCATGTTTGGCAATCAAACCGCGGTGCATTCACCCACCATCTTGGGAGAAAATAAAATTCCAGCAGGCTATTTTAATGCCAATCGTTCTATGGCACTGCTCAGCACGTACTTAATGGCAGTTTACGGTCAGGAACGCTGGATAGAGGGTTATTATGCCAAAAATATTTATCTCAACAAAAAAAAGATTGAAGAGAAAAAAGTCAACTTCCGTGAACTGCAACAAACCATTGCAGACTTTATGCTTGAGTTTGAAGGCATTCAAGCTGCATTTACATCCTCGCAGGTATTGAACTACAGTGGCAATGGAAGCGGCATTTTGGACAGAATTCGAAACTCGACAAATAAAAACAGTGTTGGCGACATAATCATTACTTTACTACCTGGATGGATGGAAGTGGACGATAAAAACAATCCTGTGGGAGAATCAAATGCCATAACTTCCTACACGCCTTTGTATTTCCTTGGAGGGAAAATCGCTCCACAGAAAGTGATAACTTCCTATAAAACAACCGATATTGCACCAACAATATCAAGAATATTAAATATTCCAATGCCGAATGCCAGCATTGGCAAACCGATTGAAGATATAATTCGATAATCTCCTTTCATTTATTATGTACATTTTCAAATTACAAATATGAATTATAATTTTGATGAAATAATTGATCGCCATAATACCGATGCCATAAAAATTGAACGTTGCAAAGCTCTTTTTGGAACAGAAAACGTATTGCCACTTTGGGTTGCCGACATGGATTTTCGCACACCCGATTTCATTCTAGATGCCATCCGTGAGCGTTGTGAGCATCCTATTTTAGGTTATTCTAAACTGCCTAAGGGATTTATTCCAGCTCTAACCAATTGGATTAAAGAACTTCACAACTGGGAAGTAAAAAAACAATGGGCTGGATTCCTTCCCGGAATTGTATCGGGAATTGCATTCGCCGTTGAAACATATACCGAATTGGGCGATGAAATCATTATTCAGCCACCGGTTTATTATCCATTCATCCACGTTGTCAAAAATAATAATCGTGAATTGGTTTTCAATCAATTGAAAGAAGTGAATGGCAGATTTGAAATGGATTTCGTAGACTTGGAACAGAAAATAACTTCCAAAACGCGAATGTTCATATTGTGTAATCCGCACAATCCAGGTGGAACGACATGGGGTGCTGAAACTTTAATCCGATTGGCAGAAATATGTGCAAAAAATAACATAGTTGTTATTTCGGATGAAATTCATTCAGATCTAGTTCTGCGAGGCAGAAAACACATACCTTTTGCCAGTGTTTCTGAAACGGCTGCCAACATTAGCGTGACACTTATGGCGCCAACCAAAACCTTCAATATGCCTGGTTTGGTGAGCTCGTCATACATTATCCCAAATTCAGATTTACGTGCCAAGTATGTCAATTATTTGGAAAGAATAGAGCAAACTGGTGGAAATACTTTTGCTTATGTAGCCACACAAGCTGCTTATGAAAAAGGAGCTGAATGGAGAAAACAAATGCTTGAATATGTGGAGGGAAATATCGACTACGTGATTAATTTCCTCAAAACCAACATTCCTCAAATTAAACCTATGGTGCCAGAGGCAACTTATTTATTGTGGCTAGATTGTCAAGATTTGGGAATGGAAACCGATGATTTACAGGACTTTTTTGTTCACAAAGCCGGATTGGGTTTGAACAAAGGAACCATTTTTGGACCAGGAGGTGAATATCATTTACGGCTGAACACTGCATGTCCGAGAAGTATTTTGGAGCAGGCAATGAGACAATTGAAAGAGGCAGTGACCACTAAGAACTCCTAATCCGTCAGCTGACGCAGAACTATACAAGTATTGATTATGAAAAACTGTAACTAAAACGTTCTCAAAGTTTTAAATAGTATCAATTACCAACCAAAAAAATGGACGTAAATATTGAACCTTCTTGGAAAGAGTTCCTTCAATCTGAATTTGACAAAGAATATTTTGTAAAACTGACAGATTTTGTAGAAAAGGAATATGATTCCAAACAGATTTTCCCACCAAAAAGACTCATCTTCAATGCTTTCGAACAATGTCCACTAGACAATGTGAAAGTGGTAATAATTGGGCAAGATCCTTATCACGAAGAAGGTCAAGCACATGGGTTGTGTTTTTCTGTAAATGATGGAGTAGCTTTCCCACCATCATTGAGGAATATTTTCAAGGAAATTCACCGAGATTTGGGAATTCCAGCACCATTTAGCGGAAATTTAACTCGCTGGGCACAGCAAGGCGTTTTGTTACTAAATGCCACCATGACAGTTCAGGCACATGCCGCAGGTTCGCATCAAGGTCATGGCTGGGAAACATTTACCGACGCAGTCATCCACAAATTAGCAGCACAAAAGCAACATATTGTGTTTATGCTTTGGGGTTCGTATGCCCAAAAGAAATGTGATTTTATTGATACAAACCAACATCTGGTTTTGAAATCAGTTCACCCCTCACCTCTTTCTGCTTACCGTGGATTTATCGGGAACTCTCATTTTTCGTTGGCAAATAAATATCTTGAGGAACAAGGTTCTGTCTCAATCAACTGGTAATCATTTCAATAAATCTGCTAACGCCTTATCAATTGTAGGGAATGCAAATTTAAACCCACTATTTACGAGTCGCTTTGGTAGCAAAAACGAACTATCGAGAAGTAATTTAGGCTCCGTACCTATTAATCTAGCGCCAATTACAATTGCAAATCGCGGTGCGGGAATACCAAAAAGTGCAGAAACAGTATTACGTAGCGAAGTCATAAAATCATTATTCGACAATGGATTTGGAGACGTACAATTGATAACGCCTTGAATAGTGGTTTCCTTGATTAGAAACTGAACAATGCGGAAGTAATCCTCAATGTGTAACCAACTGAAAATCTGAGTTCCATCAGCCTGTTTGCCACCTAATCCCAACCGACTTAATGTAGCTAGCGGTTTCAATGCACCACCATTTTTCCCCAACACCACAGAAGTTCTTAATGCTACCTGACGAGTTTTGGGCAACTCAAACTCAAAAAAAGCACTTTCCCATTTACTAACAACATCTGCCATGAATCCAGTTGCCAAATCGGTTTCGTCTTCAGTCATGGCTTTTTCTTCCGACGGTTTATAAATTGCAGATGCACTAGCATTTACCCATAACTTTGGAGGTTCATTGCATGCACTAATTGCGTCGCCAATCAATTTTGTACTTTTAATTCTCGATTCCAGAATAGCTTTACGGTTGACTGCATTGTGTCTACAGTTTATGGTTTTTCCAGCCAAATTAATGACCAATTCTGAACCTTCTACAGCTAGTTGCAAATCATTGGGCAACCACGAAACATGTTCGGGGTTTCTTGACACGATTAACACCTTAAAACCTATTTCACGGAAACGTGTTGCAAGATATGTGCCTATAAATCCGGTTCCTCCGGCAATAACAACCTTTTTCATTTTATTGGGGAAAATAATTTAACAACAATGTTGTATGAGCATGAATTCTATTACTGCAATAAAACAAGAACTCCCCTACAATAGTTGCAGAGGAGTTGTAGTTTAATTACGAATTATGTATTCTCAATTATGTATTATTTAAGCGTGAGCACCCATTTTAAGCATATTCACTTCGCGCTCGTTCAAGAAACGATATTTTCCACGTGGAAGACTCTTTTTGGTAAGTCCTGCGAAGAAAACACGATCCAAACGAATCACTTTATAACCCAGTTTTTCAAATATACGACGTACCACGCGGTTTTGACCTGAGTGAATCTCTATCCCAACTTGTTTTAAATCACCTTGTTTCACAAATTCAAGTGCATCGGCAGCTATCATTTCGTCATCCAAAGAAACTCCAGCCAAAATGGTATTGTAATCTGCCTCTTCAAGTGCTTTGTCCAACGCCACATGATAGATTTTCTTCTTATCATACTTTGGATGCGTTAGTTTTGAAGCCAAATCACCATCGTTGGTCAAGAGTAAAACCCCAGTTGTGTTTCTGTCCAAGCGTCCAACGGGATATATTCTTTCGCTACAAGCATTTTTCACCAAATCAAGAACAGTCAATCTTTCGTGTGTATCTTCGGTAGTTGTTACGCAATCCTTTGGTTTGTTGAGCAATAAGTAAACTTTTTTCTCTGACTGTACGGTTTGTTCGTGGAACATCACTTTGTCGGTATGCAACACTTTCACACCCATTTCAGTAACGATTTGACCATTCACCGAAATTACGCCCGCTTTGATATATTCATCGGCTTCACGTCTAGAACAAATTCCTGCATTTGCCAAAAACTTGTTCAATCGCAATGGCTGAGTTAAATCTGCCATCACCTTTTTATATTCTAATTGCTTCTTATTGCTATATTTAGCATTTGGGTCATACCCGTCGTCACTACGTTTGCGGAAAGTTACACCGTCCTTTTTATTGTCGTAGCGTGTTTCCTTATATTCAGACCTTGTTCCTTCTGGTAATTTCTGGAAAGCTAGTTTTGCTCCAGTAGGCTCATCGCTTGATGAAAATTGTGGACGGCCGTAAATTTTCTCCCCGTTACTGTCCAAATTATCTTGTCTGGCGTCCTTATCAAAAGGTTTGCGAGGTCCAAATGATGGTTTGCTATCGCGACCACCAAAAGGTTTTCTGTCACCATAAGCTGGTTTTGCATCGCCATAAGCGGGTTTGCGGTCGCCATAAGCTGGTTTTCTGTCACCGTAAGCAGGTTTTGCATCTCCGTAAGCAGGCTTTCTGTCACCATAAGCTGGTTTGCTATCTCTGTTTTCCCATGGTTTCTTATCACCAAAAGCTGGTTTTCTATCTCCGTAAGCTGGTTTATCACCACCACCCACATAAGGTTTCCTGTCGCCATAAGCAGGACGACTATCGCCACTACCAAAAGCTGGTTTTCTATCACCATAAGCAGGTTTATCACCGCCGCCTACATAAGGTTTTCTATCTCCAAAAGAAGGTCTAGCATCTCTACTTTCGTACGGTTTTCTATCACCATAAGCAGCGCGACCACCATCTTTCAATTCAAATTTTCTGCGATCACCTGTTGGTTGCGCATCTCTGTTTTCATAAGGTTTTCTGTCACCATAAGCAGGTTTTGCATCCGAACTTCCGTAAGGTTTTCTGTCGCCATATGCAGGACGACTATCATCTCTTTTTTTATAATCAGCACCCCCGGAACTTGGTTTATCAGAACCAAATTTTGCGGCTCCTCTTGAGCCTTTCAATATCGATTTCACATCGCGTTTTTCAAACGGTTTACCATCACGGCCGGCACCAGTAGTCGATTTTCCTTTCGAACTTCCTTGCCATTTTTCATTATTTGTTTTCATTCAAAGTTTTATAAGTGTATTTGGGGTGCAAAGGTCGTAAAAAAACACGAATATACAGCACATTTTTAAGCTAAATGCTAGTTAAAGAGTAAATAAACAGTTCGAAATTAGGAAACTTGAGGGGACAATTCTCTATTTTAAAAAAAACTTATCGGCGATTTAACAGAGTGTTTACACTCCAAATATAAAATTACAAAACAACAATATGGCTTTTGTTGTAAAGAATTCAATATAAATGGATTTCCTATATAATTCCAAAAAAAAGGCAATATCATTTGAATCCCAAAAAAAATTATGTCAATGATAAAAATCACAGTATTTTGAATGGTAATTTTTCCTTACATTTGTACAACCATAAAACTATAATTTCATGCCACCATTAGCCGAACGCCTCCGCCCACAAACCCTCGACAATTACATAGGCCAGAAACATCTGGTTGGCGAAAAAGCCATTCTGCGCCAGATGATTGAATCGGGTCGTGTGGCTTCGTTTATACTTTGGGGACCTCCGGGAGTTGGCAAAACCACGCTTGCCAAGATTATTGCCAACAAACTGGACCGACCATTTTATACGCTCAGTGCAGTCACTTCGGGCGTGAAAGATGTGCGTGAAGTGATTGAAAAAGCCAAATCCAATCGATTCTTCTCGCAAGGCGGTAATCCCATTTTGTTTATCGACGAAATTCATCGTTTCAGCAAATCACAACAAGATTCCTTGCTCGGTGCTGTAGAAAACGGAACGGTAACTTTGATTGGCGCCACTACCGAAAATCCATCCTTCGAAGTCATCACTCCGCTCCTTTCCCGCTGTCAGGTGTATGTTTTGAAGCCTTTGGACAATGAGGATTTGTTAGAATTGGCTTATCATGCC
>JBAXAD010000160.1:0-8515 GCA_037142715.1 Paludibacter sp. | reverse complement strand
AGACCGTGCAAGCCATGAGGTACGAATGGTGGGGATTTTTGCAGGCTGGGGACTTGTCCTGCGGAGCTGCCTGTAATTTACTTTCAGGTAAAACCTGACCGCTTTCTTCGCTGTTAAATTTCCGTTTTTTTTCCTTATTGCTATCTAAAATAGAATATGGTTTAACATTAGAATTTCAAAAATACCCTTGGTTGCGGAGTTGCGGTTGCGGAGGGCATCAAAGCCTTTGCTGTAGCTGGTTTTAGCGATTTTTCACCGCAACTAAACTGATTTTATTTTCCTTCAATATTCTATTTTGGTCATAAAATTCCAAATAATTAATAACTGAAGTCTTACTGTTTTATACCTCAACAAAACTCAAATCGGGTGGTGTGTAGTATCTCATTTGTGTTATTCCTTTCGGAAATCTTGCTTTATTGACTGAGATAGCATTTTGAATAAAAGTATCACATTGGGTTTCATCATAAACTCCCTTGTTTGCCGCAACGGTAAGAATGTCTAGTGTTCCCAAATAGAAAATGCCATGTAATTGGCAATATGGTGCTATGTCCCTAAAGTTACTGCTTGCAATTATGTTGTTATAGTGTTTAGCAACCGCCATGCATGCTCTTTCTCCATCTCCAATCAAATAATTTTTTTTCTTAATTTGAGCAAATTCCACTTTAATTACTAAATCTGAGTTGGGAAATGGCATTAACTGAACATTATTATTTGCAATAAGGCTATCTAAAAATGCCTTACGAAAGGGACTACGTGCTATCTCAGCATACACATAGTCGATTACAACACATTGGTGAGGTGCCAATATTTTTGGTAAATCATCTAAACAATTATTGGCAATAAAATGTGAAATCACATCGCTATCCAGCAGTATTATTTTATTTTGCACACTCATCCTCACTTTCAGTTTCAAAGATTTTAGAAATATCTACCCCGAGGTCTTCTAGTAATGATAAGTAGGTGCTTTCAGAAACAATGCCTTTATCCCATGCATTATAGGCTAAAGTACCATAGTCTCCAACTACTTCGTTTTCATTCCCTTTTTCATATAAATCAGTGCTAAATCCTAATTTTCGGGCACTATTTTTTATACCAGTTGAGTACTGTTCTTTAAAATTTTCATCTATTAATCCCAGCTCCAATAAGCGATATAATAATGTGGAACGAGAACAGGCATAATAATGCTCTATTGACAAAAGCGTTGCAATTGATATTTTGTTTTTGGCATTTTCTTTTTCCGGAATTAATTCCCAAACGCCCCAATGAGGAAGAAGCAAGAAGCTTGCAAACAAATCTGCATTATATTCTTCTGGATTTCCATGTTTGTCAAACTTTCCAGATATGCTAATTTCTGCAGAAAAGTTTTCCTGATAGAACAAATGATAGAATTCGTGACAAATCGTAAAGTGCTGTTTGCCAATAGAATGTTCGCTATTGATAAGCATAAATCGTTTGCACACTCCACCTACATCAATTTTTATCGACATTCCAGAGAAATCTGAACTTAATGGGCGATAAACGGTTAAGATGTTGTTTTTTTGCAGGATGCTTTTAATACGAATAGGTTCTTTTTCATTCAAAGCATTTTCCTCTCTGAATTTTTTAGCGAGATATTCCAAGCTGTCGCTACGTTTACTCATGACTAAGTGCTTCAGATAAGTGAAAGTAGTTTAAAACGATTTTTTTGAATGCTGAAATACTTTTGAAATCAGCTTCAACCAGTTGGTTGGCACGAAATGCAAAAGCAGATAAAATCTGTTGTTGTTGAGGATTTTCTTGATAAAGCTCATACTCTTCAACACTGAAGAGTAAGGATAATTTACTAACAACTTCGGTTGATATGGCTCTTGCATCGTTTTCGTATTGATTGACGGCCGATGCGGTAACACCAAGGTAATTGGCTACTTGTGCTTGTGTGTAACCCAATTTTTCACGCAGTGAGCGGATGTTTTTGGATAGCATAATTTTGATTTTTAGTTGATTAAGTTGAATCGATTGATTTCTATTATCTGTTGCAAAAGTAGTATAAAATTTCAAAGTAGCAAAAAATATAACAAGAATATTTAATTGATTGTAAATTGAACGAGTATTTAGGTTTATCACTTAAACTTTGGAAAAACGAGGGTAAGATGTTACATAATGATACGCATCTCTGTGAGATGAGAGAGTTGGGCATTTGGTAATTATCAAAGTTATACTCACATCAATTTGGATTACGCATAGTTAGCCACCCTGCGTCATGAATATTGTCCGAATCAGATACCGATAGCTATAGGTACGAACATCCTGAAAAAAGAAAGAATGTCTGATTATTGATTTATCAAACATTCTTTCCGACCTTAAAAAAACAAACTAAACTAATAATAATTTTAATGGTTTGAAGCGCAAACAAAAAGTTTAATTATTTCAGTACCATTATAAAACGAAAAATTATTTTTACCTGCAATTGAAATAGTCAATGCGTCGTTTAAATAAACTTTTCCTTCATCAATGCATTTTTTTATATCTTCGATTTTTGAAGCACCAAACTCATAGCTTTCACCGTATAACATAAAACTATTTGTTTCAATATCGAAGATGTAGTTACCTCCGCCTGTTACTTTTGATTTGTTGGTTGCTATGTCTCTGTGATTCGTTACCATCTTAAGTATCAGATTTTCTTCTTCTATGATAAATTTGGGAAATAATTTCATAATGAGCTTAAGATAAGTAGTTACAAGTAAATAGTTACGAGTTACAAGTCTGGTTCTCTGAATAATGCTTTCAGAAAACATATCAATAAATATTTTGAATACTTAAATGATTTACTACTCGTGGTAAAAATTGGATTAAAAGGTTTTAACCATTACCAATTATTACCCAATCCCCTATTTGTTTACTTACGCCAATAGGAAAAAGTTTATGTATTATAGTTTTTTTAGAACGGTAAAATTAAGTTTATATGATTTTCAAAGTTGAGATTACTACTTTCATTCCGAAATACTTGCCATGTATTTAGTATTTTAATAAAGTTTACAAGCAGAATCTCCTATTTCGGCGATGAAGAAGTGATTTTTTATGCCTGTATGGGTTTCATAAATTGCACCAATTCTTTTGATAAATGTATCTATCGCTTCCTCTTTTACAAGTGAAATGGTACAGCCGCCAAAACCAGAACCTGTCATTCGCGAACCAATAACACCATCAATTTTCATTGCTTCGGCTACCATTGCATCAACTTCAGGACTAACAATCTCGAAATTATCTCGCAATGAATCGTGTGAGGTATTCATTAACTGGCCAAAGTGAACCAAGTCACCATCTTTTAAAGCATTTATTGCATCTTTAGAACGTTGCACTTCACCGACAATATGACGCGCACGTTTTAATGCGACTGGGTTGGAAATGAATGTTTCGATTGATTTGAATTCAACTTCTGTCAACTCCGTTAAACATTTCAATGGACGAACCTTGTTTAATTGCTGAACTGCCAGTAAACAGTCATCTTTTCGTAGTTTATCAGAAATTATGTCAATTCTATGTGGTGTGTGCGTATTTGAAATTATGATTTTCATACCTTCCATTTTTAGAGGAAGGAAATTGTTCTGAAGTGAATCACACTTCAAATTGAGCATGTCATCTTTTGGTGTTTTTGATGTCTGATGTTGTTCCAGCACAGCATAATTCACGAATGCAAATTCATGTTCGGTTTTCCCTGTAATTTCTTCGATACTTGTTGTTATAAAATTTGTACCTAATTGATTGTTCAATGCATAAGCTGTAATAACTTTCAGTGCATTGGCGGTAGAAAAATTTGCATCAATGGGTACATTACCCCAAATAAGGATGTCAAATCCTTCAATGAACTCAAAACCTTGCGAAATGAATTCAGCAAAAACACTGAGTGGATATTGTACCCATGTTTTGACAAGCGGGCTAGTCAATTGATTTAATTCCAACCTAATGGCTTCAGGCTCGTTCAATGACCAAAACTTGACATATTTCTCGTTGTTCTTTCTTATCAAAAAATATATTCCAAAACTTAGGCTAGGAATTACTTTTCTGGCATCATAATCAGTATGTTCACCAATAAGATTGATGTGTCCAGGTGCAAAATAAATATTATCAGGTTCGTGGTGGTATGCAAAAACAAAGGCAGATTTTAATTCTTGAACAGTCATACATTAAAGTTAAAACGATTGATTAAAACGATTGATTTTTTTAAACTATATGTCAACATCATGAGTAGCATTAGCAACGTTCCATCTCCCACCGGAATTCCCGGGTCGCCCGGATTACTGTCACCACCCACGAGCATGGGTGAGTTGGCATCCGACAAATCGGTGGAAATGCTCAAAGTGTTGTTTGCCAAAAAGGAATTGGAGGAGTTGTTGGAGGCTGACTGTGATGTTGGTCTGAAAATACCTGCATCGAGAGCTACCACACTGATCTGGGATGCGATTCTGGATATTTGATAAAATAAGCATTGGGTTGAAATAGCATGATTATCTGTAGAATAAGCTTCCGGTTGATGGGCTTGAGTGTGGCCGTACGATACATTGATCGCTGACTTATCCTCAACTTTCAAGTCTTCTTTTGCTGCTTGATTTGTGTTTTCGTGCTTCGCAAGTATTGGAAAATCCACCTCCTGAATTGTGCCCTGAAATTCAGCCATTTTCTTGAGTTGCTTAGCTTTATAACTCGGCAACTCGGTATTGTTGGAAGCGTAATCAAGTGGTTCAACCGATGTGTATATAGCTGATAATGAATGACTATTTGTATTTAAACTGCTTTTTAGGGAAGCAATGAACCAACTCTCCTTTTCAACGGGATTGACCAATAAAACAATTGCACTAGCAACAATCGGAAGTATGGCAAAATAATGTTTGAGGGAGAGTTTGTTCATTGCCAAAATTGGTATGATACAGGTGGATTGTGGTCTCTTATTTCGGGGGCGCGACTTAAAGTCGCACTGCCGATAATCGCTAAGTTAATGCGTCAAACCGCCCAAAAAGCGGTTGGACGCAAATATTCCTGCCATTGCAAGCAATATCCAAACGCCATCGCCCACAGGCAAGCTGCCACCTGATGTAGGTTCGCCTGGATTACTACCGCTGCCTACTTTCTTTGCCGATTTGCTATCGGTGAGGCTGGTGGAAACGGAGGCCGTTTTGGCTGCCAATGCGGATGTGGCACGTTTCGAGCCTTGCTGACTTTGACTTGTCATGGCAGTTTCAGCTGCATGTGTATCGAGCAAAAGTAGTGCATTGATGTCGGACTTTGTTGGATTTTGTTGATTAGAAATATACTGCACATCGGAGTTTCCAAAGGCAAAGAACTGCGATTGATTTCGGGCGTAATTTCCACTTGAATTGGTACGGGTATTAGACGAAGTTGTCTCGTTCAAGTTCAGCCCATTCGATTGGTCTACTCTAGTAGATGGAAAATCAGGATTTGAAGATTGGGTATAATCGCCACCCGAAGTACTTTTCATTTTGTGAACGGGCACAGTAACCCCCGAAATATCGGAACGAATTTCTTTTGTCTGGAAATCTACCACAGTAGTATTATTGGAAAGCAAGTTAACAGAGTTATTTTTGGACAATTGTCCAAAACTTGCCGACATATTAGTTTGTTCCATATTTAAGCCAAAAAACATGATGGCGTATACCACAGCGCCCAATACTACAGCTAAAAGTAGCAATGCGCCAGTTTGATTTGAATTGTTCATTTTGAATGTGTTTTAATTTATGAATTACACGAATTATTTCGAATTTAAATTAGATAATTTAAATACATTTTATTGTTAAAGAGTAATAAAGGTATGATTAAACACTAATCTCTTACAACTATTCACCAGCCATACAATTGCAGGCTCTTCCTCCAGAAACATTTTGATTGGAATACCATTATTATTTGTAGTGGTTTCGAAGAATTTAAAAAAAGGTTCATCTTCAGTACTTGATAGATTTGCAGTAGGGATTGAGATTAATAACTTTTCGTTATCCTCGTAAAAATCTGTAAACCAGAAATAAGCATCGCCCATTGTTATACGATTTTTGGACTGTCGAAAATCAAATAGAATGCTGAAATTTAACTCTTTGGCTTTTGTACGGATACTCCTATCCATTTTAGCTACTTCATTTTTAATTAAATCACCCGATGTTCGTACTGTGATAATTTTTGTATCGGTATTTATTGTAAAGTTGTATTCCATTCTTGATATAATACTGTCGAATTTGATATTGAGTAAAGTAAAATACGAATTATTACTAATTACACGAATTTAGAACTCCGTCAGACCGCTTGGAGCAATCTGACGGCTGAACATTTTCTAAAATATCACTTTTCTAGAGGAAATGGTTGCTCCATTTTGCATTTGAACGGTATAAATACCTCTGGCATTCAACTTGATTTCCATCACGTTGCTGGTTACATTTTTGCTTACTAACATGCGACCAAGAGCATCGTAAACTCGAACTATTGCATTAGTATTCAAATTATTAATCATTAATTTTGCCCCGATAGCTATCGGGGTAATCATAAACTGAGTTTCGCCAAGTTCGTTGCTAGTTAGGTTGACATCAGTTACCACACGTTGTGCCGTGATTTGGAAACGAGTATTGTCGGTTCCAGCAGTGGCAGTGTAAGGATAATACTTCTCCAGCAAATTGGTAGTGGTATGCAATACATTGTCAGTCAAAATCAGTTTTGATAAGCTTGGCGCATTGTTTGCACTGGCACTAATGGTGGCAGCACCACCATTGAGGCTATAAACACCCAAAGGCAAATTCACCACACTTGTCATAGGCAAGCCATTTAAAGCATAATTAATACCACCCAATAGTGTGTAAACTGCAGCAGAAGAGCCAAACCATTTTTCCAAATCCTGACCAATCACATAAGCCGATGACATAGTATTGTCCATGATAATATTCGTTCTGTCGGTACCTGAAACTGAGCTGAAATTCAGCTGCAAATTGTCCGATACGTTGGTAGCTACACTACTGCGTACCGACTGACGCGATGATGTATCGAAACTAACGGAGGTATTTCCGGACGATTGAACAAAGTATGCTCCAAAAGGATTTTCAATTCTGGTTCCATCAGTTGGCAAATAATAATCGTAACCACTACCGCCTGTCTTCACAAAATAAATATAAGGAACACCTGCACCTGCTACATCGAACTTACTAATATAAGGTTGTCCTACCAAATTCCAACCATGGTTTGGAGCAGTAGCAGAGCCATTATATATACTTACCGGTATGGAAGTTTTAGCAGCTTCGCCCGAAAGAATGGCTTTATCCAACGGAAATGCTATTTCTTTTGAAACACCAGTATTCGTACTAAGTCCAATAATATAACCTTTGTTTGCAAGGAGGTTTGGAGTTGTACCCAAATCGGCAGCAGTGATGGAAATCCAATTTGACCCATCAGATCCATTATCGGCTCTGCGTTGTCCATTATAATACTTAATAAACCAATTGATGCCTAAAGTGCCCAATGAAGTTCCATTCGATTCTTTTATGCTCGCTATGTTAACATTACAAGGAAAAGAGATAAAATACCATTTGGTATCATCTATGGTTTTCAGGTAACGTACCACACCTGTTGGGAGTGAAATACTACTACTACCGAGATTTACGCTGAACGAACTTGTCAAATCTGCTTTTAGATCTAAATTGCCGTTAACAGTAAGTACTTTAGATGTTGGCAAATTTATTGTTCCAGCAGCACTTACGGTTATATTTTTTACGGTTTTGTCTTCATCCATGGTCAATGTGCTAGAAAGGGCGACATCGGCTGTTGGATTTGTCAGAATTTCAGTGGCTGTTTTAGGAACAACTATCGATATAGAAGACTGTCCATCCACAGTTAAACTTTGACTTACCTGTGTGGCTGCATTGTAGTTGTCCGAAAATGCTTGGTCGGCATAAATGGTTGTATTACCAACTCCGATAATATGAATATTGCCAGAAACTATCGTTGCAACAGCGGTATTTGAACTGCTGTAAGTTATCGCATTTGTTCCCGAAGTGGCAGATGTAGCACCTGGGGTAAAATCAGCATTACCTACTATTTTACCTGTTGGCAACGAGTTGAAGGTAATAGTTTGAGTAGCTTTATCAATACTAAACGCTGTAGCCGAGGAACTTGCTGCATTATAATTAGCATCTGTTGCCACACTTGCAGTTACAGTATAACTTCCTGCTGCGGTTGGTCGTGTTGCACTTGCCGAATAAGTTGTTCCATTTACTCCTACATAACTGTAAGTTACAGCACCGGTTGAGCCGCCTTTGGTTACTGCATTTGGCCCTTGATCCGAACCATTGTAGGTATAAGTCTCAACAGGAGTTACTGTAATTGTTGGAGTAGCTTTATCAATACTAAACGCTGTAGCCGAGGAACTTGCAGCATTATAATTCACATCTGTTGCCACACTTGCAGTTACAGTATAACTTCCTGCTGCGGTTGGTTGTGTTGCACTTGCCGAATAAGTTGTTCCATTTACTCCTACATAACTGTAAGTTAC